>JANPGB010000135.1:0-3448 GCA_031423695.1 Verrucomicrobiota bacterium
ACGCCAGCTCCTCGGACGGGTTGGGCACGTCGAAGCCCGACGGCGGAATGGCTTCCAGGAAGCCGGCCGCCTTGAGCTCATCCACGCCCGGCAGATGGCTCACGCTCTCCAGACCGAAGTGCGTCAGGAAAGACTCGGTGGTGCCGAACGTCACCGGACGGCCCGGGGTACGCTTGCGGCCACGGATCTTCACCCAGCCCACTTCCATCAATGCGTCGATCGTGCCCTTCGACAGCATCACGCCGCGAATGTCCTCGATCTCCGCACGGGTGACCGGCTGGTGATACGCGACAATGGCAAGCGTCTCGATGGCCGCACGCGACAGGCGCTTCAGCTCCGGCTGCTCCTTGCGTAGCAGGAATGCGAGATCGGAGGCGGTGCGAAACTGCCACTTGTCCGCCACGCAGACCAGGTTCACGCCGCGCGTGTCATAGATTGCCTGAAGCTGCGCTAGCAGTGCGGGAACGTCCGCCCCCTGGCCCATCACCCGAAACGCCAGGCCATCAATCCGCACCTCACTCGAAAGCCGATGCGGCTTGCCCGTCCAATGCGTCGTGTCGGCGTCGGTCAACTTGTCCCCCGGCGACCAGATGCTGAAGTAAGGATCGCACGCCACCAGCGGCACGGAAGGCGGGCGCATGGGGTCACCGGCCGCGTGGAGCAGTTGCGTTGAGGTCAGCGCGGCCAAAACGTCGGCGGCGCGAAAAAATGTTTTTCCAATCAGTTTCATGCGAGTGTTGTCTAAATTTGTTTTCAGCAAGTATGCGAAAAATTCTATCGCAAGCAACAGTCATGTCAGGTGGCATGAAGTGGCCACAGACGGTGTCAGAGCTATGGATACACCAGCCGGAAGAAGACGCTCGGATTGGCGGAGTTAATAGATATGGAAACCGACGTCAGGTTGGTTGAATTTGGCCAGGTAAACCAATTAGTATTAAGACCGACGTCCAAGGTATTAGTCTGGACTAACAACCGCCAACCCAAATGATCTGTCGGCCAAGACAGCATCAGATTGCTTCCACTCACGGTGTTGGTCAGCGTCGGCGGCAGGGTGGATACGGTCGAGATCACGGCGAGCGTGCCGTCCACGGCCAGGTTGTTTGACCAAGCCAACCCGGCTCCCGGCGTCGAGGTAACGGTAAGAGCCGCCCCGCCAACCAGCGCCTTGTTGAAGAGTTTGAAACTATCGCCCGCAACGAGCGCGGGGCCGAGGTTGCTTACGGTCAGCGTGCCGGTGCCGCTGTTGGCGAGAGTTCCGGACACGACGACCAAGTCATTAGAAGCTGCCAGCGATTTGTTGATTTCGATCAACAGGTTGCCCGCCACAGTCAGGTTGCCATTGACCGTCAGCGTGCCCACCGAACCACCGGGCGCGAGCGTGCCGCCAGTTTGGATTGTCACCGAGCCACCGACCAGGCCAGTGCCGCTGATAATGGCACCGGTTTTAACAGTCACACCGCCTGCCGCCAGTTGGCCATTGACTTGCAGCGTGCCATTGCTGATTACCGTGGCACCGGTGTAGGTGCTGACACCGTTGAGAGCCAGCGTGCCGATGCCTAGTTTGGTCAAGCCGCCATTGCCACTTCCATCGAGTAGAGCCTGAGTAATCGCAATGGTGTTGCTGCCGGTGTCAATAAACGCGCCGCCACTCCGGACATAGGCTGCGGTCAGGCTCGACATGAAGTTCGTCTTAAACCCCGGACCAGCCCGGAGCGTGCCGCCATTGAAATTGAAAGTTCCGGAACCACCATTACGGGTCTGCACGAAAGTCGTGGTGAGCAGGCCACCGTCGAGATTCACCGCGCCAACGCAATTGAGACTGTTGCCGACCACCAGGCCGGCGGCGGTGCTCGCCACGTTGACCACGCCATTATCAATGATATTGAGCGTGCCGGCGGTGCCGGAATTTCCTGGAACGTCGCCCACCATCAGGCCGTTACCCAGCGTGGTCTGGTTGAAGGTTCCGCCCGCGACGGTGAGGATGCCGGCGGAAGTGGCGGTTCCCGCCGGGCCGTTGTTGCCAATCGAAACCCATCCGTTGGTGATGTTGAAGGTGCCGCCGGATTGATGCCAATTCCCCAAACCTAAGACGCCGATTTGGATTCCCGCGCCGTTCACCGTGCCGCCACTTTGATAAACCGAGCCGAGCGCATTGGCCGCTCTCCCCACGAAGATTGCAGCCAGATTAACCTGCGCGTTGTCCTGAATGTAAACCGTGCCCTGGCTGTTCGCGAGATCGGCGACGTTGAAGTCAACGGATACCGCGAGGGCGGCGTTGCTTTTGACTACCATTGAACCAGTGCCTCCCAAGCCTACCGACAGATAATTGTTGACGGTCAGAGTGGCGGAATCACTGACATAAATAGAGCCGGTGGAACCAGTGTTTCGTCCGACCAGAAGGCGCGCGGCCGAGGTTACCCTTGAGGTTTTGTTCAGATAGATGGAACCGTCCGATCCTCCACTCTCGCCGACATAGAAACCGGAAGTGCCAACATTACCAGTCAACGTGAAAATAGAATTTCCGTTCAAAGTAAGTGTCTGTCTTGTGAGGTTCCCGACCACGCCACCGTCAAATCCCATGGAGGCATAAGGCACGGCGATCTGGGAATTATAGAGCGTGACCGTCGAGAGGAAATTGCTGGTGCCGTTGCCCCGGCCAATTGCCAGCCAGGAAGAAGCGTTCACCAAGGCATTGCTCAACACCAGCGCGGCGGCGCTGTTGATGGTCGAGCCAACCCAAAATTCCCCCGTGATGCTGTTGGAAGTTCCGTTAAAGACTGCGGTGCCGTTTTGGATTTCCGAGTTGCCGCTGCTGAACGCATTGGTCGAAAGCACGGCCAGTGAGCCAGTGCCTTGCTTTAGAAGCCGGACACCACTGATGCTGCCGCTGCCGGTAAAGGTGTAATTTTTAGTGGCATTACTGACGATCAGTGTTAGTGGGATGAGGTTCGCAGTTTGATTCACCGTGGTTGCGCCGGGCGCCGTATCATTAAAGGTGACTGAGGTTCCGTTGGCATACACAACGGGGGTGGCACCCGCCAGCCAGTTGGTGGTGGTGCCGATGTCCCAATCGCCATTAACCGAGCCGCTCCAGGTGCTGGCGGGCGTGGTCACACTGCTCAAACGGACATTATCAAAACCCCAGTCGCCCGTGCCACCCGAGCCGGTCGTCCCGGACGCAAACCAGATACCAATCGGCTTGCCGACCTCCGGCGCTCCCGGCAGCACCATCCAAGTCAGCGTGTAATCAGTTATGGTATTGGTTGAAAGCGTACTGGTTCCCACCGTAAGTGTTCGGACATTCAAGATATTGGCAGCCGCGCCTTGGGCAGTGCGGTAAAACAACCGAACGTCGATCGAACGACCGGTTCCAGGAACACTGTCGCTCCGCAGAAAAACTCCGACCGTCATGCTATAAACCTGGCCCGCCTGCCAGTAGAGATTGGGA
>JANPGB010000136.1:0-22149 GCA_031423695.1 Verrucomicrobiota bacterium
GGAAAGAGGGAACGGAAGACGACATTGGCAACTGGTCCGGGAAGTAGATGAAATTGCGAATTGCGAATCATGAGTTGCGAATGGTGTCAGCACGAATGCGTGGCGCTGACGCCCATCCGCGCGCTGAAATTCGCAGCTCGCCATTCCTTCGCGCCTTCACGCTGATCGAATTGATTCTCGTCCTGGCCTTGCTGGGCATCATTACGTCCATGGTCGCGCCGGCCATGTCGAATTTCATCCGCGGCCGGGCGATTGATTCCGAGGCGCGCCGGCTGTTTGCGCTCATTCATGCGGGCCAGAGTCGCGCGGTGAGCGAAGGGCTGCCGCAGGCGCTGTGGGTGGATGAAAAGTCCAGCACCTACGGGCTCGAAGCGGAAACGTCCGGCCCGAACGGCGATCCCAGGGCGGAGCGCCTCACGGTGGATGAAACCTTGCAGATTGCAGTCGTGAATACGGGGGGCGCCACGCCTTCCACGTTTCGGAGTCTGCCGGCCATCCGGTTTGTGCCGGATGGCAGCATCGACGAAAAAAGTCCGCAGCAGCTGCGGTTGACGGATTACGCGGGCGTTTCGCGCTGGCTGGTCCAGTCGCGCAACCGGATGGGTTATGAAATTCGCGACACCGACAACTAGAAATCACGCCGCGGCGTTCACGCTGGCCGAAGTTCTGGCCGCGCTGCTGTTCCTGGCCATCGTCATTCCGGCGGCCGTAGAGGCCCTGCACATTGCCAGCCTCGCGGGCGAGGTCGCGGCGCGCAAGGGCGTGGCGGCCAGGGTGGCGGACCGTCTTTTGAATGAAAGCCTCGTGACGACGAACTGGAATCACGGCACGCAAAACCAAACCGTCACCGAAGGCGCGCTCGAATTTCGCTCGACCCTGAGCAGCGAAAACTGGCCGCAGGGCAACATGCAACTCGTGTCGGCGGAGGTGAAGTTTTCAGCCAAGGGCCACGACTATTCCGTGAAGCTGAGCACGCTGGCCAGTTCGCAGGCGGGCGGCGGGATGGGGTTGCAGCCATGAAATTGAACCGCGAACATAACGGACGCAAGGGAGTCTTCTCCCTCTCCTCCCCCAAGGGAGGAGAGGGCCGGGGTGAGGAGGCTTCGTGTTCTAAATTGCCCCTCACCCCGGCCCTCTCCCCACTCGTTCCTCGTGGAGAGAGGGAGAGAGAAAGCGCCTTCACGCTCATCGAACTGATCCTGGCGGTGGGCATCGCGGCCATCGTGCTGATCTCCATCAACGCTGTGTTATTCGGCGCGCTCCATTTGCGGAACGCCACCACCGAGGCGGTGGATGAGGCGACGCCGATGGAGCAGGCCTTCGCTATCATGCGCCGCGATTTTCAATGCGCCGTGACACCCAATCCCAACGCCGCGGCCAGTTTGAGCGGAAACTTCCGGACTGGAAACATCACCAGCGTCGGCGTGGCGGACACGGTGAACGCGGAAATTTACACCGCCACCGGCGCGCTGCACGAGAACGAGCCCTGGGGCGACATCCAGCGGGTCACCTACGGGCTGAAACTCCCCGTGGCGGCGGCCGGGCCGGGGAAGGATTTGATCCGCACGGTCACGCGCAATTTGCTGAGCAGCACCACGCCGGAAATCGAGGAGCAATGGCTGCTGGGCGGCGTCGAGAGCGTGCAGTTTGTCTGCTATGACGGCGCCCAGTGGCTGACGGAATGGGACACGACCTCGGTCAGTTCGGTCAACACCAACCTGCCGTCCGCCGTCCGCGTGCTGGTTCAGATGGCCGCCAAGGGCGGTGTCAACGGCCGCCCGGCGCCCAGCGAAATGCTGGTGCCGATTGACTCGCAGTCCCGGACGAACACGAGTTCTTGAAATGAAACACAGCGAAGAAAAGCGGAAAGCGGAAAGCGGAAAAGCGGGAAACCACCCGTTGCGGCGCTCCCTGTTTCCGCTTTGCCGCTTTCCGCCTTCCGCTTTTGGGCAGAGGGGTTCCGTCCTCATCGTGGTGCTGTGGATCGCCATCGGGCTGGTGAGCATCGCGCTTTATTTTGCCAACGCCATGACCTTTGAACTGCGCGCCTCGGACAACCGCGCTTCCGGGCTCGCTTCGGAGCAGGCCATCGAAGGTGCGGCGCGCTACGTCGCCACGGTGCTTTCCAATCTCGCGACCAACGGGGCGGTGCCAGAGAAGACCGAGTTCGCCTGCGAGGCGGTGGCGCTGGGGGAGGCGCGTTATTGGATGATCGGGCGAGACCCGACGGGCGCGGCCACGGCTGATCCGTATTTTGGCCTCGTGGACGAAGGCTCCAAGCTGAACCTCAACCGCGCCGGCACCAACACGCTTTCTTATCTGCCGAACATGACGGCGGATTTCGCGGCGGCCATTACCGACTGGCGCAACACCAACGGCAGCCTGACTCTGGACTACGCGCAGCTTGGCTACGCCCCCAAGCGCGCGCCATTTGAAACGGTGGACGAACTCCGCCTGGTGGACGGCGCGGAGATCAGCCTGCTGGTTGGCGACGACGTCAACCGCAACGGCATTCTCGACGCGAGCGAAAAAACCGCCGGGAGTCTGAGCCAGCAAACCGCCGGGCTGGTTGAATACCTTACGGTCTACAGCCGCGAACCGAATTTTCATGCCGACGGCTCCTCCTTGACGAACATCACCGTCGAGGCGCAGCTGCGCGCCCTGCTGGCCAGCGCCTACGGCTCCACCCGCGCCGGTCAGATCATGGGGGCGCTGGGATTCGGCCGGGGGCAGCCGCCCACATACACGAGCCTGCTGGGATTTTTCGTCGCCGCGGAACAGCGCGGGGCCCTGAGTTCGACCGACTTCGCCAAAATCTACCACGATGCCACGGTCAGCACCAATTTGTTCACACGGGGCCGGGTCAACGTCAACACCGCCAGCGCCGAAGTGCTGACCGCGCAGTTCATGGGCGCTGGGGTTGACCAGAACACCGCCCAGGGCGCGGCGGAAGACCTGGTGAACTACCGGGAGCAGCATGCCGACACGCTGGGCAGCATTGCGTGGATTGTGGACGCGCTCGGCGCCACCAGCCCGGTGATCACCGCGCTGGCCAGTCGCGATCTGGTGACGACCAAAAGTTTTCAATTCACCGCCGATATCGCGGCGGTCGGGCCGTTCGGGCGTGGCTACCGGCGCGTGAAGTTTGTCTTCGACACCAGCGAAGGCTCGCCCAAGATCATTTACCGACAGGACCTCAGCCGGCTCGGCTGGGCGCTCGGCGAAAAAGCGCGGCAAACGTACGTCACGATGGACACCAAATGAATAATGTGTTGAAAGTCAATTTTGCCAAGCGCAAGAAGCTGACCAGCCTGCTCGGCCTGTCACTCGACGGCAGCCGGCTGGAGGGCGTGGTGCTGAAGCGTAACAATGGTTCATTGCAACAATCGCAGGCCTTCGCGGTCACGCTCTCGCTCGATCCGCTGACCGCCGCGCCGGAACTCGTCGGCCGCGAAATCCGCAATCAGCTGGACGCAGCCGGCGTGCGCGAGCGTTACTGCGTGGTGGCTGTGCCGGTGAAGTGGGCGCTCACGGCGCACACCGAACTCCCCAAGATGGCGGAGGCCGATGCCGAGAGCCTTCTGCAGCTCGAAGCCGAGCGCGGTTTTCCGAGCGACCCTTCGACCTTGCGGCTTTCGAACTCCAGCTGCCGGCTGCCGGGCGACAAGCAGCTGGTGACCATGGCGGGGATCGCCAACGGCCAGCTCGCGACGCTGGAACAGGTGTTGGCGGCGGCGAAGTTGAAGCCGGTGAGTTTCGGCTTTGGCCTCGCCGCCCTGCAACCGCCGGGAGGCGGAACTCCGAACCCCGGGGTGCTGGCGCTCGCCATTGGTGAAAGCCAGGTGTCGTTGCAAATCACTTCCGGCGGCGGCGTGGCGGCGTTGCGTGCGCTGGAAGGTGCGATTGAAAATGAATCCGGCCGCCGCACGCTGCAACCGGATCTGGTGGGGCGTGAGGCGCGCATCACCCTGGGCCAGCTGCCCGATGGTCTGCGCGAAAGCGTGAAGTCGGTCCGCATCTTCGGCCCGCGCGACCTGGCGCAGCCGCTGGCCGACGAAATGGAGCTGCGCTTCGAGCCGCTGGGCCTGAGCGTGGAAATTGTCGCGGCGTATGCGCCGAATGAATTTGGCGTGACCCTGCCGCCGGACGCCTCGCTCTCGGCGGCGTTCAGCCTCGCGGCGCGCTGGCTGACGGGGCAGCCGCCGGAGTTTGAATTTCTGCCGCCGAAGCCAACCGCATGGCAGCAGCTCAACAAACGGTATGCCTCCGGCAAACTGCGCACGGCCGGCGCGGTGGGCGCGGCGGTGGGACTGGTCGTCGGCGGCCTGCTGGCGTACCAGCAATATCAGCTGATGAGTCTGCGGTCACAGTGGTCCAAGATGTCCGCCGAGGTTCGCGAGCTGGAAAACTTCCAGGCGCAGATCCGGCAATACCGGCCGTGGTTCGACGATTCGTTCCGCAGCCTCAGCATTTTGCGGCAGGTGACGACCGCGTTTCCCGAGGACGGCGTGGTCACGGCGAAGATGGTGGAGATTCGCGCCGGCGGGGTGGTGAGCTGCTCTGGCAACGCGCGTGACAATGCGGCCCTGCTGGGGATGCTGTCCAGACTGCGCGGCGCGGACCACGTGGCGGACTTGAAGGTGGATCAGATTCGCGGCAAGTCTTTGATGCAGTTCACTTTTGATTTCCACTGGAAGAACGGAGGCGGCCATGAAAATTGAAAATCGTCAGCAGTTTTTGACCGTGCTGGTCGCCGTGGCGGCGGCGTTGCTCGTGGGCAACAGTCTGATTTACGAGCCGTTGTCGAAATGGTGGTCGGCCCGCTCGCAGCAGGTCGCCCGGCTGCGCAAACAGGTGGAGGACGGGGAGCGGCTGCGGAAACGGGCGGCCGGCATCCGCGGCCAGTGGGAGCAGATGCATACCAACATGCTGCCGAACAACGCGTCGCTCGCCGAACAGCAGGTGCTCAAGGCGTTCGACGCCTGGTCGCGCGACAGCGGCGCGACCATCACCGGCATCCTGCCGCAGTGGAAAAACGACGCCGACGAATACCAGACCCTCAACTGCCGCGTGGAGGCCTCCGGGAATCTGGCCACGCTGAGCCAGTTTTTATACGACATTGAAAAAGATCCGATGGCGTTGCAGCTTGAATCCGTGGAGCTGAGCGCGCGCGACACCGGCGGCCAGCAGCTCTCGCTCGGTCTCCAGATCAGCGGGCTGGTGCTGAACTCACAGGCGAAGCGATGAAAAAAAATCTAATGACGCAACCTTCAGCCTTCAACCTTCAATGCCCAACATTGAATGAAGGCAGCCAAACTCGTTTTTCGAGGTTCGAGGTTCGAGGTTCGACCTTCAATGGTTCCACGCCCGCGTCCCGGTCCCGCCTCGTCGCCCTGCTCGCGGTGCTCTTGCTGGCGCCGGGATTTTTGGCAGATGCCCAGACCACCAACGCACCGGCCGCGCCGGCGAATTATTCCACCTTCGGCAAATTCATTTCCGAGCGGAATATTTTCAATCCGAACCGCTACGCCCGGGCGGCCAACACGCCGTACCGTCCCCGCACGCGGACCGTGCGCCGGAACGGTTTTGCCCTGGCCGGCATCATGAGCTACGACGAAGGCGAAACGGCCGGCGTCCATGCGTTCTTTGACGGCACAAGCGCGGACTACCGCAAAGTGCTGCAGGCGCAGGGAACCATTGCCGGCTTCAAGATCGCGGCCATCACGCCCGATTCCGTGACGCTGGTGCTGGACACCAACACGACCGTCCTGAAAATCGGACAGCAAATGCGCGATGACGGCCGGGGGCATTGGGCGCTGTCCGCGGAGACGATTTCCTTCGCGCAAAACTCCGCCACCGATTCAGGTCGCGGCGGACGGCGCGGCTACAGCGGGCAACGCAACGAAACCGGCGGCGGGCCGCTGCTGGAAAATTCCGACACGAACGCCGTGGACGGCCAGCCCATGTCCGACTTCGGGGTGGACCAGGGCGAACCCCCGCCCGACGGCGTGGAAGCGCCCGCCGAGAGCGCGCCGGCCGAAGCCGCCCCGCTCCCCGCCGGGCCTGGCGGGGACGCGCTTCGACGTTTGATGGAACTGCGGGCGCAGGAAGAACAGCAATCCGGAAACAGAAATTAAGACAATGAAAACGACCAACCTAATTCTCCTCGCGGCGGTTTTTACCGCCGGAACCTTCCGCACCCAAGCGCAAGCGCCCGAGCCGCCGCCGGCGGAAAAAGCAGCACCCGCCGCGGTCAAACCCGCCGCGGTTGCGCCAACTGCCGAGGCTCCCGCCCCGGCCGAGCCGGTTGCCGAGCCGGTGACCGCCAGTGGTGGCACCAACGGCCTGCGGCTGAATTTCAGCAACGTCCCGCTGGAACTGGTCCTGAAATATCTCAGCGACGCGGCGGGTTTCCATATCGTCATGGACACGCAGGTGCGCGGGAACGTCACCGTCATCAGCAGCCACGCCATGACGAAGGATGACGCCGTGATCCTGCTCAACACCGTGCTCAACAAGAACGGTTACGCCGCGATCCGCAACGAGCAGTTCCTGACCATCGTGGATAAGAACGACGCAAAAAGCCGCAACATCCCGGTCATCGTCCAAAGCGATCCAGCCCTGGTCCCCAACAATGACATCATCGTGACGCAAATCATTCCGCTGCGGTTCGTGGAGGCGGGGCAGCTGGTGAAGGATCTGTCCCCGTTCGTTTCCCAGTCCGCCACGATCATTGCGAACGAGGCCGGCAATTCCATCGTCATCACCGACACGCAGGCGAACATCCGGCACCTGTGCGAAATCATCAAGGCGATTGATTCCAGCGCCGAAGCCTCTACGGAAATCCGAGTCTTCCATCTGCAGCACGCCAATCCGACCGATGTCGCAACCTTGTTGGGCGGCGTTTTCCCATCCCAAAGCTCCTCCGGCGGCAGCCAGACTCCCGTCCGGTTCGGCGGCGGCGGCGGACAAGGCGGCGGCGGCGGTCCGGGCGGTTTCTTTGCGCGCATGATGGGTGGCGGCGGCGGCAATGGTGGGGGCGCGGGCGGCGGCAGCCAGAACGATCGGATCCGCAAACAGACCCAGGTGGTGGCGGTGGCGGACTTGCGCACCTCCTCCGTGGTTGTGACGGCGCAGAAGGATTTGATGGATCAGATCGCCGGCATGATTGAACAGATTGATGTCACCTCGCCGCGCGACCAGAAAGTTTACGTGTATCACCTGGATCACGGCGATCCGCAGGCGGCGGCCACCGTTTTGCAGGGCATGTTCCCGAGCAGCAGCACCTCGCGCAGCGGGACGGGCTCCTCCCAGAACAGTGCGTTGCAGAACCGCGAAACCCAGAACGCCAGCTCGATCGGTAATTCCTCGTCGTCGTCCTCGAGCACGCTGGGCGGCAACCGGGGCGGCGGAACTGGTGTGGGCCGGGGCGGAAACTAAGCGGTGGACAGAAATATTTTTTACCTAGCGACCTTTATGAACAGACAACCTTGCAAAAAAATCCTGGGCGGCGCGGCCGTCCTCCTTGTCAGCGCCACGCTCCAGCTCTGCGCGCAGCAGCGCGGCGGCGGCGGCTTTGGTGGTGGCGGCTTCGGCGGCTTTGGTGGGTTCGGCGGCTTCGGCGGCGGCGGCAACAATGCCAGCCGCAATAGCAGCAGCGGCGCGTACAACGCCAACGGCGCCGTCGGCACCGCCACGGTCACGGTGGATCCCGACACTCACAACATTGTTTTCAGCACGGACGACCAGACCGCCGAGCAGATCCGCCAGGTGCTCAAGAATCTCGACCGCCCGAAGCCGCAGGTGTTGATCAAGGTGGTGTTTCTCCAGGTCCAGCACAATAATTCCAGCGACATCGGCATCGAAGGCACGTTCGGCAACTACCTGGGCAATTCGCTCACCAGCAGCGTGGCCAATGTGTTCGGCGGTAACGGACTTAATTCCCTTACCACCAACTTCAACGTCTCAGGGCCGGCGCAGGCCATTCCGGCGCTGACGCCTTTCGGCACCCAACCGGTGGGCATCGGTTCGGGCATGTATCAAATCCTCGGCACGGATTTCACCGCGACGCTGCGGGCCATCGCCCAGGCTGGCAAGACGGAAGTCCTTTCCCGGCCCTCCATCCTGGCGCGGGACGGCCAGCCCGCGACCATCACGGTCGGCCAGTCCGTGCCGCTCATCTCCTCGGTCTCCTACTCGGGCATCGCCAACATTCCCGTCAACAACGTGACCTACACGGATGTGGGCATCATCTTGAAGGTGACTCCCTACATCTCGCCCGAGGGTTATGTGGAGATGATCGTGTCGCCGCAGAACTCCGCCATCAACCCGGACAAAAGCCAGTGGCCGACCATTTCCGCGGGCGTGCAGGCGCCGGTGATTGACATCAGCTCGGCGGACACCGTCGTGATCACGCCCGATTCGCAGACCGTGGTCATCGGCGGCTTGATGGGCAGCGCCAAGTCGGCGAGCGAGAGCAAGGTCCCGTTCCTGGGCGACATTCCGTGGCTGGGCAATCTCTTCAAGCGCAAACAAAAGGCGGACGCGAAGAATGAACTGCTGATCTTCCTCACCCCGCACATCGTTCAGGCGCCCTCGCAGCTGGCCTCGTTGTCCGTCAGCGAGCAGAAACACATGCTGACGCCCAAATCCTATTCCGAGGAGGAGTTGAACCGCTTCCTCGACAAGGTGCCCGTGAAAAAGAAATAGGGCGCAGGTCCCGTTCCTAAAACCCGCCGCCGCATGGAACTCAAACGCCGCAGCATTTTAATTTACGGACTGCTGCTGGGCGTGTGGGCGGTGGTGGCGGCCTGGCAGGTGGCGGAACACGCGCGGGTGCGGGAAGCCGCGCACGCGGAGTTGATTTATCGCGCCAAAGATATTTCCACCACGCTCGGTATCGTGTTGCGCTCGCAGCGGCGGTTCGGCGGCGTGGTTTCCAAGGAGCGCCTCGAATCCGCGCTGAACGATCTGATCCGCCCCGGCGAATTAAACGGCATCGCACTGTTGAACGCCGCCGGGGATGGCGTCGCATCCGTCGGCTCGCTGACCAACGCGCTGTTGAAGGAAGTCACCGGCCCGACGGAGCGCTGGGATGAACAGGCCGTGACGTTGATGAATCTCGTGGACCTCGGCGCCAACGTGACCCGCGACATCGAGGGAACCAATCCGCCCATCGTCCTGTCGCGTGAAGACTTTTTCCGCTCGGACACCAATCGCCCCGGCACCAACCGGTTTTTTTCGCCGCCCCCGCCGCCGGAAGGCCTGACCAATGAAACGGGGCCGGCCCAGACGAATGAGAGCGGAGAAATTTTATCCGCCGGTCAGCCGACCAATCGTCCGCCACGCCAGGGTCGGCCGCGTTTCGGCCGTCCGCGCGGCATGAGCGAGGAGGAATTCAAAGCCATCACCCAGCGCCAGGGCGTTCACAGTTTTCTCATGGTGCTCTCCACGCAATCCGTGCGCGCCGCCGAGCAACAAGACCTGTGGCTTCGCGCCATGATAACATTGCTGGCGGGCGTGTCAGTGGTGGGTTGCGGCCTGGCGTGGCGCAATTTGTCCAAAAGCTCCGAACTGCAGATCCGCCTCATCCGCGCCAGCGAACTCAACTCGCACCTCCGGGAGATGAACCTGGCCGCCGCCGGGCTGGCGCACGAAACGCGCAACCCACTCAACATCATCCGCGGTATGGCCCAAATGCTTTCCAAGCAGACCGGCACGTCGCCAGAAATCCGCGACAAGACCCGCGCCATCGTGGACGAAGTGGACAAGGTCACCGCGCAGTTGAACGAGTTCATCAACTACTCCCGGCCGCGCGAAGTCCGCCGCACCGCGCTGCCGCTGACCGCCGCGTTGAACGAAGTCGCCCGCGCGTTGAGCTACGATCTCGAGGAGAAAAAAATCCGGCTCGAAGTGAAGGGCGAGCCGCTGACCATCGAGGCCGACGAGCAATTGTTCCGGCAGGCGCTGTTCAACCTGGTGTTGAACGCCACGCAGGCGGTGGGCGAGGGCGGCCAGATTCAAATCGTCACCCAGCGCAACGGCGCGGGCGCGGTCGTGGAAATCCGCGACGACGGCCCCGGCGTCCCGCCCGAACGCCGGCAGGAAATTTTCAAGCCCTACTTCACCACGCATCAAAAGGGAACCGGCCTCGGCCTGGCCGTCGTGCAACAAATCGTGCTGGCGCACGGCTGGGAGATTGAATGTCTGCCAAACGAGCCCAAGGGCGCCGTCTTCCGCATCACGCATTTGAAACTGGCCGACTGATTGAAGCGCGACGTCTGAACTGTCCGGATCGTCCACGCTTCCGGGTTTGCAATCTAAAGCCTCCACCGCTTACTGACACAAGTCGTTCGACATTTCTTGCTTTCAGCCAGGCCAAAACATGTTGAAAGAATTTTCCAAATAGCCCTTTCCTGTTTCCGAATTTGGAGTTATAAACAAAACTGTTCGCTGCGGTTGATTGGTTGCTCAACACTAATTAGCAGGCGAGGTGGGATTCATCAGCACTGCTGGCTGTTGAACGGAAAGGAACCAAATGAAGTTCAAGAGGAGTTGGCTGGGCGCATTTTTGGTTGCTTTGTTTCTCTCACTTGTCGCGTCGTGGAATGCTGCGGCCGCACCCCGCTCGCCGCTGCCGCTGCCGGTGTTTGTTGTCCCGCTCTACCACGAATCGTTTGATGGCGCCTATTACAACGGAGCGACCGACGCGGAACTGGCCGTCGGCAATTACACCTTGGAGGAAAGCTGGTCAGGCTACGCACTGCAACGCGCCGGAACCTCCGTCACACCCTTCGTGATTCCGGGTGTCAATTCTACGGGTCACACCAATATCAACTCGAATGCCGGCGCGGTTCGGTTCTGGTTCAAGCCGTATTGGTCAAGCGTTTCGAGCAACGGCGGCACCGGGCCGGGAACCAACGTCACGCTGCTGGAACTGGACGCCGTGGCCAACAATCAATCGGCACTGGTCTGGTCACTGCAAGCCAGCGCGGATGGCACGAGGATTTCGCTCATCGCACAGACGGACTCGGGCGCGGTGGAATTGCTTAACGCGACGACAGGCTGGCAGGCGGGTGTTTCGCATCTGATTACGCTGGATTACAGCCCGACGGGAACGGCTTTGTTTATAGACGGAACGCTGGCAGGCGAAGGCGCGGGCACCCTGGCCGTGCCGCCGAACGTGGCGGCGTTGGTGGTGGGAAGCGCGCTTGATGGAGCGAATGCTGCGGGCGGAGACTTCGACGAGGTGGGTTGCTTTGGTCGCGCGTTGACTGGAGCGGAAGTGGTATTTTACTACAACGCTTGTTCCGGTCCTGCGGCGGCGGGACCGGTCAGAGATCAGGAAATCCTGGTGCGGGCTGCGTTGGGGGAACGAACTGCTTTCGCGGCGAGTCTGATGGGCGCAAATGAAGCGTACGGGGCCTCAAGCGTCGAGTGCGGTTGTGTGACGGGCGGGCAGGTTTATTTCACGAATTTCTCCGCCACCCTCACGGGCGATCAAAGCATGTCGGTTTCGTTCTGTATCGAAGGCGTGACGAATTGGGTGCTCTATGGCGTCTATAGTTCAACCAATCTGGCCAGCCCAAAGTGGCGGTGGGTGACGAACGTTTACACCTGCTCGTCGGTCTATCTCACGAACCAGCCGCCAGTCGCCGCCTACTACATGGTGCGTCCGCCGCCGCCGACAATGGTGGTGGCATGGGGTAACGATTTGTACGACCAGTGTGAGGTGCCATACTATTTGACCAACGCGGTAGCGGTAGTGGGCGGGTCGGATTTCAGCCTGGCGCTGCGCAGCGACGGCACGATCCTGGGCTGGGGTGATGATTCATTGGGCCAGTTGGACATGCCCGCCAGCACAACCAACGTGGTGGCCATTGCGGCTGGATGGGAGTTTAGCGTAGCGTTGCGCGCCGATGGCAACGTAATCGCCTGGGGATACAATGACAGCGGCCAAATTACGGTTCCAACTGGTTTACGCAATGTGGTCGCGATTGCGGCAGCACAAACGCGCACATTGGCCCTGCGGAGTAATGGAACGATGGTCGTTTGGGGTTGGGGACCGAGCGGTGAAGCTTCCGTCCCGGCTGGTGTCTCGAACGTCATCGCCGTTGCGGCTGGCGGACAACACAACCTCGCTCTGCTTGCCAATGGAACCGTCACTGCTTGGGGATTGAATGATAGTGGCCAGACCACCATACCAGCAGGTTTAAGCAACGTGGTCGAGGTGGCGGCAGGATGGCATCACAGCCTGGCCTTGAAAAGCGACGGGACAGTCGTTGGCTGGGGCGACAATGAGTATAACGAAATAAACATTCCATCCGGACTGAGCAACGTGGTGGCCATCGCCGCCGATGATTCTTTGCCAGGGATTTATGAATCTCTGCCGTACAGCCTCGCGCTGCTGAGCGACGGCACAGTCGTGGCCTGGGGCAGCGGACTGGGAAACTGGCCGGGCGCTGCCACGGTGCCCAGCGGTTTGGATGGCGTGGTGACGCTTGGCCGGGCTTTCGGTCACGCGCTGGCGCTGCGTTCAGGGCGCGTCACTCCGGTCATTACTCTTTCACCAACGGACCAGTACCAAATCGCGGGTGGCTCCGCCACGTTCACAGCCCGCGGACAGGGGCTTGCGGGAGTGCAATACCAGTGGCAATTTAACGGCACGAACATCTCAGGCGCGACGAACGCGACCGTGACCCCGACCAACGTGAATGCCGCAACACAAGGAAACTACCGGGTGATCGTAAGCGATGGCAACGGTTCCATCACCAGTTCAAACGCGTCGTTCGTGCTGGTCACACCGCCAGTCATCATTTCGCAGACGTTACCGACCAACCAAGTCGTCGGCTACCCAACCAATCTAGTTTTGAACATTGTGGCGAGCGCGCCCGGCCAGACCAACGGTTTTCCGCTCCACTATCAATGGCAGCATAACGGAACCAACGTCGGCCTCAACCGGCCTTCCTATACCAACCTTGTCACTGCCACTGAATTCGGGACGTACTCCGTCGTGGTGAGCAATGCGGCGGGCAGCACGAACGCGACGTGGGAGGTAGCGGAAATTTATCCAGGCGGCATCCTGATCGCCCACCAACCCACCGACCAGTATCAGATTGCCGGTGGCAACGTGACCTTTGTTTCCCTTGGCGTGGGGGATCACCCGGTCACCTATCAATGGGAATTCAACGGCACGAATGTTCTCGCGGGGGCAACCAACGCCTCGCTGACGCTGACCAACGTGCAAGCCGCACAAGAAGGCCGCTACAATGTCGTGGTCAACAACGTGGATGGTACTCTTACGAGTTCCAACGCGTATTTCCATCTGGTCACGCCGCCCATTATTACTTCGCAGACGTTGCCCACAAACCAGGTATTCGGTGTGGTTGCACAGACCAATCTGACGTTGAGCATAACGGCGGATGCACCGTGGCAGACCAACGGTTTCCCACTTCGCTACCAATGGCGTTTGAATGGAGCAGACATTGCCGGTGCGAATACGAACTATTACGCTTTCACTGCCATCCCTGACTTTTTTGCAAATTACTCCGTGGTTGTAACCAATGTGGCGGGCAGCACGAGCGCGGTTTGGCAAATAACAGTAACCAACGCAATCAACGTGACAAACGACTTGTTGATCATCTACAACACGAATTCAGCCGATAGTATTTGGGTGAAAGATTACTACCTCGCTCATCGTCCGATGGTCAGCGGCGCGAATGTGCTGGCGATTGGCTGCACAACCAACCCCACGATACTTCGCGAAGACTATACCAATAAAATCGCCGTTCCGGTTCAAAACTGGCTTTCCGCAAATCCAACCAAGCGCCCACAGTATGTGATCCTTATGGCGGGCATTCCGTGGCGGGTTGGAACCAATGATTCGCCTCTTGGGAGTTATTACCCAAGGGATCTCCCCAGTGTTCAATATCAATTGCACTCTTGGTGTTTTACCAACTGGCAACCTTTTGTAACCAGCATCAATATGGGCGAGTTTGCAAATACGGGACCGGGTGAACCCAACTACGCCATCTACACGAACGCTTGCAAAGCCTACATAGACAAACTTGAATTCGTAGGCACAAATTTTTCTTCGGGCAAACTCATTATCAGTGCCGGCGACTACGGTAATACCAATTATTACTTCGACGATGCTTACTACGCTGGTGCCGACCCCGGTGTGGGTAATCAAGCGCGCTTAGGTGTCTTGAGCTTTAATCCAACGGCGTCAGTCGTGTACACAAACGGCGCTGATTATTTCACAAACCTCACACTTCATCTAAGAAACGGCACGAATGTTTCCGGCTATTTTAGTTGGGGATCACATAGCGCCCTTGGAAACCAGTATGCGATTGATGGCACGGTGAAGTGGTACGGGAACTCTGGTTGGTGGATCATTAAAACGGATGAGTCGTTCAATGGCCAGCCGGGAGCGGGACAAGGCGAGTTCTTTCAATGGTTTTCCGCCGGCGCATTTGAAGGAACCAACTACTCTAATACACCGGTTGGAGCTGTCACCCACGTTGACGAACCTTTCGGTGGCCGGAATGATCCCTATCTCTACTTTGGTTTGTGGGAGTCGAAGAGATGCTTTGCAATTTGTGCTTGGAATTCGCAGTTAACTATTCCCGCCAGTCAACTTCAAGTTGTCGGAGATCCTTTCACCACGAAATGAATTATGAAAAGCTTGTCAAAACTATTGCGTTCATTCTTATTCCAAACTCTTGCATTGATTGCCGCATCTGCGTACCCACAAGGTAGCTTTCAAAACCTCGATTTTGAATCCGCCATCCTGCCTTCTTTGCCTGCTGGACAATACGGCGACTATGTTTCGAGCCTAAGCGGTTTGCCAGCTTGGTCGGTCTATCTCGGTACAAATCAAGTCACGCAAGTTTTGCAAAATAATGCCGCTCTTTCGTCGGCCAGTGTTGACATACTTGGTCCGAATTGGACTGCTTCCATGGGATTGGGGCTTAACATCAAAGGCGTCATTGAAGGCAGCTATTCTGCAGTTCTTCAAGCGGGAGCGTATGGATTTCCACTACAGTATGTAGATGCTTCAATTTCACAAGTTGGTTTGGTCCCGGCAAATGCTCAATCCATTCAAGTAAAGGCTTATGGTGGACCGTTGTTCGTGAGTTTCGCGGGATTTAATTTGCCCTTGATCACGCTTGCCACAACCCCAAACTACACTCTTTATGGGGCTGACATTTCTGGATTTCGAGGGCAATCGGGTGCATTAACACTGGCTGCTTCGCAGCCTATTTTTCACTACGATACGGTTGAAATCGATTCCATTGTGTTCTCCATTCCCGAACCAACTGCCTTTGGATTGTTCAGCCTCGGCGCTTTGCTCCTCGGCTTTTTCCGCCGTCGCAATTCTTCGCGATAACATAATGAAAATGAAGTTTCTCGCTGTCTTGGGTTGGTTGTTCCTGGAAGTCCTTCCACTTCACGGACAAGGTCATATCGTGCCGAATGGTGTTGTCTATTCCGGGTTAAATTTCTTGGGAGCCTACGAAATCGATGTGATGCACGACCCCACAAATTTATTTTATACGGGCTTCATGTTTACACCTAAAGGCATGACACAGCCCACAACATATATTAATACATTTCAATTTGCTGCCATCGTTGATGTCAGTGTCCGTGTATTTTTGGTGTCGTCAAACGACTCTATCAGCCTGCAACCAATCCTGGCACACGCATACACTGAGCTCGTTACACAAAATTATGTTTTCAATTCCGGCTCTCCGTTCTACGTCGGTCTCTTCACCGGCAATCAACCATTCGCCCCTCCGGATCGTATCTACAGCGATCCCTTGTTTGGATGGGCGAAATTGGTTAACAACCAAGGCGTCATCCAGCTCCTCGACAGTGCGTTGGAGTATCAAGGCGGCGGAATATATGCCGGGAGACAGAACATAATTCCCGTGCCCGAACCGGGTGGTTGCGCATTATCCGGACTTGGCGTTTTGACGCTCGGAATCTTTCGTCGGCACTTCAGAACAGCTTGATCTGCTGCTTTTCCTTTGCGAGTGACGCCCCCAGGCTTTGCACGCGACCCTTGCGGCGCTCCATGCTTTCCTTGTCCGTGGCCGGATCGTAGGCCACCGGATATTTTCCATCCCAGCAGGCCATGCAGAAGTTTTCCTTCGGCAGCTTGGTCGCCTTGACCATGCCTTCCGGTGAAAGGTAGTGCAGCGAATCGGCGTTCAGATACTTGCGGATTTCATCCACCGTGTTGTTCGCCGCCATCAGCTTGCTGCGGTCGGGAAAATCAATGCCATACACGCATGGATGCATGTGCGGAGGACAGCTCACGCGCACATGCACTTCCTTCGCGCCCGCTTCCTTGAGCGTGTTGACGCGCGTCTTGCAGGTGGTGCCGCGCACGATGGAGTCGTCCACGATGACGACGCGCTTGCCCTTCACGAGTTCGCCGATCAGGTTCAGCTTCACGCGCACGTTGAAGTCGCGGATGAGCTGCGAGGGCTGGAGAAAGCTGCGGCCGACGTAGTGGTTGCGGATAAACGCCATCTCATAAGGAATCTTCGATTCTTCGGAATAGCCGAGCGCCGCATACACGCCGCTGTCCGGCACGGGAATGACCAGGTCGGCCTCCACCGCGTGTTCACGCGCGAGCTGGCGGCCCATTTCGACGCGCACTTTATAGACGTTGCGGTCGGCGATGGTGCTGTCGGGTCGCGCGAAGTAAACGTACTCGAACATGCAGAACGCGCGCTTCTTCACTTCAGGAAAAGCCTGCACGCTCTCGATGCCGTGCTTGCTGATGACCACGATCTCGCCGGGCTCCACGTCGCGGACAAATTTCGCGTGGATCAAGTCCAGCGCGCAGGTCTCGCTGGACAGCACCCAGCCGTCGTTCAATTTGCCGATGCACAACGGGCGGAAACCCTGCGGGTCGCGCACGCCGATGAGTTCGTTTTCCGTCAGGATGGCGATCGAATAGGCGCCTTCGAGCCGGCGGATGGATTGCACCAGGCTGTTCTCCTGCCCGTTCATCTTCGGCTGCGCCAGCAGGTGCAGGATGATCTCGCTGTCCACCGTGGTCTGGAAAATCTGCCCGCGCGCCTCCAGCTCGTCGCGCAGCTGGGAGGCGTTGGTGAGATTGCCGTTGTGCGCGATGGCGATTTTTCCCCGGCCGCAATCCACCGTGAGCGGCTGGGCGTTGCGGATGTGGGAGGAGCCGGTCGTGGAGTAGCGCGTGTGGCCGATGGCGTTTTGCCCGACGAGCTCGTGCAGGATGGGGCCGGTGAAAATCTGCGGCACCAGGCCCATGCCCTTGTGCTCGCGGAACTGCTTGCCGTCGCTGGTGACGATGCCGGCGCTCTCCTGCCCGCGATGTTGCAGGGCGTACAGTCCGTAGTAAGTCAGTTCGGCGGCGTTCGGGTGACCGAAAACGCCAAAGACACCGCAGTAATGTTTGGGATAATTTTGCATCGCGCGCGCGGCGAATATGCAACAGATGAAATCACTTTCACGCAAGCCCCAAGTCCGGCCTGCCAGGCAATAAAATGCTTGAACAACCCGGACCGGCTTGGGCCGGGGCGGGTGCAATGAATTCGACCGGGTGTTTTGGGATCACTCAACCGCCACAGGGGGCGATCCGGGAATTCCACGGGTCTGGGGTCAGGGTAGGCCGACTGGCTGACTTTCATTCTCCCGCCGATCAGCGACCGGGAGCATTCCCAAACGAATGTTTCGCCCAATCCCGTAATGAATTCTGCGTCAGTATTGCCAGCAAGAAACGATGAAGCGGTGGGCGGAAGTGGAGCGGGTGAAGGGAATCGAACCCTCGTGTGCAGTTTGGAAAACTGCCGTTCTACCATTGAACTACACCCGCAGCGAACGCCGGTAGCATATCGCCCGCGCTTGCGTTGTCAATTCACCAGCGTGTATCCTGCCACGAATGAATTCGCTGCTTCTCACCGGCGGGCGGGTGATTGACCCGGCCAACCGCCTCGATGCCCCCGCCGATCTTCTCATCGTGAATGGAAAGATTGCCGCCGTCGGCCCGGACGCCGCGCGCCAAGCATCCGCCGATGTTGAGAAAATGGACGTGCGCGGTCTCGTTGTTTGTCCCGGCTTGATTGATTTGCACGTTCACCTGCGGGAGCCGGGCCAGTCCGCCAAGGAAACCATCGCCACCGGCATGGCGGCGGCGGCGCGCGGCGGCTTCACCTCGGTCGTCTGCATGCCGAACACCTCCCCCGCGATTGACAACGCCGGCACGGTCGCCCTCATCCGCGAACGCGCCGTGCGCGAAGGCGGCGTGAATGTTTATGTGACCGGCGCGATCACCAAAGGCATCGCCGGCGAGGAACTCGCACCCATCGGCGGACTGAAACGCGCCGGCGTGGTGGCGATCACCGACGACGGCCACTGCATCCAGAACAACGACCTCATGCGCCGCGCCTGCGAATACGCGAAGATGTTCGACCTGCCCGTGATGGATCATTGCCAGGATTACTCGCTTGTGACGGACGGCGTGATGCACGAAGGCTACTGGAGCACGGCGCTGGGCCTGCGCGGCTGGCCGTCGGCGGGCGAGGAAATGATCGTGGCGCGGAACATCCTGCTCGCGGAGCTGACCGGCGCGAAAATCCACTGTCAGCATCTCAGCGCGGCGGGCAGCGTGCAGTTGCTGCGCGACGCGAAGAAGCGCGGGGTGCCAGTTTCCGGCGAGGCGTGCCCGCATCATTTCACCCTGACGGACGCGGCGATTGCGGGCAGCGAAAACTTTTGGAAGGCGGATGGCAAAGGGGTTTTCGGATTTAAATCGCCGACACAACCGTTCCCCGAATGGCCGAACTACGACACCAATTTCAAAATGAATCCGCCGCTCCGCTCTGCGCGCGACCGCGAGGCGATTCTCGAAGGTCTGGCGGACGGCACGATTGAAATTCTGTGCAGCGACCACGCGCCGCATTGCGATTACGAGAAGGAAGTGGAGTTTGATTACGCGCCGTTTGGCATCACCGGCCTGGAAACCGAACTCGCGCTCTCCCTCATGCAGCTGGTTCACAGCGGACGCATTTCCCTGAGCGAGATGATCGCCAAATACACCGCAAACCCCGCGCGCCTCCTGAATCTGGCCAAAGGCACGCTGAGCGCGGGCGCCGACGCGGATGTCACGGTGTTCGACCCGGATCAGGCGTGGTCGTTTGAGCGCAGCGCCACAGCAAGCAAGTCGGCGAACAACCCCTTTTACGGTTGGCCGTTGAAAGGCCGGGCGGTGGCGACGATTGTGGGCGGGAAAACTGCGAGGGTTGAACAAACCGAACTCGCCAGCGTCTAACTGAAACGGTAAATCAAATCAAAGAATTATGAAAAAAATCGCGATCGCACTGCTCGCCGGTTGGACGCTGTTCCAAGCCCAGGCCGGGGAACTTCAATGGCTCACCGACCTGCCCAAGGCGCAGGCCCAGGCCAAGGCCGAGAATAAAATGGTGATGCTGGACTTCACCGGCTCCGACTGGTGCGGCTGGTGCATCCGGCTGAACAAGGAGGTGTTCTCCCAGACGGCCTTTGCCGAGTATGCCAAACAGAACCTGGTGCTGGTGGAGGTGGACTTCCCGCGCCTCAAAAAATTGAGTGACGCGCAGAAGGCGGCCAACGACGCCCTGCAGAAGAAATATAAAATCGAAGGCTATCCCACCATCATTGTGCTGAACGGCGAAGGCAAGAAGGTGGGGGAACTCGGGTACATGAAAGGCGGCCCCGCAGCTTTCATCGCCGAGCTGGACAAGGCGAAGAAGAAAAATTGACCCCACCCACCCCGGTTTTTTCCAGGCGCGGCCAGAAATGACCGCGCCTTTTTTCGGGTTAAGACTTGACCGTCCCGTGCGCCGCTCTAGCATCGCGCGACTGTTGCGAAAAATGAAGGCGATTCTGGCTCTCGAAGACGGTTCAGTATTTCACGGCGAAGGTTTTGGCGCGCGCGCCTCGGCCTGCGGCGAGGTTTGCTTCAATACTTCCATGACGGGGTACCAGGAGATCCTCACCGACCCCTCCTATAAAGGCCAGATCGTCTCGATGACGTATCCACTCATCGGCAATTACGGCGTGAACCAGCAGGATGTCGAGTCCTGGCGGCCCCATGCCTCGGGCTTTGTCATCCGCGAACTTTCACCCGTGGTCAGCAACTGGCGCGCGGATTTTTCCCTGGCTGAATACCTGGACCAGAACGGGATTCCCGGAATTCAAGGCGTCGACACGCGGGCGCTCACGAAGAAACTCCGCGTGCGCGGCGCGTTGAATGGCTTCATCACCACCGAGGACATTTCCGAAGCCGACGCGCTGGCCCGCGCCAAAGGCTGGCACGGCATGGTCGGCCAGGATTACGTCAAGGAAGTCACGCACAAGCAAGCCTTCCGCTGGGACGAGAAGGACGAGCAAAGCGCGGCGTTTGATTTGATTCGCGGCATAAAAGGCGGGGATGCCCGTCACACCCGCAAGCCGCAGCCAGCAGCGAACATTCCCATCGTAGCCTTCGACTACGGGATGAAATACAACATCCTGCGCCGCCTGCGGCAGCAAGGTTTCGCCGTGCAGGTGCTGCCCGCCACCGCGACGGCGGCCGAGGCGCTCAAGCACAAGCCCGCCGGCATTTTTCTCTCCAACGGCCCCGGCGACCCCGCGGCGCTGGATTACATTGTCCGGGAAGTGAAGACGCTGACGGACACGGGCATCCCGATTTTCGGCATCTGCCTTGGCCACCAGATTCTCGGCCAGGCCTTGGGCGGAAAAACTTTCAAATTGAAATTCGGTCATCGCGGCGGCAACCAGCCCGTGAAAGACCTGGAAAGCGGCAGGGTGGAAATCACCTCGCAGAACCATGGCTTCGCGGTGGATGCCAAGTCGCTGCCGGACAGCGTGGCGGTGACCCGGGTCAACCTCAACGATCAGACCGTTGAAGGCTTGAGGCACAAGACGAAGCCAATTTTCTGCGTGCAGTACCATCCTGAGGCCTCGCCCGGGCCGCATGATTCCACCCCGCTGTTTGGGGAATTCCGCTCTTTGATCGAGCGGCGCTAAATACTTTTGATGACCCGCAACTCCATATTTCCGTTTGACTTGAAAGTGCCAGTGAAGATAATCGTTTTTAAGTAAGCAATCTCTATGGCAAAACTTGTCATCCAAAGCCCGGAACAAAAAGGCCGCTCGTATGAGCTCAAGGTGGATAAAACCACCATCGGCCGGGTGGAGGACAACACCTTTCAGATTGCGGAGGCCTCCGTCTCCAGCCACCACTGCGAGGTGTTGCTGCGCGGCACCGACGTGGTCATCAGGGATCTGAACTCCACCAACGGCACTTTCATCAACAACGAGAAGGTTTCCGAAAGCGTGTTGAAGCCCGGCCAGACGCTGCGGCTGGGACAAATCGAATTAAGCCTGGAAACCGGCGATGGCGCGGCCTCACCGGCACCCGTCGGCGCCCCCGCACCCGCGCCGGCACCGATGCCCGGCACCACTAAAAAGCAGGTGGATCAAACCGTCGTCATGAAACGCGGCGTCAGCCTGGACGAATTGGAGCAAGGCACCCGCACCACCGGCTTCGACACCGCGAACAAGGGCTTCTCCAAAAAAAGCAACAAGACCAACAAGTGGTTCCTGATCGGCGGCATCATCGTGGTGGTCGTCGTCGCGATCGTCTTCCTGTTCGTGCTGGGCAACATCAAGAAGTAGGCCGGCACCGGGGGCCGCTTATTTCTCCTTCAGCCATCTTGCCACATCCATCGCCGCGTAGGTGATGAGGATATCTGCGCCCGCCCGGCGCATCGCCAGCAGGCTTTCCAGTGTCACCGCCCGTTCGTCAATCCATCCCTTGGCCGCCGCCGCCTTGATCATGGAATACTCGCCGCTCACGGCATAGGCCGCGGTCGGATAGCCAAACTCGGTTTTGACGCGGTGCAAAATGTCGAGGTACGCCAGCGCCGGTTTGACCATCACGATGTCCGCGCCTTCCTGAATGTCCAGCGCCACCTCGCGCATGGCCTCGTTCGCATTCGCCGCATCCATCTGATAACTCCGGCGATCACCAAACTGCGGCGTGGACTCGGCGACCTCCCGGAACGGCCCGTAGAAGGCCGAGGCAAACTTGGCCGCGTAGGACATGATCGGCGT
>JANPGB010000137.1:0-1986 GCA_031423695.1 Verrucomicrobiota bacterium
ACCACGTAGTAATACGCCGAGCAGTTGGCGACACCGGTGTCCGTGTAGTTGTTTGCGGTGGGACTGGCGACCGCCGTGTACGGACCGCCGCTAACCGAGGCGCGTTTGACATTGTAACCCGTCGCACCGGCGGCGGTATCCCAACTCAAGAATGCCTTGGCGCTGCCGGGGCTCACGGTCAAAGCCGTCGGCGTGGGCGGAACGGTCGGAGGAACCGTCACGGGTCTATAAACCCGCACGTAATCCACCAGCATTTGTTGGGGGAAAACCGTGGTGCCATCCGGATAGCCGGGCCAACCGCCGCCGACGGCAACGTTGAGGAGCAAGTATTGAGCATTGGTGAAGACCCACGTCCCGCCACCTGACAGACTGGCCGGCGTGGCGGTGAAATAAAGATTAGTGTCCACGTACCATTTGAACTGGTTGGTGGTCCATTCCACGGCAAACACGTGGTAGTCATCGGCAAATACTCCGACCGGCAGCGTATAGTTCCCGCCGACTCCGGCGCCCCCGTTATAATCGCCGCCGGACTGCGGGCCGTGAATCGTGCCGTAAACCTTGGCCTGTTCGGTGGTCTTGCCAATGTTCTCCATGATGTCAATCTCGCCGCAATTGGGCCAGTTGACCCCCGCGTCAATGTTGGTGCCGAGCATCCAGAACGCGGGCCAGATTCCCTGCCCTTTCGGAATTTTGATGCGCGCCTCGATGCGGCCATAAGTCCACGACCATTTGCCCCGGGTCAGCATCCGGGCCGAAGTGTAATTCGTCGTATTGCCCACAATTTGTTGTCGCGCCTCAATCACCAGATGGCCGCCTTCAATGCGGGCGTTGCTGGTAATGTTCGTGTAAAATTCGAGTTCGCCGTTACCCCACCCGCCGCCGCCGAGGTTGTAACCCCACTTGGAGGAATCCGGCGAAGTCCCGTCGACTTGGGAGAACTCATCGTTCCAGACCAGTTGCCAGCCGGCAAGGGAAGGAAGGTTGCTTACCGTGATGCTGACCACGGACGAGGTTGCGCTATTCCCGCTGCTATCCCGCGCCACAGCCTTCAAGAGGTGGGCTCCCAACGCCGCGCCGGCCACGGCGTAACTGTAAGGGGAAGTCGTGTCGTTGCCCAGCAGCGTGGCTCCGTCGTAGAAATTCACGTTCGTCACCGTGCCGGGGGTGACGGTGGCCGTGGCATCGATCGAAAAGTTGGAGATCACGACCGCGCTGTTGACCGGACTCGTGATGGACACGGCCAGCGGCGCATTGGGCACGATCACACCGATGTTGTCATAACCGATCTGGGACGCCGCGCCGGCAACGGGCACGACCTTGATGCCCGTGGCCGCCGCATTCAGAGTGGCGGGGAAGGAATAGGTGGCCCAGGAGGCCGACTGGGAGCCGGCGCTGATTTCACCACTGTCACTCAGTAATACACCGCCCGCCCACGATTCGATTTTAAGTTTGCCAATGCCGGTGCCGGCAAAGTTTTTCATGTCCATGACGAACGTGTAGTTGCTGCCCGCCACAAGACCCAAGGAAGCCAGCGTGAGCGGCGTCGGCTCGCCGCCCACCCAAATCCCCCAGCCGGACGAATTATTCATGCGACCGTAACCACCCAGATTGCCCCCGGTGACCGGGTAGCTGTAGGTGGTGGTGCCGCCGCCGAACACTTCAACCCACGGATTCGCGACGCCAGCGGGAGAGTCAAAGTTTCCGTTCGGAAACAGGTTGGTTACGGCGGCGTTGGCACAGCCCACCATCAGCATCAATGCAAGACTTGCGATTTTCTTCTTCATGTCGAATGTATAAGCAATGATACCAGAGTTATCAGATTTGTCCTAACCACATGTTCACAAAGATTTCCAAACTTCATCGGAGCGGCCCGCACTGCGGCGCAGCTTTTTCAGCCACAAATATTATTCGGCAACCGATGTTTAGGCCGAAGCAGGTCAGGCTACGGCTCCACCAGCACGCGATAGTAGCGGCTCCGGGCTGAAT
>JANPGB010000138.1:0-13002 GCA_031423695.1 Verrucomicrobiota bacterium
CCGCCGAAATGAATATCTGACTGATCTTCACGCCCCAAGCATGGCAACTGGCATTGATGTTGAAAACATTTTTACTGCGCCATTTGCCCGATCCCTTCGATGTTCGGCGTTGAATGTTCCCCCGTCCCATCAAACCGCCACCACATTCACCGCGCAGGCCTTGTAACTGGGCTGGCGCGAGTGCGGATCGAAGGAGGGGAAGGTCAGCCGGTTCGTCTCCGCGTAATGCATGGGAATAAAAATCTGGCCGGGCGCAACCGTCGGCGTGACGTGGGCCGTGGCCGTCAGCTCGCCGCGCCGCGAGGCCACCCGTACAGAACCGTTCGGCGCGATGCCCAGTTGCTGCGCGTCGCGCGGATTGATCTCCACATAGATTTTTTCCGGGCGAAGCTGGCGCAGCACATCGGACTTTTCCGTGCGCGACCCCGTGTGCCACTGCGCTGAAGTGCCGCGTCCGGTCAGCATGATAAGCGGGTATTCTTTGTCCGGTATTTCCAGCATCGGCCGCGGCAGGTCGAAGAAAAACTTCGCCTTCTGATCGGCGTGAAAAAATTTCCCATCGGCGAAAAGGCGGCGCTCCCGGGGCGGGGCGGGTTCGCGGAGACCCGCCGCAGCCGGCTCGGCACTTCCCACGCCTCCGACATTGCCAACGTGCTGCGGCTGGGTCTGTGACCCCAGCCGCGCTCCGTCAGCTTCCGCCAATGGCCATTGAATCCCTCCGCTGGCATCCAGCATCGCGTAATCTTTCACCCCCGTGATATCGCAAGGCTGGCCGCGCGAAAGCTCCTTCATCAGTTGAAACGTGGCTTCCGGCGAACTCCACTTGGAAAACATCTCGCCGCAGCCCCAATACTGCGCGATGAGCTTGAAGATGTTGAAGTCGCTCAACGCCTGACCGGGCGCACGGCGGATCTTCTTCACCAGCCCGAAGCGCCGCTCGGAATTGATGAACGTCCCGTCCTTCTCGCCCCAGCCGGCGGCGGGCAGAAAAAGGTGCGCGTGCTTCGCCGTCTCGGTCGTCGGATACATGTCCTGCACGACTAAAAAGTCGAGCTTGCCGAGAATCTCGTTGAACGAGTCCTGATGAATCCACGAGTGCGAACTGTTCGTGGCGATGACCCACAGTCCTTTGATCTTCCCGTCGCGGATGCCGTCAATGATCTGGTCGTAGGCGAGGTTCGGCTCCGTCTGAATTTTTTCTACCGGCACCCCGAGCGTGGCGCCGACTTTGGCGCGATGCTCGGCATTTTTGAAGTCGTGCCCGCCGATCAGGCTCGTGATATTCGCATACAGCCGGGAACCCATCGCGTTACACTGACCAGTGATGCTGTTCGCGCCGGTGCCTGGGCGGCCGATGTTACCAGTCATCAGCGCGAGATTAATGATGGCCTGGGCGGTGCGCGTGGATTCGTGGCTCTGGTTCACGCCCATCGTCCACCAGAAACTCACGGCCTTGCCCTTGTGGATCGTCTCGGCGAAACGGTAAAGCTGGCCGACGCTCAACCCGGTTTCCGCTGCAACCTTGTCCGGCGTGAACTGGCGGACAAACTCCGCGAACTCCGCATAGCCCGCCGTGCTACGCTCGATGAAATTCACGTCCACCCAGCCGCTCTGCACGAGCAGGTTGGCGATGCCGTAGAGCAGCGTGAGATCGGACTTGGGATTCAGCGCGACATGCTGCGTCGCGGCCATGGCCGTCTCCGTTTTGCGCGGATCCACGACGATGATCTCCGGCGATTTTTTATTCCGCAGCACGCGCTGCCACATGATCGGATGGGCAATGCAAGGATTCGCGCCGATGAAGACCAGCACGTCGCTCTCCTCGAAATCCGCGTAGGTGAACGGCGGCGCGTCGAAACCGAAGCTCTGCTTGTAGGCGACGTGCGATGTGGCCATGCACTGCCGCGTGTTGCTGTCGCAATGCAGCGCATCCATGCCGAACTTGAACAGGCAGCCGAGCAGCGCCATCTCCTCCGTGCAAATCTGGCCGGTGCCGAGAAACGCAATGCTGTGCGCGCCGTGCTTCGCCTGCACCGCCTTCATGCGCGAGGTGAATTCCGTCATCGCCGTGGGCCAGTCCACGGGTTTCAACTCGCCGTTCGCATTACGCAACAACGGCGTCGTGCCACGATCCGGCGCATCAAGCGGCGTCAGCGCCTCCCAGCCTTTCGGACACGCCATCCCGAGGTTGACGGGATAGCTCGCGTCGGCGCTCAGGTTGATGGCCTCGCCGTTCTTCAGATGCACCGTCAACCCACAACCCGTCGAACAATAACCGCAGACGACCGTCGTCGTGGCGTCGGGTTTCAACCGCGCCGGCACCTGGCCCAAGCCAAAGTCGCCGGGGTGCAAGACCAGATCATTCGTCAGCGGCCCGCTCCACTGACGCAGCAAAGAATTTTTCTTCCCAGTTTTCATACGCCCACCCCTCCCGGCATTTTCACCGGCGCGACGGCGGTGAAGAACAAATAGCGCTCCAGCAATTCACCCACGACGCACAACGTCAGCGCCACCGCCATCAACCCCCTGCCCTGATGATTCACCACGAGCGCCACCGGCAAAAGCACGCCGCCCAAAATCAGGCAAGCCACCCGCACCCGCGCTACCAAGCCAAGTTCGCCCGCGAGCAGGCGCGCGGTTTTGTTCAACGCCGTCAAAGTAAGCGCGTCGTCATCCACATAATCGCGATAGATGTGCTGCTCGAAGCCGAGTTTCACCGCCACGCCCGCCAACAGCAGCGCCAGCAGCAGAGGACTTGCGGAGTTGATGACGAGCAGCGTCGTCGCCGCGCCGAGCAACAGCGTGGTGCCAAAAAACTTTCCGAGGCATTGCGAGGCACGCCAGAACTCGCGGTGCGTGTCCGCGTAAATCATCGCCGAACAAAGCACGCCGAGCAGGCCGGTGACCGCCGTAGCGATGGCGAGCGGTTTTTGCAACGGCGCGAGCTGAGCAACCCAGTGCGTCGCCGCGCTGGTGGCCGCCAGCGGAATGAAACCACCGAACACGATGACCTCCCGGCTGAACCACGACTTGCGCCAGCCGAGAAATGCACGCCACGCTTTGAGCGGCTTGCCCAGATGGAGCGATGCGATGTTGATCGCGAGCGCAGCCACGACAGCGGTGACCAGCGACAACCATTTCGCCGGCTCGAGCAAAACCGCCGCCACGCTGACGCCCACGGCAAGCTGCGATAGCACCAGCATGAACACGAGCGGCAGATGTGCGTGCGCCGGAGCGGTCAGCGCGTGGTCACCGCCGAGCAGATTGGCGGGCATCGGCTTGGCAGATTTGTAACGCGTGGTTGGGATGGTGATACGCGGCAACGGTGAAGAAGGAAGAAATTTATTTTCGACAACCTGACTGTTTCCCGCCGGAATCTGCGTGCGAAAATTGACCTTCATCACATTCGTTTCCACGAGGGTGATGCGGATGGCTTCGTTTGGGCAGGCTTGCGCGCAGGCGGGCGCTTCGCCGACAGCCAGCCGGTTCGCGCACATGTCGCACTTGCGCACAATGCCGCGCTTCGCCGAATACTGCGGCACCTCGTAAGGACATTTCATCACGCAATACTGGCAGCCGATGCACTGGTCATCGAGATGCCGGACGATGCCGGTGACGGGATCTTTGTCATAGGCGAGCACCGGGCAGCCTTCGAGACAGCCGGGTTCGACACAATGATGACAGGCGGTGGTGACGGTCTGCTGCTGCGGCGCGCGCCAGTCGTCGCTGAACAACAAGCCGACGCTGCGCCACGTTTCGCCTTCATCGAGGCCGTTGAGGGAATGACACGCGGTGACGCACGCCTTGCAGCCGGAACATTTGTCGAGGTCCACCTCAAAAGCGTATTGCTGGCCGGGCACGAGCGTGGTGGCGGGGAGCAACCGGCGATAATTTTTTTCGCGTTCTGAGAAGTCCCCGCGTTCATGCGCCTGCGCGAAGCGTTCGACCGCCGTGAGTTGCTGCTGCTCCGCCAGCAGCGCGTCAACCAGCGTGCGATCGTCGTCCGGCGCTGGCGGGAGCGGCGTCATGCGAATGTAGCGCAGACATTCTTGTCTGCGGGTTCACGGGACATTCCTGTCCCGTGTTTCTGGAAGAGGGCAAGTGTTTTGCAGCACACGAACTGGCGACTGGAAAGTCGCCAAGATCCGAAGACAGGAATGTCTGCGCTACGGGGATTTTGTGCCAGCGTCATTCGTCGTTGGTGAAGAAGCGTTGCAGCGTGTTGAGATCGTGGCGCGCGGTAAATTTCTGAAACGCCTCGCCCGGCATACGATGGCGCTGGTAGGCTTTCAGCATCTTCTCCAGCGTCGGTTTCAAATCTTCAAATGTGAGGCCAGTGAACACCTGCCGCCCCACCGCCTGGTTCGCCCCGAAGCCGCCGCCGATGAAAACATGGTAACCGTCCTCGCTCTTGACCTTGGTGCCAAGCAGGCCGATGTCGCCCATGTAATGCTGCGCGCAGGAGTTTGGACAGCCGGTGACGTGGATGTTCAGCGGGAGATCGAGCGTGAGTTTCTTCTCCAGATAATCGGCGAGCGCAACGGCGTGGCCCTTGGTGTTGGCCTGGGCGAATTTGCAGTAGGAATTTCCTGTGCAGGCAATCAGTCCGCCGCGCAGATGCGACTGCTTGGTGTCAAAACCCAGTTTGCGAACCGCCTTCTCTACCGTGGCGACGAAGGCGTCCGGCACGTTGGGGATGATTAGGTTTTGCCAGACGGTCAGTCGCACTTCAGCGGAACCGTAAAGCTCGGCGATCTCCGCGAGGCGAATCATCTGCTTCGACGTAAGCTGGCCGACGGGGATGGCCACGCCGACGTAGTTGATGCCTTTTTGCTTCTGCGGATAGACGCCAACGTGGGTGTGTGGAAATTTCGTCTCACTGTGCTCCACCTTCAAATCCGCCGGGGCCTTGGCCAGCTTGTAGTCCAGCAGCTTTTCCGTCTCGCCCAGATATTTTTCCAGCGACCAGGTTTCGAGCAGATGTTTCAACCGCGCTTTCTTGCGGTCGGTGCGGTTGCCGTTGGCGATGTAAACGCGGACGAGCGCAACCACGACCTTGTTCAACTCGGCGGGTTTAACCAGCACGCCAAGGTCACGGGCGAAGGCCTTGTGCCCCGTCGCACCGCCGACGGCGATGCGGAAGAAAATTTCATCACCCACCTTCAGGGCCTTGGCACCGATATCGTTGGTGTCTTCAACCGTGCCGATGAGTCCGCCACCATCGTAGGCGATGTTAAATTTGCGCGGCAGGTCGTAGAACGAACGGTCGTTGATGATGATCTGGCCAAGTTCCTGGCACAGCGGCATCACGTCAATCAGCTCATGCGGATCAATGCCAGCGGTGGGATTCGCAGTCAGATTGCGGATGTTGTCCGCGCCCGCGCCGCGCGTGTGCAGGCCGACAGTCTGGACGCGACGAAGAAAATCCGGGCAATCCTTGGGCTGGATGAGCCGCATCTGGAGGTTGGCGCGTGTGGTGATCTGGACGTAGCCGGTGGTCAGTTCCTTGGCGACGTTCGCGAGTTCACGAAGTTGGAAGGTTTTCAACAGTCCGCCGGGAATCCGCAGCCGGGACATGAACGCCTCTTTGTTCGGCGAGAGAAAGAACAGGCCGTTCCACTTGAAGCGGAAAATCTCCTCCTTGTCCGGGACCTTGTTGTTGACGGCGTTCTCGATGATCTGGTCGTAGGCGTCGAGCGGATGCAACTCGTGCTTCACGCGCTCCTCAAAAATTAAATCTTCAAGCGAAACTTTTTTACCAGCCGCAGGCAGCGGCTCGACATCGGAAAACCGCAAGCCGCTCGCGGCGAGACCGGAGAAATAACCGTCGAGATATTGGCGCTGGATTTCGTTGAGCGGTTCGCCGTTGACGTGTTGGACTGGAATTTCCGTGGTGCTCATTTTAGTAAACGTCGCGTTGATAGCGCTTATCGGCCTTGAGTTTTTTCATGAACTCGACGGCGGCTTCCTTGCTCAAACCGCCCGCGGTTTCGGCGATCTGATGCAGCGCAGCGTCCACGTCCTTGGCCATGCGGCTCGCGTCGCCGCACACGTAGAAGTGCGCGCTCTGCTGCAACCACTGCCAAAGCTCGGCGGCATTTTCGAGCATCCGGTTCTGGACATAAACCTTCGCCGCCTGATCGCGCGAGAAGGCCAGATCCAGCCGGGTGAGAAAACCTTCGCTCTTCCAAGCGTTGAGTTGTTCTTCGTAAAGAAAATCCGAGGCGCTCTTCTGGTCGCCGAAAAACAGCCAGTTTTTCCCCTTCGCGCCGGTCGCCTTGCGCTCTTCCAGGAAGGCGCGAAACGGCGCGATGCCGGTGCCGGGACCGACCATGATCATCGGTGTATCACCGTTGGGCGGCGGCTTGAAGCCGTGCGAGGGCTGGACAAACACTTTGACGTAGTCCGCATCGCCCACGCGGTCCGCGAGGAAAGTTGACGCCACGCCTTTGCGCACGCGGCCGTGACTTTCGTAGCGAACGGAACCGACAGTCAGGTGAACTTCGCCGGGATGCGCCTTGGGTGACGACGAGATGGAGTAGAGGCGTGGGGCCAGTCGTTTGAGCAGCGGCAACAGTTGCGTGACTGGCATCGGTGCGGGCAACAAATTGAGAAGATCATGAACATCGCGGCCCCAGAGCCATTTTTTCAAATCATCGCGGCGTTCAGGTGCGACCAGCGGGGCGATGACGCTGTCAGGCGCGGCTTTCGCAACGCTGGCGAGCAATTCCAGCGACGGCTTGGTCACGTCGTAATCCCGGATGAGCGCTTCGCGCAGCGGCTTGGTTTGCTCGCCGACTTTCACCGGCTCATCACCTGTGCAACGCAGCGTGGCGAGCAGATCGTTCACCAGTTCGTCGCAGTTGTGCGGCACCACGCCGAGCGCATCGCCCGCTTCGTAGGTGAGGCCGCTGCCATCCAAACTAATTTCATAATGGCGCACTTCCTTGTCCGAGCCGTCTTTGTTGAGCAAGACGTTGTTCAACAGTCGCGCGGGAAAGGGATTCTTTTTGCCGAACGGTTCGGAAACGGCCGCGGCGGAAGCCGGAGCGCCGTTTCCGTTGGTGGCCAGCGCCGGAGCGGAAGCCGATCCCACTTTTCCCAGCACGGCAGCGATCCAGATTTTCGCGGCCGCTTCGTAATCCACTTCGCAGTCGGTGCGGTCGTGAATCCGTTGCGCGCCGAGCTGCTCGAGGCAAGCGTCGATCTTTTTGCCGACGGCGCAGAACTGTTCGTAGCTGGTGTCGCCGAGCGCCAGGACGGAATATTTCAAATGCGCCAGCGAACCGGGTGCGTCGGTTTTCAGCCAGTCCCAGAACGCCTGCGCGTTGTCTGGCATGTCGCCTTCGCCGTAAGTGCTGGTGACTACGAATAGGTTGGTTTCGCTGCTCCAGTCAATCGTCGCATGAGCGGCGGCATCCAAGACGCGCGCGTTGCAGCCCTTGGACTTGGCTTCCTTGGCGATCTGTTTGGCGAGTTTCTCGGCCGTGCTGGTCTGGCTGCCGAACAAAATCAAGAGCGGAACAGCCGGCGTCGCCGCGGCGGATTCACCGGCGGTCTGGCCGGCGGGGGCGTAGCCTTTGCCCGCCAGCAGGCCGGCCATGTAGCCGTTGAGCCAGAGCCGTTGCTCGGCGTTGAACGGGGCGGTTTCGGGGATGAGTGGCAGGCCGGTCATGGTTTCCAATGTTTCGACAGGAGAAATAACAGCGCGAGGATGATCCCAAACAAAATGTAAAATCCGATCTGATAAAACCGTAGCGGATCGCGCACGGACAACGGGGTATTCTTCGGATGAAACGGCGCGACCTGGTCGGGGTGCGACAACTCGAAGAGCATCTCGGAATAATTCTGGTGGCGCGACTCGGGTGCCGGCGCGAGCGACCGCAGCAGCAGGGACTCGAACCATGGCGGGATGTTGGCGTTGAGCGTTCCGGGCCGTTTGGCGGCATGAAAACGCGGCGTCTGGTAACGCTCGATCTCGCCGAACGGAAACGTCCGCGTCAGCGATTCAAACAACGTGACTCCGATGGAAAAAATCTCGGTCCGTTCGGAGATCGGCGCGCCCTGAAACCGCTCCGGCGCGAGGTAGCTCGCCGTCCCGGCGCGCGAGGTGATGGAGAAGATTTCCGTCACGCTGCCAAAATCCACGAGCTTGAACTGGATGGCATCGTAGCCCGGCACGACCAGGATGTTTTCCGGCTTCAGGTCGCCGTGGACGAGATCAAAGCGGAGCAGACTCTGGGCGGCGGCGAGGAGGAATTTCCCGAGTGCGAGGGCCTCGTCCACGCCGAGCGGACGCGAACGGAGCAGCGACTTGAGGCTGGGTGCCTCGATGAATTCCATCGCGTAATAGCGCGCAGTCGCACGCTCGGTGACAAAGGCGTGCGGGAAAAATTCATTATCCTGGAGCCGCATGGCGTTCCAGGTTTCCTTGACGAAGAGGTTGAGGATTTCCGCGCTCTCGCGGGCTTCGCGCGGGGCGAACTTGAGCGTGAACTTCTGCCCGTCGCGCGTGGCCAGCCAGACACGGTCACTGTGCTGGAACGGTTTCACCAGGGTGAAGCCGTCCACAACGTCGCCCTTGTTCAACTTGGCGGGAATTTCCAATGGCAGTTCGTTCACGGCGCGCAGTCGTCCGGTCTTTTCAATATCAAGCACGATGGCGCTCATGTCGTCGAGCGTTTCCGGCGTCGCCTGCTCCCGCGCAGTGGCGACGATGCCGCGCGCGGCCCCGCGCCGGTGCAGTTGTCCGGCCAGGCCTTCGGCGTTCAGCGCGTTGAAAACGCCGTCGGAACAAAGCAGCGCGATGTCGCCGTCCTGAAGCTGACGTTCAAAATAATGCGGCTCAATGTCCGCCGCCAAACCGACCGCGCGGTCGAGCACATGGCTCATCCCGGCGAGCTGACCGACGTGATCGTGCGAAAGCTGCGCGAGTTGACCGTCGCGGGACAGATAAACCCGCGAGTCGCCGACATTCAGGCCGTAGAGCTGGTCGCCTTCGATGACGGCGACGGAAAGCGTCGTGATCAGCTCCGGCTCGCCGAAGCGCGCGAGGGAATCCTGATGCAGCGTGCGGTTGATGAGCCGGGTGAATTCCGTCAGCGCCTTCTGCGGCGTCCACGAGCGGGGGCGCGTCTCGTAATTGTTGACGATCGAGCGCACCGTGCGGTCGGCCGCTTCCCGCGCCACGCTGGACGAGCCGGCGCCGTCGGCCAGCACGGCGATGACCGTTTCACCCCACGACTTCACCGCGAAGGCGTCGTGTGACTCGGTGCCCTCTCGCTGCGGAAGCCCATAACTGGTGGAATGGATTTTCATCGAACGTTCGCGCAATTCAAATCCGGGCATTGGCCACCGCGCCCCAGGTGGTGCGCCAGCGGGTTTTCACCAGCCCCAGACCGAGGATGGCAATGAAACAAAGTCCGGCAAAAATGCAGAAGCCGGTGAGATACGAGCCGGTCATGCCCTTGGAAAAGCCGAGCGAGCTGGCGAGATAAAAGCCGCCCACGCCGCCGCCGCAGCCGACCAGGCCGGTCATCACGCCGAGTTCGCGGCCGAAACGCTGCGGCAGGAGTTGAAACACAGAACCGTTGGCCATGCCCAGCGCGGCGGAGGCGAAGAACAGCATCGCGACATTGAAATAAATATTATGCCCGAACGCGGCGGCGATCAGCGCCAGGCCCGCCACGGCGTAGAAACGGTAGAGCGCGCGGATGCCACCGATGCGGTCGGCGATTGCGCCGCCCACGGGCCGGGCGAGCGCGCCGCCCGCCGTGCAGATCGCCGCCAGGTCCCCCGCGTGAACCGCCGTCAGCGCGTATTCGCCCTTGAAATAAAGCACGTACGAGCTGGCCAGCCCGACGAAGCCGCCGAACGAGATCGTGTAATAGAAACAAAACCAGTGGGCGTCCTTGTCCTTGAGCAGTTTGAAATAGTCGATGAGCTTTTTCGATTTCACCGTCACCGGCGCCTCCTTGGAAAAGATGGCGTAGGCCAGCAGGACCAGCACGGCCGGGATGATCGCCAACCCAAAGACCGCGCGCCAGCCGAACGCCTCGGCCAGCCGCGGCGCAAAGAGCGCGTCGAGCACGGTGCCGACGTTTCCCGCCCCGGCGAGGCCCATGACCACCCCCTGCATGTTGGGCGGATACCAGCGGCCCGCCTGCGGCAACGCGACAGCGAAACTGGCGCCCGCAAAACCCAGCACCGTTCCCATCAGTAAGGTGGCTTCGTAATTCGCCAAACCAACGAGCCACGCGAAGAGCAGCGCGCCGATGACGATGATCTGCGCCGAGATGCCGGTCGCCTTGGCCCCGAAACGATCCACCGCCAGACCCAGGACGATGCGCAGAATGGCGCCGGACAGAATCGGCACGGCGACCATGAGTCCTTTCTGCTGGGTGGACAGGTGGAGAGCCTCGCCAATCTGCGCGCCCAGCGGCCCCAACAGCGTCCACGCCATGAAGGAAAAATCAAAATACAGAAAGGCGGTGAGCAAGGTGGGCCAGTGGCCGGAGTTTTTCAGATCTGAAAGTTTCATGTTCGTTTTAATGCAATTTCTGACCGCGCCAATCGCGTTCACCGCCTGAGTGCTACTGGCGTGCCAATTGCAAACCGTCCCCCAAAGATTCAGCTCATAGTTTTCATCGAAGCCATGCCCAACGCTCATGGAAATAGGCATCCCCAACAATCAAGGGCTGGCCTCTGGTCTTGGATCGCGATGAAAAACCGGCCAACTTGTTCGCGCCGGCCCGGCGCCGCCCCCGAGCGCTGTCAGTTTCTTCCCAGCCTGCGTGTTTTCCGTCAGCAAAAAGCAAAGTCCCGCGCCGCTGGAGACGGAGCGGGACCTTGCAGCTTTGAACGGTGCGACGTTACGTCAGGTTCAAAAATTGATGGTGGTCTGGACGTAAAGGTAGTTTGCGTCCTTCGATCCAAAATTTTTGTGGCTGAGTGATTTTGAGATGTAATCGCCGGTGAAGAAATGGCCGACGCCAAATTCAAGCTGGGCGAAGCGCGTGAGCGCAAATCCGGTGATGATGTCGAGTTCCGAACCGACGAACCGGTTGTAATTTGGATTGATGCCGTAACCGTTGCCGGTGGGTGTGGCCGTGGTGCCGCCGCGCGCCACGCCGGCGACGTTGTAAAAATTGTCGTGCTCGTCGGCCAGCCAGAAGCCGTGGCCCTCCACCGCGAGCGTCATGCGCGCGTGCGGCTTGAGCTGGAAGATGGCTCGCACGTCGTGGATGTTTTGCAGCGAGACAAAATCCATGTAGCCGTAAAACTTGTGGTTCGTCGGGAACAGGTTTTCAAACGTCTGATGCACGTTGTCCTTCGGGTTGCTGTCGCCGCTGCCGAAGGCATATTCCATCCCGAGCCGGGGCGTGCCCCAGACGTCGGCAAAGGTGTAGCCGCCCTGCAGCACCAGCATGTAGGCCTGCTGTTCCAGCCGCGCTTTGGGCGCGCCGGCGCGGGTGTCGAGGAAATTGCCGAACTGATAGGCGCCCTCCATCGTGTAATCCCAGTTGCCAATCTGGCCGGGCAATGATTTCAGGCGCCCGCCCAGCGTGTAGATATCCCGCGGCCCCGGTTGCGGAGCCTGCGGGCTGGGTTCGGCGGAGACGGCACCGGGAACGGAGTTGCGGGCGAGAAAATAAATGTCGAGCGTGTTCTTTGGAATCTTGGTGGTGGTGGCGTAAATGCCGGAAAAATAATCGTAGTCATTGTTGACGTTGAACTGTTCGTCCTCCGGAATCACCACGCGCGAGCTGAAAACATCCGCCGCAAACCATTCGTTCTGCCAGCGGACCTTCGCGGCGTCGAACACGCGGCCGATATTGTTCCAGGCGGACGCTCCGACCAGGCGCTCTTCGCCGTACGCCAGCTCCTGGCGGCCGATCTTGAGGGACAGGGGGAATTTTTTATGGTTTCCGATGGTGACGTAGGCTTGGTGCAGATCCACCGTGTCCGACTCCGGGCCCTGGCCTTTGCGGTTCACGGTGCCGGGCGGCGGCGTTGCCGGTGGGGCGACAAAGTAGGCGGAACGATCATCATTCACGGCGAAACTGCTGCGGCCTTCCCCGTAAATGCTCCACCATTTGTCCGTGAAGCCGATGTGATAGCGCAGCTTGTCGGTGAAGGGTTCGTTGTAGGTGTCCAGGCTTTTACCGCCCACGCCATGATCGCGGAAATCCACCGAACCGGCGACGCCGGCAATGCCGAAGCCCTCCTTGAGTTCGTAGCGCGCCCGGTTATTGCCACCCAAGTCCCAGGCACTCAGGTAGGGATCTTTTTTGCGCAGGGCTTCATTGATGAAACCGGGAAACGGCGCTAGCGGCGGCGGCGGCGCATACTGGCCGTAGACCTGGTTGACGGCGGCGAGGACGAGTGTGCTGGAGGCGAGGGTTTTCAGTTTCATTTTCATCTGTGTATAGTTTGAGGGGACTTCTGGTGGTTTGTATTTGATTTGGGTCAAGCAGGATTGAAGAATGGTTCTTTCTGGATTTGAGTTTTTTGGACGGGCGCGGGGGTTGACGTGGGTTTGGCGGCGGACGCATCACCGTCGGCGCGGTGGCCCACGGGCTTTTTGTGGGCGCGGACTTCGAGGAATTCAATCAGCTCCTCGCGCAGCTTGTAGTAATCGGGATGCTCCATGACTGCTTTCCGCTCGCGCGGACGCGGAAAATTCACCTCCATGATTTCACCGACTTCGGCTTCCGGGCCGTCGGTCATGCACACGATCCGGTCGCTCAGGAACAGCGCCTCGTCCACGTCGTGCGTGACCATGAGCGCGGTGATTTTGTTTTTGCGCCAGAGTTCAATCAGCACCTGCTGCAACTCGTAGCGGGTGAGCGAATCCAACATGCCGAACGGTTCATCGAGCAGCAGCATCTTCGGTTTGAGCGCAAACGCGCGGGCGATGCCAACGCGCTGCCTCATGCCTTGGGAAAGCGCGGCCGGCCGTTTATGCATCGCGTCGCCGAGGCCGACGACCGTGAGATAGTA
>JANPGB010000139.1:0-5083 GCA_031423695.1 Verrucomicrobiota bacterium
GCAAAAAGCGCAAAAAGTTGCGGTGAAATTAAGTCGGCCGTAGCGGCGTCTCGGCAGAGCGCCGCAAACGGACTGATTGAATGCGGCAGTCTGCCGACTTGCCGCTACGGACGATGGCGTAGCGCCTTTGGGGAGAAAGCCGCAAATTTAGGCGAAAGGAATGCGGCGCTCTGCCGAGACGCCGCTACGACGTAAGAAATTTTCTCGCCCGCCGCGCCGCTTCCCGGTTTAATCTGCGCCGCATGAAACAAAAAGCCTACGCCGCCGCCGGCGTTGATATTGATCTCGGCAACAAAGTCAAAGCCACGCTCCCGCAATTGCTCGCCAGCACGCATCGCCGCGAGGTCCTCGGCAAGGTCGGCGGCTTCGGCGGCCTCTTCCAGCTCGACCTCAAGAAATATCGCGAGCCGATCCTCGTCAGCAGCGTGGACGGCGTGGGCACGAAGCTCAAGATCGCGTTCCAAATGGACAAACACGACACCATCGGCGCGGACCTCGTGAACCATTGCGTCAACGACATCGCCGTGCTCGGCGCTGAACCGCTGTTCTTTCTCGATTACCTCGGCACGGGCAAACTCGAACCGCACGTCTTCACCGACATCATCAAAGGCTTCGCCCGCGCCTGCGCCGCGAACGACTGCGCCCTCATCGGTGGCGAAACCGCCCAGATGCCCGGCTTCTATCAGAAAGGCGAATACGATCTGAGCGGTACGATTGTCGGTGTCGTCGAGAAATCCAAGATGCTCAACGGCCAGAAAACCGTGAAGCGCGGTGACGTCGTCATCGGTATCGAATCCAGCGGCCTGCACACCAACGGCTATTCGCTCGGACGCAAAATATTTTTTGAGCAATTGAAGTTAAAAACCTTCAGCCGCATCTCTGGCTCGAAGCTCACGCTCGGCGCGGAGTTGATCAAAGTCCACGTCAGCTACGGCCCGCTCGTGCAAGCGCTGCTGGCGAAGTTTAATAAAGTAGGGCGGGCTTCCAGCCTGCCCAAACAGCCGCTTCAGCGGAAAATGGGCAGGCTGGAAGCCTGTCCTACGTTAAAAGCCTTTGCGCACATCACTGGCGGCGGTTTCGTGGACAACATTCCGCGCGTGCTGCCGAATTCGCTCGACGTCGTCATCCGCAAAGGCTCGTGGGACATGCTGCCCATCTTCCAGATCATCGAACAGAAGAGCGGCGTGCCGGACGAGGAATTATATCAAGTCTTCAACATGGGCATCGGCATGGTTGCCATCGTGTCGGCGGACAAGGCGGACGCCGTGCTGAAGTTTATTAAATCCCAGAAGCACAAAGCCTGGCTTATTGGCGAAGTGGTGAAGGGCAAGGGCAAAGCGCGGGTTGAATAGTGGCCTTGGCCCACGTCGCCGGCGTGCGCCACGGCCTGGTGATAGGACTGCAAAGGCAACGGCACGGAGTGGGTTGGCCACGAGCCGGGCGCCCCCTTTGCAGAATTAAAGCATCACGCGGCTAATCCGCGTCCGCCACCTTCACCGCCCATTCGGGATAAGGCGTCTGCGAACCTTTCATTGCGCGCCAGAGGATGCGGTTGAGCAAATCTTCCTGGCACTGATCCGGTTTTTCCAAGGGCAGCTTGGCCGAGGCATACGCATCCTGACGCACGGCGGCGTCGGAAATCTTCTTCGGTGCGCGGTTCATTTCGTCGAGCGGCACCTGGTTCGGCACGGCGGCGAACGGGGTGAAGTCGGGGGTGCTCGTAAAGCAATCGAACATCGGTGTCGCGGTCGCGTCCATCTGATTCATCGGCGGCAGGCCGAGGATCAGTTCCAGGGTGCGCAGCAGACTGGTTTGGTTGTATTGCGTGCGGACAACCGCGCCGCGCTTCATGAACGGGCTGATGACATATGCCGTCGTGCGGTAACCGCTCACATGATCCCAGCCGGCTTGCGGATCGTCCTCGATGGCGAAGATGCAGGTGTCTTTCCAGAATATGCTGTGGCTCACGGCCTCGACGATTTTTCCAAACGCGAGATCGTTGTCGGCTACCTGGGCGGCCGGTGTGGGCAAACCGGCCTTGGTGCCGCTGGTGTGGTCGGCGTTCAACCACAAGATCGTCAAGTCCGGCAGTTGGCCGGTGGCCTCGTCCTTTTTCAACTCCTCGATGAACCGCGCGGCCCGCACCTGGTCGGGCACGTTCAAATCCCAGCCCGGCGCATTGGTCACGACGTACGGCCGGAGCGCTTCGACGTCCGGCTCGCTCCGGTAGCTGATCGACTTGGACTGGTTCGTGAAATCCTGGAAGCATTCCGTCCACGTTGGCTCGCTGGAGCGCGAGGAATTTTTCCAGCGCCGGAAGTTGGTGCAAAATTCTCCGAAGTCGCGAAACGTTTTGCCGTGAACCAGCGCGTTGTCCCAAATGAAACCGGTGAAGGCGTAGGCCAGCGCATCCTTGTCATTCTCGCCGCCGCCGCTGGGATAGCTGCGCGGCCAGCCGGCGAAGGAGCGTTCGACATAATCCGTGGCGATCGCCGTGTCCGCCCAGTTGTGGCCGTCGGCGCTGAGAATACCGGAGCAGTAAGTGTTGTCGAGCAGCGCGAATTCGCGCACCAGCTTGTGCTGGTTTGGCGTGACCCGCTCGCCAAAGGTGCATAAGGCGGCGTCGCCGTTGCCCTCCTTGATGTCCCCGAGCACCTGATCGTACGTGCGGTTTTCTTTGATGATGTAAATCACATGCTTGAACACGCTCGGCTCACCGACGCGCTCGGGGACGGGCCGCGCCGGCTGGCTGGTGCGCGCGGGGAGTTTGGCTTGGGCCAGCAGAGGGTAACGCAGGTTGGCGAGCGCCGTCCGCGTGAACTTTTCCAATCCGCCTCGGGATGGCAGCGGCACGAGTGAAACCGAACCGGAGTATTGCTTGGAATTGAATTCGATGCGGTCATTCGATTTGCGCGGCTGCCCGCGGGGCAAGCCCTTGATGTTCGCCACGCAAAGCGCCTTGTGTTTGGCATCAAATACAATCGCGCCGGGAAACCAGCCGACTGGAATCAGACCCAGCAATCTGGATCCGCCCGGTTTGAATTCGAAAAGGGCGACGGCGTTTTGGGTCCCGTTACAGACGAAGAGTTTTCTGCCGGACTTGTCGAAGGTGAGTGCGTTGGGCTGCGCGCCGAACAGATCGCCGGGATGCTGCCGCGCGCAAATCGTCTCGACGATTTTATCCGTGCGCGTGTCAATGACGCTCAAACTGTCGCTGCCGGCGTTGGCCACGACCAGCCAGCGGCCGTTCGGCGAAAGCGCGAGCGCCGAGGCGTGGAGGCCGGTCAGGAGTTCGGAGCAGGCAGTTGAGAGTTCTGAATTCAAATCAATCACTGAAACGGAGCCTTCGCTGGCGATGCTGCGGCCATCCACGCGCACGAGCCTGCCGCGACCCGCCGGGCCGGTGACGCTGTCCGCCCCGGGGCGGCGGCCGCCCCAGTTGCTCACGTAAACTTTCCGGCCCGCAACCACCACATCAAACGGCGCGGAGCCGACGTCCCAGGTCCGCAGCACGCGGCCCGTCGCCGCGTCCAACTCGGCGAGGCGGTTGGAAAGATTCAGCGCGACGTAAAGTTTTTTACCGTCGCGCGAAACGGCGAGGCCGGAGGGGATTTCATTCGTGCGGCCCCGGGCTTTGACCGTTGGCAGCGGAATGGAGAAGAGTGGGGAGATTTTCCGGTCCCGGCCCACGGCAAAAACCTTGATGTCACCGCTCACGTTCGCCAGATAAATCCGCGCGCCGTCGGGAGAAAACACCAGGCCGGTGAAGCTAATTTGCGCCTTGCCGTCGGGGTCCAGGATTTCCGAAGAGACCGGCGCCGGAGACCGAACCTGGCCGGAAGGAAACGGCACCCGCTGCCATTCATTTCCGGTGACGGGATCCAGAACCATCAGCTCGTGAGTCAAACCGGCGGTGATCAGCAGTCGGGCATCGGGACTGAGCGCAATGGCCTGAGGCCTCATGCCGGGAAGGCTGATGAAAATTCCGGCGGGCGTCAGGATTTGATTGGCCGGCGTGACGAAACGGTTGGTGCCGGCGGCTCCAACTGTCGCGGTTGTGGCGTCAAAAGTTTCCGGCGCGGCCCCCCGCAGCGGGACATGGAAGCCGAGCAAAAGGACGACAGCGAGTAGGCGAGCAGCGACAGCGGTTTTCATGCTCTTTAATAATGGCCGAGCCGCGGTTGGTTGGGCAACGACGAATCGTGTCGCGAGGCGTTTCAGCCAATGCCTAATGATCCGCGCCTTATTCCACCGTCACGCTCTTGGCGAGGTTGCGGGGTTTGTCCACGTCGCAGCCGCGAGCGACGGCCATGTGGTAGGACAGCAGTTGCAGCGGCACGGTCGCGAGCAGCGGATAGATCGGCTCCAAAGTCTTCGGCAGATAGATCACGTCGGCGGCCACCTTGCTGATTTCTGTGTCGCCCTCCGTGGCGATGGCGATGATCGGGCCCTTGCGCGCGCGAATCATGGCGAGGTTCGCCATGGTTTTGTCGTACATCGAATCCTGCGGCACGAGAAACACCGTCGGAGTCTTCTCATCAATCAGGGCAATCGGGCCGTGCTTCATTTCCGCCGCTGAATAGCCCTCGGCGTGGATGTAGGAAATTTCCTTGAGCTTCAACGCGCCTTCGAGCGCAATCGGATAATTGTAGCCGCGTGACAGGAAGAAGAAATCTTCCGCCGCCGCATACTTGGTCGCGATGGCTTTGATCGCGTCGGTTTGCGCGAGGAGGGTTTCGATTTGCTTCGGCGCGGCTTCGAGTGCTTTCAGAATTTCTTGGGCGCGACCGGCGGACAACATTCGCATCCGCCCCAGATGCACGGCGAGCAGCGAAAGAATCGTGAGCGTGGAGACGAACGCCTTGGTCGAGGCCACGCCGATCTCCGGCCCGGCGTGCATGTAGATGCCGCCGTCGGATTCGCGCGCAATGGTGCTGCCGACGACGTTGACGATGGCCAGCGCCTTGTGCCCGCGCCGTTTGGCGTCGCGCAGGGCGGCGAGAGTGTCGGCCGTTTCGCCCGACTGCGAAAGGACGAGCAGCACGGTGTTGCGTACGAGCGGCGCGTTGCGGTAGCAAAATTC
>JANPGB010000140.1:0-6895 GCA_031423695.1 Verrucomicrobiota bacterium
GCGGGCGCGGTGACTTTGCGCGTGAGCGGCATGGAAGACAAGGCGGAGCAGGACAAATTGCGGCAACTTCGCTCGGCCCAAAGCGTCACGCTCCAACCAAACGGCTCCCACACCTCGGTGACGGTCTTCCCGCGAATTGCCGGCGACGGTGATTTAACGCGCGACGTTTTGGAAGCCACCAACGGCTGGCAGGTGGAGGAATTGCGCACAGAGGAAGGCCGGCTGGATGAAGTGTTCCGCAGCATCACCATGCCCGACACCAAGAACTGAAATCCGAATCCCGAATTCCCAATATGAATCTTTTTGGCAACATCAAAACCATCGCAAAGCGCGAACTGCTCGCCTATTTCTCATCCCCGGTGGCCTATGTGTTCATCGTCATTTTTCTGCTGCTCAACGGATTCTTCACCTTCATGGTCGGTGGATTTTTTGAGCGCGGCGAAGCGTCGCTGACCAACTCGTTCTTCATGTGGCATCCGTGGTTTTATCTTTTTCTCGTGCCTGCGGTTGGCATGAGATTGTGGGCGGATGAGCGGCGCGTCGGCACCTTGGAATTATTGCTGACCATGCCCATCGCGCCGTGGGAAGCCATCGTCGGCAAATTCATCGCCTCGTGGTTGTTCCTCGGGCTGGCGCTTGTGCTCACCTTCCCCGTGGTGCTGACGGTCAACCATCTCGGCAGTCCGGACAACGGCGTGATCTTCGCGGCGTTTGTCGGGAGCTGGCTGATGGCGGGTGCTTATCTGGCGGTGAATTGCATCACCTCAGCCATCACACGCAGCCAGGTGGTCAGCTTCATCATTTCGATGGTAGCATGTTTGTTTCTGATCCTGGCCGGTTTCCCCCCCGTCATCAATCTGCTGCAAAATCTGACGAACAACTGGCAATGGCTCGTGGACATCATCACGTCGTTCAGCGTCATCACGCACTTTGACGGATTTCAGAAAGGCGTGCTGGATTCGCGCGATGTCATATTCTTCCTGTCGGTAATCGGGTTCTCGCTTTTCACCACCAGTGTTATTTTGCGGACGCACCGCACCAGTTAATTCCCCGGAGGCAATGATGCAAAAGAAGTCACTCGAAACCATCCTTTATTCCACTGCGGGCGTTCTGGTAATGCTCGTCCTCCTGGTCGCGGTCAACGTCCTCCTGGGCGTGGCCCCGGCGCGCGTGGATCTCACCGAGGAAAAAGCCTACACCTTGTCCGCCGGCACCAAGGCCGTGCTCAAGAAACTCGATACGCCGGTAAAGGTCCGGTTCTATTGCACGCAAAGCGAAACGGCCACGCCGGAATCCGTCTTCTTGAAAAGCTACGCGCGCAAAGTCGAAGACCTGCTCCAGGAATACAAACAGATTGCCGGGAAAAATCTCGTCATCGAAAAATACGATCCACAACCGGACTCGGACGCCGAGGATTCCGCACGCTTGGATGGACTCGAACCCCAGCAGTTGCCCGGCAGCGATCGCTACTACCTCGGTCTCGCGGTCAGCCTTGCCGATGAACGGGTCGCCATTCCGTTTTTCGAGCCCAACCGCGAACGGCAGTTGGAGTATGATCTGACCCGGGCCATTTCGCGGGTGTTCACGCCCGAAAAACCAACGCTCGGCGTCATGAGTTCCCTGCCCGTTTTTGGCGGGCCTCCGGCCAACCCCATGATGATGCAGATGGGCCAACAAGGCATGCCCGCCTGGACGCTGATTGATCAGTTGAAGCAGGACTTCAACATTAAGCGCATCGAGATGAGCGCGGAGAACATTGAGGACGACGTGAAGGTGCTGGTGGTCATTCATCCGAAGGATATTTCGGACAAGGCGCAATTTGCCATTGACCAGTTCGTCCTGCGCGGTGGCAAGTTGATTGCCTTCCTTGACGCCCAATCAGCGTTGGAAAGCCGTCAGCAGAATCCGATGATGGGCAACATGGGCGGCGGTTCCTCCTCGCTCGACAAGTTATTGAAAGCCTGGGGCGTGCAGTTTGACACCAGCAAGGTGGTCGCGGACTTGAACTTCAAAATGCAGTTGCGCGGGCGGAACAACCAACCGACTGAAGCGCCCGCCTGGCTCGCGCTCACTCCGGAAGGCATCAACCGCGACGATATTGCCACTAGCCAGATTGATAATATCTGGTTGCCCCTGTGCGGGGCGTTCACCGGAACGCCAGCCACGGGCCTGAAGGAAACCGTCCTACTCAACAGCACCAAGCAGGCGGAACTCACCGAGGGTTTCCTGGCCAGCATGGGCGGCGAAAGCGTCCTGAATGGATTCAAGGCAACCGGGGTTAACTACAAACTAGCGATCCGCCTGACCGGCAAATTCAAGACCGCATTTCCCGACGGCAAACCCCAGGATAAAACGGAAGCCGGCAGCACAAACACCTTCGCCCGGGCCGAGGAGTCGTTGAAAGAATCCAAAAACGAAACCGCGGTTGTGCTGTTCGGCGATTCCGACTTCATCTCGGACGAATTTTCCATCCGCCGGACCCAAAGCATCTTTGGCGAAATGATCAGCCAGATGAATGCGAACCTGAACCTCGCCCAAAACATCGTCGAACAAATGGCTGGGGACAGCAACCTGATCGGTGTGCGCAGCCGGGCGACGTTGAGCCGGCCGTTCACGCTGGTGAAAAAGATGGAGGCCCAGGCCCAGGCGCGCGGCCAGGCGAAGATCGTGGAATTGCAGCAAAGCCTCAACGACACGCAACGGCGGTTGCAAGAGCTCCAGCAGCAGAGAAAGGACAAGGACCAGCGCTTCATCCTGTCCGCCGAGCAACGCACCGAGGTGGAAAACTTCCGCAAGAAAGAAGGGGAAGTGGGCAAGGAACTCAAGCAGGCGCAGAAAGATTTGCGCAAGGAAGTCGTCTCGATGGAGACGCGGCTCAAGTGGCTGAACATTCTCGCCATGCCCTTCGGCGTGACGGCCGCAGGCGTGGGGATGGCAGTGATCAAACGGAAAAAAACTTCGGCAAAATGAACCGGAAACAATTCATTATTCTATTGGTGCTCCTGGTATTGATTGGCGCGGCGGGATGGGTCGTGCATCAGCGCGGCCGGAATTCGTGGCAAAGCGGCGGACAAACCATCGGCCAGAAACTCCTGCCGGCCTTGGCGGTCAATGACATCGCCCAAGTCCTCATCCGGTCCGGGACGAATGAGTTGAACCTTGCCCGGCGGGATAATCTCTGGCGCGTCCGAGAGCGCGGAGATTATCCGGCGAACTTTTCCGAGATCAGCGGCCTGTTGCTCAAGTTTGCCGATCTCAAAGTGGCGCAAAGCCAGGATGTGGGGGCCTCGCAATTGGGCCGCTTTGAACTGCTCCCGCCGGGCGCGGGCGCGAATGCCGGAACGCTCGTCGAATTCAAAAGCGAGGCCGGCAAGACGCTCAGTTCGGTTTTTCTGGGAAAGAAACATCTGAGCAAATCGGGGGGTGCCCCGTTTGAAAGCATGGGGGCCGGCGGCCGGCCGGATGGCCGATATGTCATGGTCGGCGGCGAGGCCAAGACGCTCGCCGTGATTTCCGATCCGTTGGACAACGTCCAGCCGAAGCCGGAGGCGTGGTTGAGCAAGGATTTCTTCAGCATCGAAAAACCTTGCAGCATCGCAGTGCAATTTCCCGAGGCCACCAACTCGTGGAAGCTGACCCGCGCGTCCGAAACGAACGAATGGCAACTGGCCGACGCCGGGCCCGACGAGAAGGCAGACCCGACCAAGGTTTCCGGAGTGACGAGCCCGTTTGCTTCAGCCAGTTTTAACGATGTTTTTCCCGGCAACACGCAACCTGAAATCTCCGGCCTGACGAATGTCACCACAATGACGGTTGAGACCTTTGATGGATTCGCCTACACGTTTAAAATCGGCCAGAAGCAGTCCGAATCCTACCCCGTCACGCTTTCCGTTGCTGCCGTCCTGCCAACTGAGCGCACCGCCGGGGAAGATGCGAAGCCCGACGACAAAACCAAACTGGACAAGGAATTCAAAGACCGGCAGAAAAATCTCACTGACAAACTGGCGCGCGAAAAGCAGTTCGCGAATTGGATTTATCGCCTGCCGGGGTACGCAGTGGATTCAACGCTCAAGCGGAGAGACCAGCTCCTGACGGAGAGCAAGGCTGAACCGGCGGCAACCGTGGAGAAATAGTTTTCCGGCGGACACGCTGGAGACGGCCCACGGTCAATTCGCAATTTCGCCCGTCATTCCAAGTTGTCGCCGCTCAACCCAGCCGGCTCCGCGCGGTGTGCGGACGAAAACATAATCCCCCCGCTCGCGAACTCTGCGCACCGGTTCGCCCGCCGTGAGGGTCGCGACCACTTCCGCCTGCTTGGTCGGCGTGAGTCGCAGCACGGCTTTTTTATCGAGCACGATTCCAAGGCGAGAACGTGTGACCACGCCAAGGTTCGGTGGCAGGCTCAGCAGAAACGCGCCCAGTCCCAGCGCCGCCACCACCTGATGCCAGCGGGCTTTGCGCACACGCAGCACATCGGGCAGAAGCATCATCCCCACCGCCAGCCAGAGGCAGCCGCACAAAATTCCGGCCCAGACGTTCGCCGGCAACCAGGTCGAGGACCTTTCATACCAGACAAGCTCCGGCGGCTCGACTTGCGTTTCGGTGCGGACGAACCGCAGGTTGTTGCGCGCGTCTTGGTCAAACGGATTCAGCCACGCAGATTGTTCCCAGCAAAGGATCGCCTCGCCGGGGCGGCCGTCACGCCAGTGGGCGAGGCCGAGGTTGAGCAGTGTGCCGGAAGCGGGCTGCGCGACCAGCGCCGCCCGAAAATATTTTGCCGCCTGGTTAAATTCCCCAGCGCGTCCCGCCGCCAGGCCTTGCGCGAAACCGGCATCCGCCGCCGCCCCGCAATGATTGATCGCGCCGGATAAAATCACGGCCAGAAGGCACAGCCACGCCGGCGGTTGCAGAACTGTGCAGCGGCGTTTCGGCAGAGCGCCGCAAACTGCTGATTCAGGATCCAACGCGGCGCCGCTATGCCGGGACGCCGCTAAGCCTGCGAGGTCTTGAAGGAGCCTTCCGGTTCCGGTTTTGAATTTCACAAACGCGCCTCCAATTTCGCCAGCACTTCTTCCAGGGCTGAGTGTTGGCTGAGCAAACCGTCATCACCTTGAGCGGTGGTCGCAAAGGATGCGGCATCACCAACCGCGAAGACGCGGCGCACCAGATCCCCGGCCCCGCCCGGGCGTTGGGATGCGCCAAGGATTTCCAGCACGTCGCCACCCACCAGCGCACGCGGTTCCGCTGGATAATGCGGCGCGCAGGCAATTTGCAGGGCATTGATCGCGTCACGCGTGAAACCCGGCACATCGCCCCTGGCCGCGGCCTGTTTCAGCGAACGCCGCACGCGCCGGAGTTCGCGTCGTGCCCGACGACGGCGCACAATTTCCGGATGCTGTTGGAGATAGCGGCGGCGGCGATCCCACACTCCCAGTCCGCCAAAGGCCAGCACCGGCGTCAATAGGACCAACGGAAACCAGGCGCGCGCTTGCAGCGGTGCCAGACTGCCGCTCGTTCGTCCCGGTGATGAAGCAAACCCGCTGAGAGAAATTCTAGGCTCCGGCTCGGCCGCGTTTTCGTCCAGCAGCGCCGCCGCTGAATCACTCGCAATGAGCGCGTTGGAAATGATTGTGACCGGCACCGGCTGGATGGTGAGATCCACATACGCGCCAAGTTTGGGATCGAAACAACTAAACGGAATCGCGGGTGTGGCTTGAAGTTGGGGCGTCGTGGGAATCAGGGTGTAGCTGAAGCCCACGCCGTAATCAGGCGTGCCCGCTGCGCCCGCGATGCCGGTGCGGATAGCGGGGATAATCTGCCAGCCTTTCACCGACGGCGGTCGCGGGGGGGTGAGGTGATGGAGATTTTGCTGGCCTAGAATGGTGACCTGAAGTTGCACCGGATCACCGAGGCTCACCACATTAGTGGCCAGCCGGGGCGGCGGGCAAGTGTAACTGCCGACGGCTCCCGCAAACCCGGGCAGTTCGCCGGCCGGCAGCGGACGGACCCGGATCGGAACGGTTTCCGAGTCGAGTAAAATGTATTGAGGCTGGCCGCCGGGAATCGTCACCTGCCCGGTGATGACAATCGGCCCGCCGAACTGCATCCCGGACGTGAACCCCTGGGCGGAAAGGCTCAGCGCCCCGGCAGCAACGGGCGTGACTACGGTCTCGTAAATGAAGGTTCCCGTTTTGCGTCCGTTGCGCTCGAGCATCTGGATGGACTGGCGCACGGCATTTTTGTCCACCACCAAACCATCGCCGTTCAGCTGCACCTGCGACAAGCCTTCGACCGCATTGGCAGACGTGCCCGGCAGCAGCACGCGCACGGCAAAGGTTTCACCGACAAACAAGTTGGTCGCCGCCGTCTCGATCAGCAATTCGCGGACAGGTGCATGCGGCGTGGCTGGCTCCGCCTGTGCTTCGAGCTGTGCCGCCGGGATCACGACCGGCTGTCCGTAAACCTGCGCGACGCGTTCCGGAATCGTAAACCGTCCCGGCGCTGCCGCACGCGCGTCAAAATTGAAGGTGGTCATGTTTCGCAAGGTGCCGCCCACCTGCGGCATGATTTGTCCGCTCGCCGTACGGCGGAGTTTCAACTGAGGCGGCGCGGCCATTTCCTCCGGCCATTGAATCGAGGCTTCCGGTGCATTGAGCGAAATGCGATACACGGATTTTTCGCCCGGTCGCACCACCGGCGGATCGAATGTTGCCGTGGCGGTGACGGGCGAGGAGATGTCCACCTGCGGCTGCGACAGCATGAGTTGGAGCAAGTTGTTGGCCGGGGGATTCGCAGACTGGCCAAATCCAATGACGGAGAAAGCCATGAGCAAGCTGGAGATAAGTGTTCTCATGTCACCAGGTTTTCCCTTTGCGATCTCTCGGCTTCCCCTGCT
>JANPGB010000141.1:0-2282 GCA_031423695.1 Verrucomicrobiota bacterium
AGGGCGACCTTCGACGACTTCGAATACACGGTGCCAATGTCCGTGCTGCCGACGCCGGCGCAACCGGTGCTGATCAACGCAAACCGTGCCGGGAGCAGTTTTAGTTTTCAGTTTAATTCACAAAGCGGCTTCGTTTACACCACGGAGTATAAAGACGTCCTGGGCCAGCCCTCCTGGAATTTCCTGAGCGCCACGAACGGGACGGGGGGGGTCGTGACGGTGACGGACAGTTTGGCGGCGGGCGTGCAGCGTTTTTACCGGGTGCGGACATTTTGAAGCAAACTGGAAGTTGATAAAATGAAGCCAGCTTCGGCTGGCTCCATTCCAGCCATACGAGAAAAGCGGGTTGAGTATTGAGTAGGATGCAAATTCGATGCGGTTCGCCGAAGTAACACAATGAATTCTCAAATGATGAACCAGACTCTCCCAATCAAAAGAATCTCATGGCTGGGCAGGAGCCGGAGGAGGCCAGTTCAAAGCGCACCGGGCCTGCTCCTGGGGACTAAGCCGGCCCCTGCCGGTGTCCGGGCCTCCGGTGTGCCCGCTTTTTTCCGCGCTGCCCGCAAGATGTTTTTACTCCCCCGCTGGTTTGGCTGGACCGCGCGGCTGGCTGCGTGGGGTTTCCTTGGCACCGCGGTGCTGCTACCGACTCGCGGCACGGCAGACCCGGTGGATGAAGCGGCTTACCGCACGTTTCATCTTTCGACGATCGGCTCCTGGGATTACCGGGCAGGCAGCACCAATTTGGCGACCAATTATCGCGCTCGAATGCTCGCCTTGACCGGCGGTGTGATGCCTAAGAATGTGAAGGCGGGGATTGCAGCGGGGGTGGAGTTCCTCCAATCCACGCACGGCAGCTATTACGATTACATTTTTGCCACGGGCAAGCAGTGGGAATTCCCTGATTATGTGAACGGTGAGTCTGATTTTTACGCGCAATACATATTTCCCAGCGACCTGCGAGTGGGCTTTCACGTCAACGGAATGCCGTGGGCTGACAGTTCGATCCAGAGCGAAGACCTGCTCCACAATTATCTGGAAAAATTCAGCGGCGGTAGCCTGTTGCAAGTGGACCGGCTCGGAAGAATCCGCACCGCCACCACGGCGCAAGATCCGACCATCAACGAGCAATTCTCGTCGGGGGACGCGCTGGAAATGCAGTTAACGCTCTCTCGCAATGCCGCCATGGTTCAGGGTTACGTGGGGCGGAATTGCCGCACGGCCATGCGTGTGCTGGGCTGGTATCGCGAACAACACCCCGACTTGATCACCTTCGCCAGCATGTCTTCGGAGGTGTCCCAGAACGTGCATGCGAACATCGAATACTCGGATTATTCCGTGTGGTCGAAGCAGGAGTTTCGCGACTGGTTGAGCGGCACGAATCTTTATTCTGGCCAGGGTCAATACGCTAGTCTCAGTGCGTTCAACACGGCATTTTTTGGAGCGACAGGTTTTCCGTGGCCGACGTGGGACGCCGTTCAACCACCGACAAATGTGAACTGGAGCACCATCACGGCGAATGGTCGTTGGTGGAATAAATGGCATGCCTTCCGCACGAATCAGGTCTTGCAGATGGTGCAGGCACAAGTCAACTGGTGTCGCGATGCCGGATGGAGTCCCGACATGCTTTATGGTCACCAAATTCCGCTCAACCCGGCTTCGGCGGATGAGACCGACCGCAAATACGGCGCCCCCTGGACAACCACCTTCGTGAACAACGGCGGCAACGGTATTACCACCTATGGACAGAATTCATCCAACACCACGACCTTCGCCGCCATTCGCGCGAACGACAAAAATTGGGGCATCTTTGAATACAATCCGCTCGTCTCAAACAACGTCGCCGCCAATCTTGCCGCGCTCGATTCGGTTTGGAACTCACAAGCCCGCGTCGTCTCGCCATTCATGTGGTGGGGCGTGGCGGGTTATCAAATCGAGGACAGCGCCTTTGAAACGGCGATGGCGCAATTTATTTTTAACCACCGTAACCAGGCTTTCACCAACTTAGCGCCCTATGAGGTTTCGCCCACAGCCCGCGAGTTGATCTGGGCGATGAGCGAAACCGACGACGTGGAAACCTCCGCCGAAGTGACGGGGTTGCAATTTACCAATGGCATCCTCAAAGGCAATATCACCGGCCCCGACCCTATGCTGTCCTTGGAATTTGCGGAGAGCGCGAGCCGTTTCATTCTGTCCGATGCCTACCATGCCGCGTCCTTCCGTTTGTTTCTGACGAACTCGACGCCCGGCTTTGGCAAAATCCTCTGGCAGGATGAATTCAA
>JANPGB010000142.1:0-4245 GCA_031423695.1 Verrucomicrobiota bacterium
CATCCCGACGTGGCCAAGGCGCTCGACTCGTTAAGCGCCGTGTTGCGCAACAAAAACGAACCGGCCGAAGCCGAGGCGGTGGCGCGGGAGTCGCTCGCCTTGCGCCGGACGCTCTTTTCCGGCGACCACCCGGATCTGACCCGCTCGATTCAGTTCCACGGCCAAATTCTCGCCGACCAAGGCAAGCTGGCGGAGGCAGAAACCTTGTTGCGTGAAGGCCTGGAAATGGGGCGGCGAATGCATGGCGGCGACGGCTTGGCCATGGCCAATGACGGACTGGCGCGGGTGCTGGAGCGCCAGGGCAAACTGGCCGAAGCGGAAACCTTGTTCCGCAAAGCCGTCGAGCTGGGAAAAAAACACCTGGGCGAGGATCACCCGGAAGTGGTCACGTACCTCAGCAAGCTGGCGGGCGTGCTCCATCAGGCCGGCAAACTGGACGATGCCGAGGCCGTCGAGCGCGAAGCCCTGGCAATGCTTAGGAAACGCAGCGGCAACGAGGATCCGAACACCGCCAATTCGCTGGCCACCCTGATCACCACCCTGCTGGCCAACGGGAGATTTGCCGCCGCCGAGCCGCTGGCGCGGGAATGTCTGGCCCTCCGCGAAAAAAAATCTCCCGCAGACTGGCAGACCTTTCACGCCCGGAGTCTGCTGGGCGGCAGCCTGCTCGGGCAGCGGAAATTGACGGAGGCTGAACCGTTGTTGCGCGCGGGCTGCGAGGGGTTGAAACAGCTGGAGGACAAAATCCCCGCCTCCAGCCGATCGGCGATCCAGGAAGCCTGCCAGCGCTGGGCACAACTTGTGGAAGCCACCCGCCTGCCCGCGCCGCCGGCGGGACCAGCGGACTGATTCTTTTCGACCCGCGAATGTCACCAACGGAAGCTTGCAACCCCGCCGCGTCTTCCTAACCTCGAACCCAACGGAAATGAGCGAGGTCACCCAGATCCTCAGCGCCATCGAACAGGGCGAGGCCCATGCCGCCGGGGAATTGCTCCCGCTGGTTTACGAGGAGTTGCGCCGGCTCGCCGCGCACAAGATGGCGAACGAAGCACCAGGCCAGACTCTGCAGGCTACGGCGCTCGTGCATGAAGCGTGGCTCCGGCTCGTCGGCAAAGCGGGTCAGGCGCAGTTCAAAGGCCGCGGCCATTTCTTCGGTGCGGCGGCGGAAGCCATGCGGCGCATCCTGATCGAAAACGCCCGGCGGAAACAAGCGCAGCGCCACGGCGGTGGCCAGCAGCGGGTGGATCTTCACGCCATCGAAATCGCCACCGAGGTGAAATCTGACGAACTGCTGGCCCTCAACGACGCCCTCGACAAATTTGCCCAGCTGGATCCGGCCAAAGCCGAGCTGGTGAAGCTGCGTTATTTCGTCGGCCTGACCAACGAAGAGGCGGCAGAGATATTGGGCATCTCCGCGCCGACCGCCAAGCGCCATTGGACTTTCGCCCGCGCGTGGCTCTATGCGGAAATCAAGGCCGCCTCCGCGTGACGACCGGCGGCCGGCGGAACGCAAAAACGGAATGATGCGATTGATTTTCAGGGGAGCGCCGCCGCCAGGACTTTTTCCCCGGTGCGCCCACGCGCCGGACCCGGGGCGGAGTTTCAGAAAACGGTGAATCAGAGCAAGACCAGGCTCAAAGCCGCGGCGCTGGCGGAGAAGTTTGCGCAGAAATAATCAATACCAACCCTTGGCTTCACGGGCTGGCCAGCCGATAAAACTTTTGCACGCCACTGATCGCGTTCGTGACGGCGTAGTTCCAGCCGAAAAGCGCAGGCGCAGGGGAAGCCGTTGCCCAATTGGTCGTGGTCAGGTTGGTGTTGGATTGGAGCGTGAACGTCCGGTCGTCTTCGGCCGACCAGAGCAGGCGGACGGCGTTCGTTGAAGCGCGTTGGATTGCGAGCACGGGCGGCGGGGGTGTGTAGGTGGCGGGCACGCGGCTCAGGCGATAATACTTCTGCGCACCAAATAGGAGGTTGGTCGCCACGAAGTTTGTCCCGGTCACTACCGGCATGAACCCGGACGCGGCCCAGTTGGAAGTGGCCAAGCTCGTATTGAATTCCAAATGGTACGCCGGGTAGTTGGTCGCCCAGTAAAGCCGTGCGGTGGTCGGCGTGATTCCTTCGATGTGCAAAATCGGTGGCGGTAGGGCGAGCACCGTGATGACGTGGACAATCACCGAGTTGGCGGTGTTGCTCACCTGCATCGTGACTTCATTGGAGGGAAAATAAAAATTCGCGAACGTGCCGCTGCGCGTGGTGGCGGTCAGCACCGTGAACGTATCATTGGTGGTGGGAAGGAATCCGTTGGCCAGACTGACACCAAGCGCGCCGTTCAGTGTCACCGTGCCAAAGACTTGTAGCCTGCCATAGCCGGTGCCGGGCGTCGTTCCGCCAAGGGCGCAATTAAGCAATGCGCCGCCCGTGGAGTTGTAACCGCCATTTGCCACCAGTATGCCGGTCTGAATGTCCACGGCGTTGTAATTGTTAAAGACCATCCCACCACCGATCGTGAGGTTGCCGGTATTGACGGACTTGCGGAACGTCCCCGCATTATCAAATCGCGAGCCGGGGCTGGAAAGATAGTTAAGCCCGACTGCGTTTCGCGCCTCAAAGAGTGCGCCCGCGCGATTGGTGATGACTGCGCTGCTCATCGGGAAGTTTCCAGCCGTCCACAGAATCGTCCCGCCGTTTTCCAACGTGCGACCACCGGTTAAGGAGACAGTGGCTGACACGGCGGCAATGTTGAGCGTCACACCCGTCGGGATGATTGTGCGTCCGCTTCCGGTCATGGTGCCGCCCGTCCAGTTCATCTGGCTCAACACCGTCATGTTCTGGCTGCCGCCCAGAGTGCCGCTGTCCATGTTGACCACGGCGGGGGTCACCGTGCCGGTGCCGTTGAAGTTTGCCGTGCCGCCGGACATGACCAGGGTGTTGTTTGTGCAAATGTAGATGCCGGTCACGTTCGCCGTGCCGTTGTCGAACTGGTTCGTGCCCGTCACATTCACCAATCCCGCAAAAGTGTGGGTATTGCCACCGCTCACGTTGAGATTGCCCGCGCCCGCGATGCTCGATCCCACACTCGCCGTGTGCGTCCCACCTGCCAGGCTCAGTGTCGTGCCCGCCGGAACATCGAACGTGCCAGTATGCGTCCCACCACCAAACAGAGTCAGCGTGCCAGCCTGAATTTCCACCGCGCCGGAGTTGTTGAAGACCAGCCCAGGGAAGACCGTGGTGGTCCCGGCGACCGATTTGCGGAACGTGCCTGCGTTATCAAACCGTGAGCCGGGACTGGAAGCGTAGTTAAGCCCGGTCGTGGTTCGCACGTCGAACAGCGCCCCCGCGCGGTTGGTGATGATGCCGCCGTTCATTCCAAAATTGCCGCTCGTCCACAGAATCGTCCCGCCGTTTTCCAGAGTGCGGCCGGCGGTCAGGTTGATCACATTCACATTGGCCAGGTTCAAAGTCGCGCCCGGCTGGATCACGGTCCGTCCACTCCCGGTCATCGTGCCGCCGATCCAGGTCATTTGATGGACGACCGTCATTGCCAGGCCGCCACTCACGGTGCCGGCGTTAAGATTCACGACGAACGCGGTCAGATCGCCCGTGCCGGTCAGCGTCGGCGAACCGGAGGTGCCCAGGGTGAGGCTGTAACAGTTGACGACGGTGTTGAGGGTCACGGTGACCGTCTTGTTGATGAACACGGTGTCGTTCGTTCCGGGCACCAGATTGGGGCTCCAGTTCGCGGCGACGTTCCAATCTCCGCTGGCGTTGTTGGTCCAGGTGATGTCGTTGCCGAGGCGCGTGAGCACCACGTCGTTGCCGGTGCCGCCGGCGTAATTGACATGAAAGGATTCGTTGCCGATGCGCACCTGCGTGTCCTGGCGCAGGCCGGTGAACGTGCCGGTCACGGCGTCGCTACCGTCGTTGTTGATGAGGGTGAAGCTATCTCCCTGCGCGGGTGAAAAATTTCGCGAACCGCTCAAGCTCAGGCCGGTCAGATTGACGGTGCCGTTCACGTTGAGTTGATCGTAGCCGCTGCCAGGGGTTGTTCCGATCAGTTCAATTTCCAATTGTCCATTGCCGCCGGAGGCATCGAGATTATTGCAGGTCAAAATTCCCGGACTGCTTCCCGGCGCAATCGCCGTCGAAGTTCCTTTCACGTTGATATTGCCGACCGCGCCACTGCCTTTAAGTCGAGCCAGATTGTGGAGGTCAACCGGACTCAACGGTTGCGCGCCGTCCACT
>JANPGB010000143.1:0-3210 GCA_031423695.1 Verrucomicrobiota bacterium
CAATTTTGCCGGTCTGCTCGCCGGCGGTGATCATGCGGATAATCATGTTGGGAAAGATGGGGTGTTTCCCCAACGCGGCGGAGATGCTCTCACCGCGCTCAATGTCGGTGGCGGCGTCCTTGATGCATTTTTCCATGACGACATTGCCGACGGTCTGGGAGACGATTTGCAGGACCTCAAGAATGGGCACGCCGCTTCGAATCAGCGAGGCCAGCGTTCGGGTGAAGCGGGCCAGGCAGATTTTGTGCGCAATGCCGCCGAAGAGCGGGAGCTTGATGCGGCGGGAATCCCAGAAGAGCCGGCCGGATTTGGTCTTGATGAAGTGGAACCAGCCGTAGACGGCACCGCCGGTGGCGAGGGCCAGAAGCAGGAAGTATTTCTGCAGGATGTTGCTCAGGCTGATCAGAAACTGAGTGGGGCCGGGAAGCTTGGCGCCGAAACCCGAGTAGATGTCGCCGAACACGGGCACCACTTTGATGAGCAGGAAGGTGGTGATGAGTATCGCCACGACGGTGACGACGGTAGGATACATCAGCGCCGTTTTGACTTTTTTCCGCAGGCGCGCGGTGTTTTCCTGATAGACGGCGAGGCGGGCCAGAATTTCCGCGAGCAGGCCGCCTTTTTCACCGGCGGAAACCATGCAGACATAGAGACGATCAAATACTTTGGGGTGCATATGCAAAGCCTCGGAAAAACTGTCTCCGCCCTCAACCCGCGTGCAGACATCCTTGATGACATCCCGCATGGCTTTGTTTTCGGACTGATCCGCCAGCGCGGCCAGTGACTGAACCATCGCGAGGCCGGCGTCAATCATGGTGGCCAACTGACGGGTGAAAATCACCAGATCGGCGAGGGCGACCTTGCCGCCGGCGGTGCGACCTCTTTTGGCGAGCTTTTCCTGGATCGAAACAACCAGGAGGTTGCGATTCAGCAGGGCGGCAATGGCGGCCTGTTCGGTCGCGGCCTCCACGGCATTGCGAATCTCCCGGCCCGTGCTGGTGTCCCGCGCTGTATATACAAAGGAAGGCATATTTTTGACGTTAGGCTGACAATCGCGCTTTCAAATATTCTGTTCCGAATTTCCGGATTTACTCAGCAGCCTTTATTCCAACCCGGTTAAATTGGCAAACGGCGCGGTATTTTCAGAAGCGTGGGTGTCTCCAAGAAGGAAACTGTCCCGTCCCGGGACAATCAGGGATTGGCTGCGCATTATTTTTGGCCGCATCAGTTTGAAATTCTTTTAAAAAAACCTGTTGACAGAGGGGGCTGGATTTTAGACTTTCCAACCAATTCCAGAGGACAAACAGAAAAACGAAATCAAATAAACCAAAAACCAAGGCGCAACATCATGAACTCTAAAACCATTGCGGACATGGATATCCATCCAAATAAAAGAGAAACCTGGGCGAAGGCCGCCGGATTGCATCCGGCCACACTGCTGTTTGCCGTTTTGACGATGCTTCTGTTGGGAGCATTCGCCCCAGCCGCCCATGCCTCGTTGACCAATAATACCACCCCACCGTTCTTACAAGCCCCGCCGGTGGGAGCAGACACCAGTGCCGGCTTTTTGCTGGTGATCGAGTCTGGGGGGAGCCTGAGGATCAAGAACGACCCAACCCAAGGGCCTTACGACAACATCGAAGACACGCTGGTCGCGGTGCAAAACAATTCTTCGAAAAAAATCTCGTCCATCCCCCTGAGCGGCTTTCAAGACATCTTTGGGTTCGATGGGGACGGAATCGATTCGGTTACCCCTCATCCGGCGGGAGCGCCGTTCGGCCCGACGGGTTACGAAGGGCCCGGCACGAGTTTTTCTAACATCAGTGCTGATCGGAGGTCGGGCATAGTGCATTTTAACCCCGCCATTCCGCCCGGAGGCAGCGCGTACTTCGCCTTGGAAGAAGCCTTGGTCAGCAGCTGTCCCGGCCTTACTCCGCCGCCCCGGCTGCTGCAGGGAGACACCAATTGGGCGGGCAACAAATTGGGAACTTCACAGGCCACGATCGGCGGCTATGGATGCTACATCACCAGCTCGGCGATGATGATTAATTATCACGCCAGCGACCAGAGCTTGGTGTTTCGGACCGACCCGGCGCAACTGGCGGCCTGGCTGGCCGCAACCAACGGCTTTGACGCCAGCGGAAATGTCGTCGCCGGGGGTGAAGCCTTGATTGCGCAGTACGCCCGGGCAAACGGCGTCCAACTGAAATACACGGGCATGGTGGACCATCGCGACGATTTCACCTTGGATCAATATTTGTGCAACGGCCAGCCTCCCGTCATCTATGTCGGCAATCCCCACTGGGTTTTGTGCACCGGGCAGACGAATGTAAGCGGAACCGAGACTTATTCGACGGTGGATCCAGATAGTTATCCCAACGGCGACACCTTGCTCGGCGGATTTGGCGATACCTACGGCGCCATTGATACCTACTCGAGTTCTTCGGGAGAGTTGTCCGGCCTGTACTTTGTGGCCCACTCGCCGATCGAACTCGTCTTGACCGCTCCAGACGGCGGGGAGAAGGGCGTCAACGCTACCACTGGCGCGCACCTGGACACGATTTCAGGGGCCGGTTACAAGGAATTCACCATCGTCAACGACGAAAATCATGCCCTCAAATCCCTGCCCAAAATCAAGCGCCTCAATGTGGCTGATCCTTCGGACGGCACCTACCTTTTGACGATTTATGGCACCGGCACCGGAGCTTACACTATTGACATTGCAGCCGATGACATCAGCGGAAATCGGGTCAAGAAGGTAATCAAGGGCATCGCCACGAAAGGTTCCCGCACCTGCTTCGTCATCCAATACCAATCGGATTCGGATCCGATTTTCACCATCAACCCCGGTCCCTGTGCTGGCTCCTCAATTGATGAGCTCATTAGCACTGTCAAGTCGGCCGGGAAATCGGGCGGGATGAATCCCAAGGCGTCTGTGCGTCTGGGGCTCTTGCTCAAGGCGGCCAAGGCGGCGTTGGAACAGGGAAACAGCAACAACGCACGGAGCAGTCTGAACGCCTTCATCCAGGCAGTGGGTGTTTACGCGGGCAAGACGAAGCCTTTGATCCCGCAGGATCTGGCCGGTTCGTTGATTGCCGACGCCCAAGCGCTGATTCAGTAACCCAGAACATGGAGAGCCGGCCACCGGTTGCCGGCTCTCCCTTATTCGATGCCATGGGGGCAGTTTCTTCTGTCACTTTGCCTCGGCAT
>JANPGB010000144.1:0-11120 GCA_031423695.1 Verrucomicrobiota bacterium
CAAAGCACACGCGTGGCGGCGGCGCGGGCATGGTAGTCCGGCGAACGTAACATGCGCTTGAGCAAGTCCTCATCCACGACGTTTTGCCATTGGTGAACCCACAACGCCTCGGTCAGGTGATGTTCGTAATCCTTGTCCTTCGAATCGAGCGAGGCGGTCCACTTCTTCATCGCGGCCATGACTTCGGTGCTGTCATGTTTGTTTAATTCAATCTTCGCGCGCGTGCGCACATCGTTCTCGGGCGTCTTGAGCAGGTCGACCAATTTCGCGATGGGCTGACCGTCAACCTTGCCCGGCGTGAGCAGCGGACGACCTTCATACGTCATGCGATAGATGCGGCCGTGAAGTTTGTCGCGGTGTGGATCGCGAATGTGGTGTTGCATGTGGCCGATCAATTCCTTGGCCCAGTCGCAAAAATAAATCGAACCATCCGGGGCAACGCCCACCGCAGAGGGACGGAAGTTTGGGTCGGAGGAACTCACCAGGCCTTCGATCTTCTCAACCTCCTTGCCGTTGGCGTCGGTTGATTGGGTCACCCCGAGCGTTTCACCTTTGAGCCCCGAGCCTTCTTCGGAAACCTTGACGCGATAAATTCCCTGAAAGCCAATGACATTGCAGTTGAGATAATTTCCCTGAAACTCTTCGGGGAAATGACGGCTGGACAGAATGCCCGTGCCCGGACACGGACGGGACGGACGAGTCCAAAACTGCTTCATTCCCGGGTGCTTTTTCGGAGCGTCAATAAATCCGCTGAAGGCGGGAGCAAAGAAACTTTCGTTCCCAGTTGCATCGGTGATGATGTCGTTACCCCAATAGTCAAAGACGCGACCATGCGGATTGGCGAAGCCGTAGGCGGCGTAGCGCTCGAACTTGCCGGTGAGCGGCTCGAAGCGGTAAATGCAGCCGTCGTTGTTGCGCACCGGGCCGGTCGCGGTTTCAACTTGTGTGCGATGGAACACGCCGTCACTCAAATACGTTGCTCCGCCTGGCTCCAGCACCATGGAGTTGGCGGTGTGATGCGAATCGGCGGAGTCCATGCCCATCAACACGCGTTCTTTCCAGTCTGCCTTTCCGTCGCCGTCGGTATCACGCACGAACCACAAGTCTGGCGCTTGCATGACCAGCACGCCGTCCTTGTAAAATTGGAAACCAGTCGGGCAGTTCAAATCATCGAGGAACGTCGTGACCTTGTCGGCCTTGCCGTCATTGTTCGTGTCCTCGAACACCAGGAGTTTGTCGCCAACCGTGCTGGTGGGCGTGCGTTCTGGATAACTCGGCCAAGCCGCCACCCACAGGCGCCCCTTGGTATCGAACGCCATCTGTACCGGGCTGACGAGTTCAGGAAACTGTTCTTCACTCGCGAACAGCGTCACCTTGCAGCCTTTTGGCACGGTCATCTTTTTGATCGCATCCTCACCGCTGAGAAATGGCGAGATGTCCTGCTTGTTGGATTCAATCGCCTTCACCGCCGGGAGATTGGAGTCGTCCACTTTCAAGTCGCCGCCTTTCGCGACCGCCCACACGCGCTTGTCGCGATTGGCGGTCTTCACATCACGCTGGGACATTTCTTCCTGCATGATGTCGTAGTTTTTGATCTTCGGGCTGCCCTTCCCCGCCGCGGGAAACTCAAGCTGGGAACGACCGCCATACACATTGTATCCGTCCACGGTGCGATAACGAGCGTGCCACTCGGCGTTCTTTTCGTTCACGACCGCGCGCAATTTCTCGACTTTGGCCGTGGGGACTTTCTCGCTGAAGAGTCTGGCAAAGACTGCCTGCGATAAAAGTTTGTCACCGGATTCGGTCAGATGAAGTGTGTTGAAGGTCATGGATTTTCCTGTCTTCGCGACCTCGGCGTAGAGCTGTTGTGATACGCCAAACAGGTCAATAAACAGAACGTCGTTGTCTTTGGCGACTCCTGACATTGCGGCGGTGTATTTCTGCAGATTCGCATTGTTGGCCGCCGGATCGGGCATGTTGGGATTGCTCAGCTTCTCGTTGGCGATGGGAGAAAAAAGAACAACGCGCGGGGCTCCCTTGCCGCTGTAGTTTTTCGCCTTGGTATCCTTGAGAAACTTGTCGAGGTCATGCTGGAATTTATCGAGCCCGGCATCGCCGCCGAACGACTCGTTGAATCCAAAGAAGGCAAAAATCACATCCGCTTTTGTTTTCGTCAGCCAATCGTCGGGCGACCCAAAGTTTTCCGAGCGATGGCGGGTGACCACCTCATCGCCGGCCACGGCAAGATTGCGAAACACCAGGTCGTGTTGGGGAAACTTTGCGACGATGAGTGTCTCGAGCCAACCGTCGTGTTGCATCCGGTCGGCGAGCGTGTTGCCAATGATCGCGATGTGATCGCCGGGTTTTAATTCAAGGGCCGCGCTGGCAGTAATAGCACCCAGCATCAGTAAAAAAACCAGCAGGTTGGAAATGGTTTTCGTGAAGCGAGCGGGGTTGGTGCAGGCGGCCATGGTTTTGAACGTGCTTTCGGCACACAACGGAGTTGGTTCAATTGTCATAAATAAAAGTTAGCAAGTCAGACGCGGAAGCCCAATACCGCATTCGACCTGTTTGTGTCAAAAATTTGCTTGAGGAAAAATCGACGGGTGCTCCCTCAATGGGCTGTTGCGTGCAACTGTTCATGCGGTGGTGGTCACCGTCAGACTTGAAGTCAAGGTTGCTTCGGTTTCTTGTTGTTCGACTCCAGGGGCCAGGGCTTTACGCCGACGCGCTGGCTCCATTGATCCCATTTCTTCGCCAGCTCTTTTGCCTTGCCGGGCTTTGTCGCGGACAAGTCGTGCATCTCGGTGCGATCCGTTTCCATGTCATACAATTCCCATGCCCCGTTGGTCGGCTTGAACGTGGAGACCAGTTTCCATCTGCCGTCGCGCACGCCGCGGTTGCCTTCGTGTTCGAAGAACAATGGTAATTTCCTCTTCAACGATTTCCCTGCGAGGGTTGGTGTGAGACTGACACCCTCCATGGGCTGGATTTTTGCTCCATTGAACTCGGTGGGATAATTTGCACCCGCAAGAGCAACGCACGTTGGCATGATATCAATCAAGTGGCCCGGGGCGCGCACAAGTTGGTTTTGCTGCGATGCGGGAATGCCTTTCGGCCAATGGACAATCAATGGCGTGCTGATGCCGCCTTCGTGTTCGTAATGTTTGTAGTAGCGGAATGGCGTGTTGCCCACGTTCGCCCAGTTACGTCCGTAACCGAGATAGGTGTCCGGCGCTCCGGGATTCTTCTCATACGACCCGGCATCTTCGTGTGCCACGGGTTCGGCGCACGCGCCGTTGTCCTGGAGGAACAGGATGATCGTGTTGTCGAGTTGGCCGTTTTTTTCCAAGGTGGCAACCAGCTTGCCGATGCCCGCATCCATCCGCGTCACCATGGCCGCGTAGGCCTGCATCATTCGCGCTTCCCATTTTTGCGCAGGAAACTTTTCCCAATCGCCAACGGTCGGCGAAAGCGTCCACTTTGGATCCGTCAGGCCGAGCTTGATCTGATTCTTTTGCCGCGCCAATCGGATGGCTTCGTAACCTCCGTCGTAAACACCGTTGTAAGAATTGATGTCCTCCTCGAACGCATGGATCGGCCAATGCGCCGCCGTGTAGGCGAGGTAGAGGAAGAACGGCTTTTCCTTTTGTTTGCGCTCGTGGTCGTTCACGTATTTCACGGCGTGATCGGTGAAAGCATCGGTCAGGTAAAAACGCTCCGGCTTGTATTCGGGATCGGTGTCCCAGGCGAAACTGTTGTTGTCACGTTCAAGATTCTTGGCGTGGAAGTAATGCGACGAGCCCGAGATGATGCCGTAGTGATGATCGAACCCGCGTTGCAGCGGCCAGTCGTGTTTTTCACCTTCGGCCTTGGTGTTGAGCGCGAGATGCCATTTGCCCACGCCGTAGGTGCTGTAACCCGCCGGACGCAACACTTCGGCGATGGTTACGCAACGGCTGTTCAGCTCTCCCTGGTAACCCGTGAAGCCGTGATCCGTGGTCATGTGACCGACCCCCGCTTGATGCGAATAAAGTCCGGTCATCAATGCTGCTCGCGTCGGACAGCAGCGACCTGTGTTGTAGAATTGCGTGAAGCGAAGCCTGTTCTTCGCGAGCTTGTCGAGATTCGGCGTGCGGATCTCGCCGCCGTAACAGCCCAGATCACCCCAGCCCATGTCGTCCGACAAGATGATGACGATGTTGGGAGGCGTGGCTGCGAGCGTCGCTGTGCAGGTCGCCATGAAGAGGGCAACGCCATAGGCAAACCGCGCGTTGGAAAAATATTTCATAACCTATTTCCAATCATCCGTGCGGAAAGGGGAGGCGGGCAGGCCGGCGCCGTTGAACATATTGCAGTCGGGATTATCCTGCCAGGCATAGCGAACTGCTATAGGATTTTTCACTGCGGGATTCGACGCGATTACTTTGTTGCCCTTGAGCTTCGCCTGTGCAGGAAGCCATTGGCGGTCGTTGCCGGCGATCGTGAATCCTTTCAGTTCGCCGCCCTTGGCGATCAATCCGCTGTCGGTGTGGCTGAAACTCAAGACAACCTCATCCGTGCGGAATTTCTGCGAGGTCGGAAGCGGCCCTGAGGTGCTAGGAACTTTTTTGCCATAGACAGTGCCCAAGGCCCAGAGTGAAAGCCGACGTGCGGTTTCCTGTTTGTTCTTTGGATGGATGTTGCCCGCGTCGCCGATGTCCACCGTGATTGCCATGCCGGTCTTGGGAAGGGTGAGTGATTTGAGCTGGCCCTCGCGGACGAGGCACCAACCTTCGGCGCGTTCCTTGTAGTTTGGTAATTGTGCCCACGCAAAGGGAAACGCATCGCCCCAGTGCGCGCGCCATTCCTTTATCAGCATTGGCAGTTGGTCCCGATAGAGTCGCGCCTGCTCGACACTCTTCGCGTTGGCTTCGCCCTGATACCAGATGGTGCCGGCGATGGAGTAGGGGATGAGCGGAGCGATTTTGCCATTGAACAGATCGCCGCGGCCGTCTCCCGGTCGGGCGTGTTGCGCTGCGGGAGGAATCCACGATTCGATGGCGGTGGCACCTACAGAAGAATTGATAAGACCCATTGGGACGTTGAGCGACGTGTGGAGTTCTCGTCCGAAAAAATAGAGCACTGCGGAGAAGCGCCCGATGGTTTCGGGTGAGCAGACTTTCCATGTGCCCGTGCAATCACTCAAAGCGTTGGTCGCGCCGCCGAATTCCACTTTGAACATGCGGATCTGCGGTTGATCCGACTCCGCCTTGGTGGTGGTGAAGTCGCGGGCTTCCTGCGCGGGTTGGGCCATGTTCGACTGTCCGCTGCCGAGCCAGACTTCACCGACCAGAACGTCCTGGATGTTCAACTCATTTCTACCTTTCACTTGTAAAATGTAAGGCCCGCCGCTGCGAATGGAGTTCAGCCTCAACATCCATTTGCCGGACGGTGGCGTAACGGTGGTCTTCTTTTGGCCGGCAATTGTGATTGTAATCTCCTCACCCGGTTCAGCCCATCCCCACAGTGGTACCGCTTTTTTCTGCTGAAGCACCATGTGGGCGGAAATGATGGCGGGCAGCCTGACCTCAGCGCTTGCGGTTGCCATGGTGCAAAGGAGCAATCCGGCACCAAGGCCGAAGCGAAAGCTGGGTGGCAGGCTTGATCGCAAATAAGTCATAACTGTCATGAGTTGCTAGGTGTCCAGTTTGGCAGGGGCCGCGGTTTACTCCAACTGGAGTTTGGTTCGTCCGTGTAGTTCATTTGTGCGAACGGGGCTTTCCGGCTTGATTGAGCGAGGGCCATTTCACAATCTCTCAAAATGAAACAACAAAAATTTATGGCGGCGCTGGCTGGTTTGGTTTTGTCCCTCACCTCGTGTGCGACTCACGATCAAGGTGGAGCGCATCACGGCAAGGTCAACTCCCTGAGTTCACGCGAGCAGGCCGCTGGATGGAAATTGCTCTTCGATGGCAATGACCTGGCCGGCTGGCACAATTTCAAAAGCGACACCATCCGGCCGGGCTGGCAGGTCAAGGACGGCGCGCTGTGCTGCATTGATCCCAAGAATGCCGGCGACATCGTCACGGCTGAGCAGTTTGGCTGGTTTGAGCTGGAGCTCGATTACAACATTTCGCACGCCGGCAACAGCGGCATCATGTATCACGTCACGGACGCGGCCAACTCGGCTTGGGGCACTGGACCGGAGTTTCAGCTCGAAGACAATGCGGAAGCACACGACCCTGTCCGTTGCGGTTGGCTCTACGCGCTTTACCAGCCGCCGATTGATCCCAAGACCGGCAAGACGCTTGATGCCACCAAGCCAGTTGGCGAATGGAACCATGTTCGGCTGGTGATTTCGCCCGCGAAGTGCGAGCACATTATCAATGGGGTGAAGTATTTTGAATACGTCCTCGGCAGCGAGGATTTCAAGAGCCGGGTGGCGAAAAGCAAGTTTGGCAAGAGCGCGCACTTCGCGAAGTATGACCGCGGCTACATTGCCCTTCAGGGTGATCACGGCCAAGTCTCCTTCCGCAATATCAAGATTCGTTCGATTGAATCGAAGAAATAATCAAATTCGACTTTCAAAATTGCAAAGGTCCGGAACCTTATCGCCGCTATTTTGGAACCGAAGTGTGCTGTGTAAGCCAGATCATATCCACGTTGTGGGGCGAGGAAACTCCCAGCGGAAGATTGCCCGTGTAGGTGGGGGTTGGTTTCGTGCGTGGATCAAGCCATCGTTTGATTTCAGCATGCCCGTCAGCGAAGGAAAATCCGCAGGCACCATTGTGATAGCTGGCTGGATAGTCGAAGATCCAGGCATTCGCGGTATTGCGCAAGTCTGACATCCAAACGCCAAACGCCCCGTTGTTAATACTGTCAGGGTGTTCATCCACGAAGACGTGGATGGCGCTAGCCGGAACAACGGCCAGGTCGGAGACTTTGAAAAAGGTGCGATAAATCGGCGAACCCATTTGGTAGTTTAACCAATATCCGCCGCCGGGGTCACCCAGGGCGACACTCATTGAAACACTGCGCACACGAGGTTTCCAGGTTCGTCTAAATTCGACTCCGCTTCGATCAGCTGGGCACTTGTAGATTCCCGCATGGCGTCCGCTGTAGGGTGCGAGTTTGGCATACTTGGGGTCCGTAAGGTAGCTCGTATTCCAATTGTCCGTGTTGTTGGGATCGAAATTCATCCCGCCGGTGATCCAACCATTTTGGTCGGCTCCTTCAGGATTAGGCACCAAGATGCCTTGGTTTTCATCCGCGTACATCAGATAGGCAAGCTGTAGCTGCTTCTGGTTGTTTAAGCACTGGATACCCTGGGCCTTGACTTTGGCACTGTTTAAGGCAGGCAGCAGCAGTGCAGCCAGAATGGCAATGATGGCGATGACAACCAACAGTTCAATCAGCGTGAAACCTCCCGCTCGAAGGCGCGAAGACTCAATGCGGTCTGGAGCTTTCCGACACCTATGATTCACTAAATGAGGTTTCATGTCTGGTTTAGATCAACGAGCTGACCTGCGCATGTCACCTCGCAGCGCGAGCGGGACCTTATAATCTATTGGGGACGGTAACAGCACTGATTGCTTATCCCGCATCTTAACGGAGTTGTGCTCAAGACTATTGCAAGCCGGCGTCGCTTTCATTGCTGCCGCTCCTGGACCAAGCCCACATCGATAAACTGGGCCGACTTGCCGCGAACACAATGCACGGCGAGTTGATTGAGGCCGGGCTTCAGTGTTTTCGCCGTCTCCGGTTTGAGGTCGAATTCGTCGTAGCCGTGGCTGCGCCCGCTCAATTTGGCCGCGAGCACTCCGTTCAAAAAGACTTCCACGTCCTGGCCGTGAAAGGCTTTCAGCGCCGGAAAAAACAGCTTCGGTGTCGGCAAAACAATTTGTCGCCGAAGCCAAAGCTCCTCGCTCTCCCACGTTGTCCGCACGGGCGCGTTGGTGAAATTCGCCGCTCCGAATCCCGCTGCGCCCACGCGCCAGGTGGCGTCATCGAAGGAGCATTGCGTCCAATCAACACTGGGCTTTTCCGTGGTGTAACGCCACGAAGCCGCTTCGATTTGCGAGGTCGGCACAACGGGCTCGAAGGTGGTAGGCTCGGCAAAAACGCCGTGATGCGCGTCGGCCACTGGCTTCGGGTCCACCTTCAATCGCTTGCGGTCGTAGGTATAAACGCCGTTCGCTTCGGTCTCGATATCGGTCCACTGGGTGTAAACTGCGGCGCAAAGCCCTTTCTTGCTTCTGAGCTGCCAGACTTCTCGCCAGAGATCAAGGTATCTGCGGGTCAAGGCATGCTCGCTGGTCACGCCGCGATATCCCCAAGCACTCTCCACCCAAGTGTGATTAGGCACCGGCAGACCGAGCCCGCCAAACTCGCCGAGCACGGCGGCGCGCGCACTTTCGGAATCGGGACAACCGGGTCCGGGATAACTGTGCTGGTCGCTCAGGTCGCCGGTTTTTTTATCAATCCAACCGCTCGCGCTGTTCACCAACCGCGAGGGATCAAGCTCCTTGACCCACTTGGTCATCCGGGCCGTGTCGTATTGTCCCCAGCCCTCATTAAAAACCACCCACATGATGACGGAGGGATGACTCCAATGTTGCTCGATCATCTTGCGGAGTTCGGATTCAAATTGCGGTGCAAATTCGGAGGGGCCGGCTTCCTGATCGGGTCCCCCACCTTTCGCTCCGCCACCCGAGGGCATGTCCTGCCAGACGAGCAGACCGAGTTTGTCGCACCAGTAGAACCAGCGTGCCGGCTCAATCTTGATGTGTTTCCGCACCATGTTGAAGCCGACTCGTTTCATCTCCGCGATGTCCCAACGCAGCGCTTCGTCCGTCGGCGCGGTGTAGAGGCCGTCGGGCCAGAAGCCCTGATCCAACGGGCCGGCTTGAAACACGGGCTGGCCGTTCAGCAGCATGGTGGTGAAACCATGCTCATCTTTGCCGAGGGCAATCTTCCTCATGCCGAAGTAGCTTTTCACTTCGTCGTTACCCAGCCGCACTTTCAAGTCGTAGAGGAACGGATCGTTCGGCGTCCAGAGGTGCGCAGCGGGCACTGGCAGTTTCGTTTCCACACCCGGTTTGACCTGCACGCGCGCCACTTCCTTGCCGCCGTTCAGCGCGATGATCTCAATATCTGGTGAGGACGACGAACCACTGGCGTTGACGGTGACGCGCAGACAGCCCGCGTCCACGTCCGGAATGAGTTTCAAGTCCTGAATGTGGGCGACCGTCACGGTTTCAAGCCACACGGTCTGCCAGATGCCAGAACTTGGCGTGTACGCAATGCCCCCGGCCTTGTTGAACTTGTTGTAGTTTTGTTTGCCGCTGGCCTGTCCGCCTCCGGTCGCGTCGAATACGGCGACGACCAATTCATTTTCCGCCCCGGCTTGCACGGAATCGGTGATGTCGAAGGTGAACGCGTCATAGCCGCCCCGATGCTCGCCGACGGATTTGCCGTTGATGAAAACTTTCGCTTCCCAATCCACCGCGCCAAAATTCAGGAGCAGTCGTTTGCCCGCGGCGATCTTCGGCGCGGCAAACATGCGCCGATACCAAAGTCGTTCATCTTTCCAGACGGGCTTTTGCACTCCGGACAACGCGGACTCGACCGGGTAGGGCACGAGAATTTTGCCAGTGAACTTTTCAGGCTTGGGCCAATCCATCGGCTGGATGGCGTAGTCCCAGGGTCCGTTGAGATTGACCCAATCCTTTCGCACCAACTGCGGGCGAGGATATTCTGGCAATGGCTTGCTCGGGTTCACGTCCTTCGCCCAGGGCGTCATGATGTGCCCGGGCACTGGCTGCCACTTTGTAATTGTGGCGGGCTTGGAAATGACTTGGCCGGCGGCGTGCCGCTCAATGAAATCCACCACCGGTTTCGGGTCGGGAGATCCGTGCGGGTGATGTCCTTCACCGGGATGCATGATCAACTCGAACACGCCGCCGAGCCGTTTGTATTCCGACTGCAAGCGTCCGCCATTTTCGGCGAAAGGCACGGCCTCGTCCTTTTCGCCGGCGAGATACAGAATGGCAACCTTGTGCGCGGCCAGTTTGGCGGCAAGATCAATCGGGTTCCACGGGTAGGACATGGCCTCGGCTTCGGATTTGAATCCGTAAAGTTTGATCAGGCTTTCCCAATCCGGCGGGCTGCCCTTGCCAACGCCCAACTTTCCGCCCGGCCAGCTTTTGAAATCACACACGGCCTTGTCCATGTAGAGGCAGGTGACCTTGCCCGGATTGGCGGCGGCCCAGCGCGCGATCGCCAATCCCTCGCGGCTCAACCCCAGCAGCGCCATACGATCCGCGAGACCATACCGGGTCGTCATCTCGCGATATACGGCATCATACTTGGCGATGGCGGAGGGCGCGCCGAATGTATTGCCCAGCGGCAGCGACACGACGTGAAAACCGCGCTTCACCAATTCGATCTCCGTGCGCGTCATGTAGGCCACCGGCGCGCTGTTCAGGGCGTAAAGTTGCGACGCCAGCACCCACGGCTTTCCCGCCGCCGGTTTTTCCGGCACGAGCACCTGCGCCTTCTCATTGCCCACCGTGACCGAAACCAGGGTGCAACCATGAAAGTCCGCCTTGTCCCTGGGAAAGGGTTCGGCCGCGCAAAGGGCTGCGAACGAAACAGCGAAGGCGAAAACAAACAGCCGCAGCCGGTTCAGAAATCGGGGCGAAGCAAAGGTCTCAGGTTGATTCATCACAACAGATTAACAGTCCAGGTGCCGAGGCCATATACCTCTGATGAGGTATCCGATTGGATTCCACTCACGCAATCTGAGAAGTTGGCTCCAGCGTGGTTGGACACATCACAGTCGCGCGACGATCCGGAAAAACGCTTTGGGCGTCACGCTCCGCCGGAGTTGCACCGTGAACTGCGTCGCATCGTTCACGACGATGAGATCACCATTGCCGGAACTCGCCGGCACAAACCAGTTGTCCAGGTTGTAGGACATCTGAACTTCAACCGCACCCGTCGCGGCAGGATTCTTCGCCAATGAAAGTTGCCAATACTCTTCACCGCTCAGTTGCACAAGCGTGGGCAGCGGCATTGTGGTGGGCGCGAGCGGATTGGCGCCCGCCAGATGAAACTCGATCAGGTTGGGCAGACCA
>JANPGB010000145.1:0-4024 GCA_031423695.1 Verrucomicrobiota bacterium
AGCGGCCATCATTTCGCCGACGGCAGCGTCAGTCTGCATCACGAAATCCGCATAAGCGTTCAAGCCGCTTTTGCCCTGCCACTCTTTGGTCGGCAAGATCGGCGTGTGCGGAGCAGAGTAAGCGAGGTAGAGAAAGAAGGGTTTCTTTTCAGTCGCGCGTTGTTCAATCCAGCCCGCCGCCTTGCGCGTCAGTTCAGGCATCACGTCAATCGCCTCAAAGCTCTCGGCGGCCGGGCCGGTGCGTTGCCATTTCTTTTCCGTGGTCGGAATCGCGGTGACGCGATCATTCTCGATGAACACAAACGGCGGCATGTCGAGGGATGCCGAAATGCCGTAGTAATAAGAAAAGCCAAGAGTGGTCGGGCCGTTGAGGATTGGTTTTGTCCAATCTACCGTGCCTCCGGGTTTGGCTTTCTGTGGCTTATCTATGCTCGGAGCTTCAGCGGAAGAATCTTCCTTCTTCTGCCAGTTCATTCCGAGATGCCATTTGCCGATGCACGCAGTTTGATAACCGTTCGCTTTCAGCAGCGACGCGACGGTCATTCGGTTCGACGCGATCAGCGGTCTGGAAAATCCGTCGAGCACGCCTGATTGCAAATGAGTTCTCTAAGAATAGCGACCTGTGAGTGTCGAATAACGCGTCGGCGTGCAAACGCTCGAAGACGTGTGCGCATCGGTGAACCGCATTCCTTGCGATGCGAGCTTGTCGACATGAGGCGTTGGGATTTTCGACTGTTCGTTGAAACAAGTCACGTCGCCGTAACCGAGATCATCGGCAAGAATGAAAACGATGTTCGGCTTGGTGCCGCCGACCTCGGCGGAACAAGCGACTGAAGCTGAAACGCAAATTAGCGACGACAGCAGAAGTTTCGTCAAACGTTGAATGGTCATGGCTTAGTAATTCGGCATTAGAACCGAACTGACAGCATGGCGATTCAATTCGGGAATTCCCATACCTCAATAGGGGTATTGAGCGGGATTCAATAAATGAAATCTGCCGGTAATCGGAAATACCCAGGCTCACCCGAGCACACCCGGAATGATACTCGCGCTGCCGGCCACGCCGGTGAGGCGTTCAATGCGCGCGTTGACTTCATAGCCCAGATCCTCGTGCCCGACGCCTAGCGCCGCCAGAATCGTCGCGTGCAGATCGCTGAACGGATGCGGGCGTTCCACGGCTAGCAGGCCGATTTCATCCGTAGCTCCGATGCGCTGACCGGGTTTCACGCCGCCGCCGGCCATCCAGATGGTGAACCCGGCGGCACTGTGTTGACGCCCCTTGTCGCCTTGCATCATCGGCGTGCGACCGAATTCACTCGCCCAGATCACGAGCGTGCTGTCGAGCAGACCGCGCTGTTTGAGGTCGTCAAGCAACGCGGCGACGGGTTGATCGGTCCAGCGGGCGCGCGGCGTGTGGTTCTCCACGAGCTTGCCATGTGCGTCCCAGCCGTCCTTATCCGGCATGTCGTAAAGTTGCACGAAGCGCACGCCCTTTTCGACGAGGCGGCGCGCGAGCAGACATTTGCGAGCGAAGTTCACGGTGCGCGGTTCTTTCTCCTCGAAGCCGTAGCTGCGCCGCAGAAATTCCGGCTCGGCGTCCAAGTTGCCGACTTCGAGCGCGGCGGATTGCATCCGGTAGGAAAGCTCGTAACTGGCGATGCGCGCTTCGAGTTCCGTGACGCCGGGCCGTGTGGCGCGATGTTGCAAATTCAATTCGCAGATGAGATCGAGCGAGGCGCGCTGGCCGGGTGCGAATTCGTCCGGCGGCAAAAGATCCAGCACGGGCGTGCCTTTGTCGCGGAGGCGCGTCGGCTGAAACGCGGCGGGGAGAAAACCGTTGGAGTAATTCGCTGCACCGCCGAGCGGGCCGGCGTCGAAAAGCATGACGTAGCCGGGGAGATTTTGATTTTCCGTGCCGAGGCCATAGGTGACCCACGACCCGAGGCTGGCTTTGCCGGGGCGGATGTCGCCGGTGTGCATTTGATAACTGGCGGGCGCGTGGTTATTGCTGTCGGCCTGGAGCGAATGAATGAAGCAAACGTCATCCACATGCCGCGCCATGTGGGGAAACAATTCGCTGACCCACATCCCGTTCTGGCCGTGTTGCGAAAACTTGAACGGGCTGGCCATCAACTCTGGTTTGCAGCCGTGAAAGACGTTGGCGAATTTCGTCGCCTCGACAGCTTTCTTTAGCGAGTCCGGTACCGGCTTGCCGTCGAGTTTTTGGAGTTCCGGTTTGTAGTCGAACGTGTCAACGTGCGACGGCCCGCCGACCATGTAGAGGAAAATCACGGACTTCGCCTTGGGCGCAAAATGGGGCAGGCGCGCAGCAAAGGGATTGAGCGGATCAATCACGGGCCGGCGAAACGCTTGTTCGGCCCGAGCGTCCTGCCGCAGCAAAGCGCCAAGCGCCAGCGTGCCAAATCCTGCACCGGCGCGAACGAGAAAATCGCGCCGTGAAATGGAGTCACCGCTAAGAAACATGCGGATAGTTTGCCATGTCGTATTTGTGATGGAAGAACTTTTTGTATATTGCCGCCCCAGCTCAGAATTCGCTAGGATTTCACCGTGAACCTGTGCCGAGCCATCGCACTTGTCTGCCTGCTAACAGGCCTTGTTGTCCGCGCGGATGACGAGGCCAGTGCGCATTTCGTCAGCCGGGTGAAACCGTTGCTCGACTCGCGCTGCGTGAGCTGTCATGGACCGGAGAAACAGAAGGGCGGACTGCGGATGGATTCGCGCGCGGCCCTGCTCAAAGGCGGCGACAACGGCCCTGCCGTCGTGCCCGGCAAGCCCGAGGCCAGCCTTCTTGTCCAGGCGGTCAATCACGTCAAGATGGATCTGGAGATGCCGCCCAAGGAAAAGATGACGACGAACGAAATCGCCGTGTTGGAGCGATGGATTCGCGACGGCGCAGCCTGGCCGGAAAACGTCCTGGCCAGTGATACGACGCCGATGCATTCGGGCGAACAACTCGGCGACGCTTGGCATGACCCGCGCAATCCCATCGTGACAATTTTCGGCGGGCAACGGCTGGACCTCTGGTCGCTCAAGCCGGTCACGAATCCCAAACTGCCCAAAGTCAAAAACCGAAAGCTTGTCCGCAATCCTATTGATCAATTCATTCTCGCCCGTCTTGACGTGTCAAATCTCGCCCCCGCGCCCGAGGCCGATCGCCGCACGCTTGTACGCCGCTTGTGGTTCGATCTCACCGGGCTGCCGCCATCGCCGGAAGAGATGCAGGAATTTCTCGCTGACAAGCGGCCCAACGCCTACGAGCGGCTCGTGGATCGTCTGCTCGCTTCGCCGCACTACGGTGAGCATCAGGCACGCGCGTGGCTCGATGTCGTCCGCTACAGCGACAGCAACGGTTTCGATTGGGACGAATTCCGCACGCGAGCGTGGCGATTCCGGGATTACGTCGTGCGCTCGTTCAATGCGGACAAACCGTTCGACCAGTTCATTCGCGAACAGCTTGCCGGCGATGAACTGCTGGACGGCCCGCCAAAAAGTGCGGCGGATCAGGATCGCCTAATTGCCACCGGCTATCTGCGGCTCGGCCCGCACGACAATTCAGCCGCCGGATTCAACGAACAGGACCGCAGCCGCGCCGAACTACTGGCCGATCTCACCGAGACGACGAGCAGCGCATTCCTCGGCCTCACGATGGGTTGCTGCCGCTGTCACGATCACAAATATGATCCGCTTTCTCAGGCGGACCACTTCCGGCTGCGCGCGTTTTTTGAGCCGGTGAAGTTTGCGGATGACCTTCCGCTTGACCTCGCCCGCGAGCAGGACGACATCCGCCGTAAGAACCAGGTGTTCGATGAAAAAATAAAAACGGTCGAATCCGAGCGCGAAGCACTGGTCGCTCCGGTAAAGGAGCGGTTGCGTGCAGAGCGCTTGGCGAAGCTCACGCCCGCTGAGACGGAATTGTTAAAACTACCCAAGGAGAAACGTGTCGCGGAAACGAAGAAACAAATCGAGGCGATCGAGAAGAAACTCGAGCCTGACAACAAGGAAG
>JANPGB010000146.1:0-11633 GCA_031423695.1 Verrucomicrobiota bacterium
CGTGCAGACCGTGATCTCGCTGGCCGAAATGTCCCAGCGCCTGAACATGACCTGCCTCTTTGACGAAAAGACCCGCAAGATCACCAACGGCGACGGCAAGGAAATCCCCGCCCTCACCTACGGCTCGCTCCCGCTGTCGTAGGCGGCTCACCGCCCAAGGATGAAACGCTGGAGCGCACTGGCATTCCTGCTGGCGATTGCTGGCGCACTGGCGCTGCGCTGGCCGCAGTTGGCGGTTCGCCCGTTGCACGGCGACGAGGCGGTCAACGCCACCAAGCTGGCCGAGCTCTGGGAAACCGGACACTACCAGTACGACCCCAATGAATATCACGGGCCAACACTCTACTATTTTTCGCTGCCCTTTTTGTGGCTGAGTCCGGTGGAAAATTCCGCCGGATTTTCGGAAACCACGCTCCGCACGGTCACGGTTGCCTTCGGAGTCGGCTTGATCTTGCTGCTCCTGCTGCTGTCCGACGGCCTCGGCGCTGCCGCCGTGGCATGGGCGGCGGGCCTCCTCGCCGTGTCGCCCGCGATGGTTTTCTACAGCCGCTATTTCATCCACGAAATGCCGCTGGTGTTTTGCTCGCTGCTTGCGTTGGCGGCCGGCTGGCGTTACGCGCAATCGCGCCGAACGGGCTGGGCCGGGCTGGCGGGCGCGGGTCTGGGACTGATGTGGGCCACCAAGGAGACCTTCGTGCTTTCTCTGGCGGCCGGCGGCATCGCATTTGCAACGGAGCATTTCTGGGGTCCCCGGCGGGTTGTTGAGGAAAAAAAAGTTCCAAAGTCACACGTCGCCATTGCGCTGCTGATGGCGTTTGCGGTGTCGCAACTGCTGTTTAGTTCGTTCCTCGCCAACGCCCGCGGGCCGGTAGATTCGCTGAAGACTTTTCTGCCCTGGCTCAATCGCGCGGGCGGCGCGTCACCGCACCTCCATCCGTGGTATTTTTATTTTGAACGACTCCTCTGGTTCCACCCCGCCAAAAGCCCGGTGTGGAGCGAGGCGGCAATTTTGATTCTGGCGTTGGTCGGGAGCGTCGCCGCCTTCTCCACCAACCGCCGCCTTGGGTTTCGGCCACGCCTGGCCCGCCTGCTCGTCTTTTACACGCTGACGCTCGCGGCCATTTACAGTTTCATTTCCTACAAAACGCCGTGGTGTCTTTTGAATTTCTGGCTCGGCATGATTCTGCTCGCGGGCATTGGAGCGGCGACGCTGGTGCGGCTGTGCCGTTCGCGTTTCAACAGATTGATCACCGGCACGGCCCTCGCGGTGGGAGTGGCTCAGCTCGCCTGGCAGGCCCGGCTGGCGTCCATCGAATTTGCCGCCAGCCCGCGCAACCCCTACACCTATTCGCAAACCACCGAGGGCTGCCGGGAACTGGTGCAACGCGTCGAAGGGATGGCACACCTCGCGGCCAGCGGCTCTGCGACGGTCGTGAAAGTGATCGCGCCGGAAAGTTACTGGCCCCTGCCCTGGTATCTGCGCCGGTTCAAAAGCGTCGGCTGGTGGGAACAATTGCCGGAAGATCCATACGCACCCATCGTCATCGTTTCCGCCGAACTCGGCGCCGCCCTGGATGAAAAATCGAACCGGGCCTGGCTGATGACGGGAATTTATGAATTGCGCCCTGGAGTCTTTCTGGAGCTCTATGTCGAGCGCGCCCTTTGGGGAAAATATGTCGCCGCGTTACCCCGCTCGCTCCCCTGAATGGAACGGCTTGAATCTGCACCGTGTGCCCAGATCGTGTTCGACATCATGCGGCGCTTTTGGGATTCTCCGGCCGTCCATGGCATGACGCAGACAGGAATGAACGACCTCGATCACTGATCCATTTATGAGCCGGATGCTTGTCGTAAAACCCAGATTACAGGGACCTGAGAACTCCCAATTCCACGCCCCACTCGATCCGGAATTCCAACCGGCCGTCAGTTTCAATCGGAATTACGTGGCCCAGGCGAAGCGCACTGGCCGTGCCGTGCCGCTGGTGCTCGCGCTGGAGCGCGAAAACGGCCTGGTCGCACGCTACGAAACCTTGGTGTTACCGGGAAATGATGCGCTCACCCTGCGTTATGTGGAGCGCCTCGTGAAATCCCTGCTGTGGGTGCAGGGCGGCTGGCAGTTGCACGTCGGCAAACCGAAGGCCATCGGCGAAGCGATCCGGAAAATCTATTCACCACGCGGCGCGCGCAAGTTTGACTGGGACATGATGACGACCGCCTACGGCAAAACATTTCAGGTCGCAGTGACCGCGCCGGAAAAAGTTCCCGCCAGCCGCGAGACCCAGCTTGCCGCCGGCGGCCATCTCAAAGGCTGCCGCATCGGCTTTGATCTCGGCGCCAGCGACTATAAGGTCTCCGCCGTTATCAACGGCGAAGTGGTCTTCACCGAGGAGCAGCCGTGGGACCCGACCCGCCAGGCCGACCCGGCTTACCACTATCATCACCTCAGCGCGGCGCTGCATCGCGCGGCGGCCCGACTGCCCCGGGTGGATGCCATCGGCGGCAGCTCCGCCGGCGTCATCGTGGACAATGAAATCCGCGTGGCTTCATTGCTGCGAGCGGTGCCGAAGAAACTTTTCCCCCAGGCCGCCGCCCTCTTCAAGCGCATCCAGCGCGAATGGAACGTGCCGCTCGTGGTGATGAACGACGGCGATGTGACTGCGCTGGCCGGCGCACTCTCGCTCGGCAGCAAGGGCATGCTTGGCTTGGCGATGGGATCGAGCCAGGCCGCCGGCTATATGGATCGGCATGGCCGCGTCCTGGGCTGGCTCAATGAACTGGCCTTTGTGCCCGTGGATTACAACGCCGCCGCCGCCGCCGACGAATGGTCCGGCGACCGCGGCACCGGCGTGCTTTATTTCTCACAGCAAGCCGTCAACAAACTCCTGCCCGCCGCAAAAATCTCCCTGCCGAAAAAAATGGGCCTGCCCGAACGGCTCGTGGAAGTCCAGACGCTGATGGGGCGCGGCGACCAGCGCGCGGGCCAAATTTACGAAAGCATCGGAGTCTATCTCGGGTATTCGCTGGCGCACTATGCGGACTTCTATGATTTCCGCGACGCGCTGATCCTGGGCCGTGTCACCACCGGCCAGGGCGGAGACATCGTGATCGCGCAGGCCGAGACCGTTTTGAAAAAAGAATTCCCGGCGCTCGCGGCCAAAGTTAAATTTCGCGTCCCGGATGAAAAAAGCCGGCGAATCGGCCAGGCCGTGGCCGCCGCGAGCCTCCCGGCGTTATGGAAATGAATCTATGAAATTATCCAACCGCACTTCGGAAATTTTTGTGCCGGACGGCCGTCCCCTCGGCCCGGCGCTCAAGCGCATCACTCACCTGGGCATCGGCGCTCATCAAGACGACCTCGAATTCATGGCGTTCCACGGCATCCGCGAATGTTACGCCAGCAACACCCGCTGGTTCGGCGGTGTCACCTGCACGAACGGAACCGGCAGTTCGCGCACGGGTGCTTATGAAAGGTTCACCGACGCGCAGATGATGACCGTGCGCCGGCAGGAGCAGAACGCCGCAGCCGTCGTGGGCCGCTACGGAGTGATGCTTCAACTGGATCATCCCAGCAGCGTCGTCAAAAGCGCGATGGACCCCGCCTTGAAGCACGATTTGAAAACCATCCTCGCCGCCACCCAGCCGGAGTTTGTCTACACGCACAACCCGGCGGACAAACCCGACACACACGTCGGGGTCGTGATCGCGGCCTTGCAGGCGATGCGCGAACTGCCCCGGCGCCAGCGCCCGGCGCGCGTCTGGGGCTGCGAAGTCTGGCGCAACCTCGACTGGCTGGCGGACGCAGACAAGGTGTTGATGGACGTCAGCGGCCACGACCACCTGGCCGCGGCGCTGAACGGGATTTTTGATTCGCAGATTGCCGGCGGCAAACGCTACGACCTCGCCACGCTGGGACGCCGCTCCGCCAATGCGACCTTCTTCGCGTCGCACGCCACCGACCGCGCCACCCAACTGATCTTCGGCATGGATCTCACGCCCCTGGTGGCCGACGAAAAGAAAGACATCGCCGAGTTTGTGTGCGATCACATCCAGCGTTTCCAAACAGATGTCCGGTCAAAATTGGAACAGCGCCTCGGCCGCGCCTGAACACATGGAAATCATCATTCAACCCACGCCCGCCGCCGCCACCAGCGTCGCCGCCCGGCTGCTGGCCCGATTGATCCGCCAGAAACCCGACGCTGTCGTCGGCCTCGCGACGGGCAACACGCCGCTGCTGCTCTATCGCGAATTGATCGCGATGCAGCTCAACTGGCGCAGGGTGACAACCTTCAACCTTGATGAATACGTCGGGCTCGACCCCGAGCATCCCGCGTCCTACCACAGCTTCATGCGCGAAAATTTGTTCCGCCATGTGAACCTGGCCAAGCGAAACGTCCACATTCCTGACGGGATGACCAAGGACGTCCCAGCATTTTGCGCGCGCTACGAGAAGAAAATTCGCGCGGCGGGCGGCGTGGATTTGCAGGTACTCGGCATTGGCACCGTCGGGCACATCGGTTTCAACGAGCCGACTTCCTCGCTGGCTTCGCGGACGCGCATCAAGACGCTGACCGCCCAGACGCGGCGCGACAACGCAAAGTTTTTTGGGAAAGAGGAGGCGGTGCCACATCACGTCATCACGATGGGCATCGGCACGATCATGGATGCGCGGCATTGCCTGCTGCTGGCCTTCGGCAGGAAAAAGGCGCGCGCCCTGGCTGCCGCGCTCGAGGGGCCGATCACCGCGATGAATCCCGCCTCGGTTCTCCAATGGCACCCCAAGGTGACGGTGTGTGTGGACGAGGCGGCGGCGTCCGAGTTGTCGCTCAAGGATTATTACCGCTGGGTGTACGACCACAAACCCGCCTGGCAAATAATCTGAAGGAACCGGTCGCATGGAAGCTCCACCACGCCTTCCCGGCGCGCGAAGCTAATCCGCCTTGAAGCCCACCCGCTTTCCTGTCCGCGCGGATTCGTGCGCTGCGTCCAGAATTTCGACGACGGTCATATTGACCGAAAGTGACGACAGACCAGTGGGAACAATTTCCTTCCGCACCACCGCCGCAAGATACGAGATTGGATCGGCATTGGGACTGGCGAGCGCCGGCGGCGTGATTTCGGTTTCTTTGTTGGTGTTCGCCAATCGGACCCGGAGTTGATTCGCTTGCGGCACGAGCACATAACCCGTGCGCCCATATATTTCCATGTCCTTGCGGTCGAACGGCCAGTTCCAGGACGCTTGCAGGATGGCCTGCGCCTTCGGGTAAGTGATCACAATCGTCGCTTCATCTTCCACCTGGGGATACACGTCCGGCTTGATGTGCTGCGTCATGGCCTGAACCGACACGGGCCGTTGCCCGTCCATCAGCCACGTCGCCAGATCCGCGCCGTAACAGCCAAAATCATTCAATGCGCCGCCACCGTTCAACACCGGGTCCGTCAGCCACGCGAGAAAGTGTTGCGAGCAGCCGATTTCCTTCGGCCCGCGATGCCCGTCATGCACCACGATCCGGCGCAACTCCCCGACTTCCTTGCGGTCGTGAACCATTTCATACGCGGCGCGATTGCCCGCATACCACGTCGTCTCGTAGTTCACGAACACTTGGATGTTGCCGCGCCTGGCCGCCGCCTCGATTGCCCGCGCGTGTCCCATGTTCACCGCGAGCGGTTTTTCCATCATCACATCCACATGCGCCGTCGCGCAGCGCTCCACCACCGCGCGATGTTCAAACGTGCTGGTGAATGTGGCCACCGCCTGCACTTTCGCCTGCGCGAACAGCTCGTCCAAGCTGGCGTAAAAAAAGTTGGAGCCGAGATTGAACCGCCGCGAATAAATCTCGATCAAGGCGCGGTTGGTTTCGACCACCCCGACCAACTCCACCTCCGTCCGCCCACGCAACTGCGGAAAGAAACCCTGCGCGTGGTCATGGCTCAGACCGACAACCGCCACCCGCACCGGCGGCGGATGGCTCTGTGCGCTGGCCACCAACGTGACGGCATGAATGATTCCCAAAACCGCGCGGCAAGACTTGTTCATAAAAAGATCGGCGTTTAAGTCATGTCATTTGAGGAGGAATGAATTGAAGAGTCAAGGTCGGCGGCGCCCCTCCCGCCACGGATGTCATTGCGCCAACTGCCCGGTTTCCGCTTCAACGCTTCCCCAGCGGTAAGCCCCTGTGAATAACTTCCGCGCTTTTCACTTCACTTTCGAGCACGATGGACTAACCTAGGGCGTGACTGTAGAGACATTCAAGCAAGAGACGGCGGCGGCTCTCAAAGCGTATGACAAATACATCATCTGCATTGACAAGACACCCGAGCAGTTTCAAGCCTCGCTGATTTCGCTGCTGCTCAAGGCCATTCACGCCTATGAAAACCGCGGTCTCGGCTTCCGGCACGGCATCGCGGTGGATCCGCATCTCACCGTCATCCTGAGCGAGAATGATTCCACGCGGCCACTCTGCGGAATTTATTTCAATCTCCACTCGCCCTACCAGAAGGATGCCCTGCCCAAGACCGTTCGCGCCATGACGCAGGTGATGGATGAGAGTTCAAAGCAGACGGAAAACTGACCAGCGACTTCAGTTCGGGCCGATGCAAGCCAGCCTTCCCGGACCTACCCCAACAACACTACGGCCCCAAGCACCGTTTGCAGCGTAGTGATCGCGTGAAAGTGGGCGAGTTCAAGCAGCGCGGAGGGATGCCGGATCCTTCACTTTTCGCGCACTTCATCTCCTGTTTCGGCCTCGCCGGAAGTGATGTCCGCGATGATGTTGTCATCCTGCTGCGGCCCGGTGACTTTGACCTCGCCGATCTTTTGTCCCTGACGGTAAATCGCGAGTGACTGTTCAACCGCGGCCATGCGTCCCACGGGAAAATTCAAGACGACAAAATGCAGGCTGGCATTCACACTGGCCACCTTCCCCACCAACCCGGTGTCAGGAACCAGTGTGACCTTTGGTGGTTCCGCACCCGCCGCGACCGGTTCGGGAAACGTCGCCGTGGCGGGCCGGCTGACGGCTTGCGCTTTGGGAGCAGGTTTGGAAGCTGTTTTTGGAATCGGGCGGGCCGCCGGCTCTGACAGGCGATCGCGTTGTGGCGCCTTGACGACCAGCGGTTCGGCGTGGCCCCGCTTGGGGGCGGCCGCCTCCCGCATCTGCGACGGTGGCACGATGCCGGTGACATCGAAGGGTTTCTCCGACACACAACCGGACAGTGCCAGCAGGCCGGACACCGCGACCAAGCAACAAACGTATTTCATGGACGCAGTTAAATCACCCACCTCGCAGACGTCAACTCAGTTTTCGGTGATCACCGTGTCCGCATCCTCGTATGCCGGGGCGCAGCAACACAGCAACCGCAGGATTTCCGGACCGGTATTCCACAGCTTGTGCTTCGAACCGGGCGGAATGGCAATGGCGTCGCCGGGCTCCACCGCCCGCGTTTCCCCCTCGATGCGGATGCGGCCGGTGCCGTGGGTGATGTAATAGATTTCCTCGGTGCGCGGATGAAAATGTTCCTGCGTGCTGCCGCCCACGGGCAGCCGCGCCTCGGCCAGGCTTTGCTGGCGGATGGCGGAATTGCGGTGCGCGAGCAGCTCGCGGATTTCCGAACCATCTTTCGTGATGAAGGCCGGGGCTGCATCCAAGTTTTTGATGTCCATAAATTTTATTCGGGTCCGGGGCTCCGCGTTGACGTGGTGGAGGCACCACTCCGCCCGGTGCGCCACCAGACGTCATTCCGGCGGCAGCGCGGACCATGCCAGCAATTTCTGCCAGTTGGTCTGGCCCAGCACAACGCCGAAGACGATTAAAAGCATGGCCAGTCCAAACGTGGGGGTGATGGAATCACCCAGACAAAAATGGGCCCAAGTGGTGGTGCTCAAGGGAATCAGGTTGTTGAACAACAGCACGCGGCTCGCCGGCCAGCTGCCCAGCGCGCTGTTCCACAAGGCAAACGCGATCACTCCGCTCGCCAGGGTGCAATAAAGCTGCACCAGAAACAAGTCCGTCCGCCACGTCAGCGCGGCGCCGTGCAGTTCCGCCAGTCCAAGCGGCAGGATCAGAAATCCCGCCCGCCACATCGTGTGCGCGGTGGCCTGCGCGCCGGAGAGGCTCGCGCCCAGCACCCGGCTCTGGCGCCCGTAATTCGTCCAGAGCACGCTGACGAACAATCCGAGCACCTCGCCGATCCAGCTGTTCCCCTGCCCATTTTTCAACGCAGGATAAAACAAGACCAGCACGCCCGTCAGCGCGATCACCGCCGCCGCATAGCGTTGAAGGGTCCGCCAGTTCCTCTCCGGCCGTCCCTCCCACAGCAGCGCCCAGACCGGCGCCGCGCCCAGGTAAAGCGCCACATGCGACGCCGAGGTCAGGCGCAACGCCCAGTTGAAGGCGACGACGTAAACCGCGAGGCTCAGCCCGCCGCGCCACCACAGCTGACGCCTGAGCAAAGGCGTCAGTGCGCGCTGCTCCCCGAGCCAGTTCGTCCAGCGGAAGAGCGCCAGCATGATCAGGCCGGCGCATAAGAAGCGCGTCGCTCCGGTGAAAATCGGCGGCCACACCGCCAGGAGGTATTTGGTCCCGGCGTTGTTTGCCCCCCAGAGAAACACGGCAAAGACCAGGCCGAACGCAATCGCGCCATCGGATTTTTTTGAGCTCACAACATCATCCCCTCACGCCCCGGCGGCAAGCACTTCGAAGCTCTCCTCGATGAACGTCGTGCCTTGGATGCGCGCCAGCCGGGCGTAAAGACCGTTGACCGACATCAACTCGTCGTGCGTGCCGCGCTCGACAATTTCACCCTGCCGCACCACCAGGATCTGGCTCGCCGCGCGGATGGTGCTCAGCCGGTGCGCGATGACGAAGCTGGTGCGATTGGCCATCAGCCGTTGCAGCGCCTCCTGGATCAGTTTCTCCGTCGCCGTGTCCACGCTCGCGGTGGCTTCATCCAGGATCAGGATCGGCGCATTCTTCAACAGCGCGCGGGCAATGCTCACGCGCTGCTTCTCGCCGACGCTCAATTTCACGCCCCGTTCGCCCACCCGCGAATCGTAGCCGTCCGCCATGCGCGCGATGAAGTCGTGGCAATTGGCGGCCCGGGCGGCGGCAAGCAGTTCGTCCTCCGTCGCGTCCAGCCGCCCGTACAAAATGTTTTCGCGGATGGTGCCGTTGAACAGAAACGCTTCCTGACTCACAACGCTGACGCGCTCGCGCAAGGATTCCAACGCCAGGCCGCTGATGTCCTGACCGTCAATGGCGATGCGTCCGGAACTCGCCTCGTAAAAGGCGGGAAGCAAATTGACAAGCGTGGATTTGCCCGCGCCGGTTGGCCCGACGAGCGCGATCATTTCGCCGGACCGGGCGTGGAGGCTGATATTGTGCAAGGCGGTTTTGCCTTCGCCGTAACTGAAGTTGACGTTTTCAAAAACCACCTCCCCGCGCACCGGCTCATGCAAAACCGCACCGCCCCTTTGCGCCGCGCGTTCCTCCGCGGTGTCCAGAATGTCGAACACGCGCTCGCCCGCCGCCCGGGCACTCTGGATCATCTGGTTCAATCCGTGAAGCTGACCGATTGGCGCGTAGAACATGTGCAGGAAAAAAAGGAATCCGATCAACTCGCCCGTCGTCATTTTGCCCGCGAGGGCAAGGCTCCCGCCCACCCACAGCACCAGCGCGAAACCCGCCGCGCCCGCAAAACCCATCGTCGGCCCGTAGATCGCCCACACCCGCATGATGCCGAGTTGCGCGCTCCGCATGTCGCCGGCGCGCTGCGCAAAGCGTTCATCCTCGTGCGCCTGGCGGCTGAACGCTTTGATCTGGCGCACGCCTTGGAGATTATCCATGAGCAAGGCGTTCATCGCACTGGAGGCTTCGCGCTGCTTGCGATACCGCCGGTGCGCCGTGAGCGTGTACCAGATTGCCCCGGCTGCCAGCACGGGAATCGGCGACATCGCCACCAACGCCAGCGTCGCGTTCATGTGAAACAAAAACGCCGCCACGCCAACCACGCTCAAAATGGCGACCACGCCCTGCTCCAATCCATCGATCAAAACGCGCTCGACCGCGTTCACGTCCTCAATGACGCGCGTCAGCAGATCGCCCGACGCCCGCTGGTCGAAGTAGCCGACGGGCAGCCGTTGCAGCCGCGCATACACCGCGCGCCGCATGTCGAAGATCACGTTCTGTTCGAGTTGATTGTTGATGAGGATGCGCAGCCCGCTGAAGGTGTCGCGCAGGAAAAACGCGCCGAGCAAACCGAACATGGCCGGGGCGAGCAGATCGCCGCGCGACTTCAGGATGACGTCGTCGATCGCAAACTGCGTCAGTTTGGGAAAGGCAAACGATGCGAGCACCGAAAGTACCGCCGCCGCGACCGTGCCGACCGCGAGCCATGGATACGGCCGCAGGAAAGCCCCGACGCGCCGGAGGACTTCCGAGGTCGGCCGTTTGTGGGCAGAGAAGGTGGGATCGGCGGAGCGGGCGTGGCGCGACATGTCAACGCGGGTTGCGGTCCAGGAATTCCACCATCGCCTTGGCGAACGGCGCGAGATCGCGCGGCGTGCGGCTGGAGACCAGATTCCCGTCCACGACCACCGGCGCGTCCACCCAGAGGCCGCCGGCGTTTTCCAGATCGTCCTTGATGCCGAGCGAGCCGGTGACGCGTCTGCCGTTCAGAATTTTCGCCGAGATGGGAATCCACCCGGCGTGGCAGATAAAGGCGACGAGCTTTCCTTGCTCATAAAATTCGCGCGTGAGCGAAAGCACCTTGGCATCGCGGCGCAATTTGTCCGGCATGAACCCGCCGGGAATCAGTAGGCCGCAGAAGTCGCGGCTGTTCGTTTCGCTGATCAGCGCGTCAGCCTTGGCGGGATAGCCGTGCTTGCCGGTGTAGGTTTTCAACTCCGGCCCGGCGACGCACATGGCGTACCCAGCTTCCTCGACCCGCAGCTTCGGATACCAAAGTTCCAGATCCTCATAAATATCATCCACGAAGGTGAGCAACGTTTTTTGCATCCGCCCATTGTGTCCAAAGGCGGCGGCCAGACAAGTCTTTCACAAGCGGCGGCTGGTCCGGCATCACCAGTTTTTGTCATTGCTGGCGAAGATGGGGTTCACTAGATTCGCGGGCAATTGAAAGCCGTAATTGTCATCCATGCAGCCGCAGCCCGATAAGACGCGCGCGGCGGGAAGACGTTGACATGGCGGCGCACAAAAATCGCACATCCAACCATCACCTTGAAAAAACACTCTTCCGCTGCAATTGAAGCCGCTTACCAACTCGCCTGTGAATGTTACGCTGCGCTCGGCGTGGACGTTGGCCACGCGCTGAAAACTTTGGCGACGATTCCCATCTCGCTGCACTGCTGGCAGGGCGATGACGTGGGCGGATTTGAAAATTTCGGCGGCGCGCTCACCGGCGGCATCATGGCTACCGGGAATTATCCCGGCAAAGCCCGCACGCCGGAGGAACTCCGCGCCGATCTGGACGAGGCGCTGTCATTGATTCCCGGCAAACATCGCTTGAACCTGCACGCGTTCTACGGCGAGTTCGGCGGCAAGCGCGTGGACCGCGACGCCATCGAACCGAAACATTTCGCCAACTGGATTTCTTGGGCGAAGAAAAGCGGCCTCGGT
>JANPGB010000147.1:0-20925 GCA_031423695.1 Verrucomicrobiota bacterium
AACATCAAATAACAGTTTTTGATAAAAGGATGCTCCTGAATGAAAAATAACGGTCACAAGCCCACCTCGCCCGCGACCCAATTGCCCAAGTGTCCGACGGGCATCCAAGGCCTCGATGAAATCACCGGCGGCGGGTTGCCGCGCGGGCGGCCCACGCTGGTCTGCGGCGGCGCGGGCTGCGGCAAGACGCTGCTCGCGGCGGAATTTCTCGTGCGCGGCGCGGTGCAGTTCGGCGAGCCGGGCGTGTTCATGGCGTTCGAGGAAACGGAAAAAGAATTGACGGCCAACGTCGCCTCGCTCGGCTTTGATCTGGCGGGTTTGGTCCGGCGGAAAAAAATTGTGGTGGATTACGTCCACCTCGAGCGCAGCGAATTCGAGGAGAGCGGCGAGTATGACCTGGAAGGATTGTTCGTCCGGCTCGGTCACGCGATTGATTCCATCGGCGCCAAACGCGTGGTGCTCGATACGTTGGAAGTGCTGTTCGCCAGTCTGCCGAATGAAGCCGTCCTGCGTAGCGAATTGCGCCGCCTCTTCCGCTGGCTCAAGGACAAGGGCGTGACCGCCGTCATCACCGCCGAGCGCGGGCGCGAATCGCTGACGCGGCACGGACTCGAGGAATATGTTTCCGACTGCGTCATCCTGCTGGATCATCGCGTCAATGACCAGATCGCCACGCGGCATTTGCGCGTGGTGAAATATCGCGGCGCGCTGCACGGCACGAACGAATTTCCGTTTCTCATCGGCGAAGAGGGCATCAGCGTGCTGCCGATCACCTCGCTCGCGCTGAACCATCAGGTGTCCACGGAGCGGATCGCCACCGGCATCCCCCGGCTCGATGCGATGCTGGGCGGAAAAGGGTTTTTTCGCGGCAGCAGTATTTTGCTCACCGGCACGTCCGGCACGGGCAAGACCATCATCTCGTCCAACTTTGCCAACGCCGCCGGCAAACGCGGAGAGCGCGTGCTGTTCTTTTCGTTCGAGGAATCGCCCAACCAGATCGTCCGCAACATGCACTCCATCGGTCTGCGCCTCGAACCGATGGTCAAGCGCGGCCTGCTGCGGATTCACTCGGCGCGGCCCTCGCTCTACGGCCTGGAAATGCATCTGGCCACGATGTTCAAGGAGATCGCCACGTTTAAGCCACACGTTGTCATCATTGATCCCATCACGAGCCTGATGGATCTGGGCACCGACTCCGAAGGCAAGGGCATGGTGACGCGGCTCATTGATTATCTGAAGGCCAACCAGGTCACCTCCTTCTTCACCAGTCTGACGCAGGGTGGCAAGGCGCCGCAGGAAAGCGAAGCCGCCATGTCCTCGCTCATGGACTCCTGGATTCTGTTGCAGGATTTCGAGGGCAACGGCGAACGCAACCGGGTGCTCTACGTGCTGAAAGCGCGTGGCATGGCGCACTCGAACCAGATCCGCGAGTTTCTGATTTCGGATCACGGCATTGACGTGGTGGACGCCTACATCGGGCCGAGCGGCGTGTTGACCGGCTCCGCCCGCGCGGCCCAGGGCGCGCTGGAAAAAGCCGCCGTGTTGTCGCGCCAGCAGCAAGCCGCGCAGCTGGAGCGCGAGGTGGAACGCAAACGCAACGCGCTGGAACGGCAGATCAGCGATCTGCGCTCCGATTACGAAGGCGAAGCGCTGGAACTGCGGCGCATCGCCGAGCAGGTCGGCACCAGCACGCGCCTGCTGACCACCGAGCGGGCGGCCTCCGGCCTCCTGCGCCAGGCGGATCTCAAGGTGGCGGTCCACCACCGCAGCAAATCCAAACCCGAAAGGAAAAATTGATGAAAACCAAAAACATGAGACCGCGCACCGACGGAGCCGCGGCCGGCGATGGCGGCCAGGCGCGCGGCGTTCACGCCGCTTCAACCTCCGCACGCGGACACGCTTCCTCACTTGCCGGCGCTGTGGTTGGTCGGACGGTGAAGCGGGCTAAAGCCCGCGCCCCGCTCGCCAAACTCTGGCAACTGCGCCTGTACGTGACCGGCTCGACGGACAAATCGCTGCTGGCGTTCGCGAACCTGAAGAAGTTTTGCGAAAGCCAGCTCAAGAGCCACTACCGCATCACGGTGATTGATTTGTTGAAACACCCGCAGCTCGCCAAGGGCGACCAGATTCTCGCCATCCCCACGGTGGTGCGGCGCTTGCCGAAACCCGTGCGCACCATCATCGGGACGCTTTCCGACACCGCGCGCGTGCTGGTGGGCCTGGATTTGCGCGCGGCGAATTGACCCGATCTACTAAGTGAAAACCAAACCCACCCAACGCGCGACCAAGGCCTTGAAAAAGCCCGCCGCCGCCCCGGCCTTGAGCCAATACTTCCTGCGCCTGTTCGTGGCGGGGGCCACCGGCCGCTCGCACCAGGCCATCCAGCGCGTCCAGCTCATGTGCGAGGCGGAACTGAAAGGCCGCTGCAAATTGGAAGTGATTGACATCTATCAGCAGCCCGGCCTCGCGCGCATCAACCAGATTGTCGCGACCCCGACGCTGGTCATCGCCTTGCCCCGACCGATGCGGCGGCTGATCGGGAGCCTGACGAACCTCCGCGATCTGGTCATTGAATTGGACTTGAGCGAAACAACTAAAAACGCCCTGTGAAAACCGCCCGCAAAAATATTGCCGTCCGCCCCGGTCAACCAGGTAGGGCGCGTCACTGCCAGCGAATTGTCCGGCGAACTCGCCCCGCTGCGCGCCCGGCTGGCCGAAGCGGAGGCCATACTCCGCACCATCCGCACCGGCGAAGTGGACAGCGTCATGGTGGGAGGCAAGGAAGGTTCCCAAGTGTTCACGCTCGACGGGGCGGAGCACGTTTACCGGTTGCTCATCGAGTCCATGAACGAAGGCGCGCTGATGCTGACGGCGGACAAGCTGATTCTTTACGCCAACCAGCGCTTCGCCCGCATGGTCGGCTGCCCGCTGGAGCAGGTGACGGGCAGCTCCTTTCGCCGCTTTCTCTCCGCCGGCGACCAGGCTTCGCTCCGACCGCTCATGAAGCGCTCCGCCCAGGAAGGCTCCAAAATCCAGATGTCCCTCCAGACCGGCGAGGGCTTGCAACTGCCGGTGCAACTTTCCATCCGGGAACTGGCCCGGATCGGTTCCGACCAGGTGACCATCGGCATGGTGGTGACCGACCTGACGGAGTCCCGGCGGACCGAGGAACAGTTGCGGGCGTTGACCAAGCGCGTGGTGCAGGTGCAGGAGGCCGAGCGCGGGCGCGTGGCCCTGGAATTGCACGACCACATCACCCAGCTGCTCTGCGCCGCGCTCGTGCGCAGCCAGACCCTTGCGGACAAACTGCTGCGGCGCGACGAACCGGCGCGGCGCGAGGCGATCCTGCTCCGCAAGCTGCTCGGCCAGACGGCCGATGAAGTGGAGCGCATCTCGCGCAATCTGCGGCCCAGTGTTTTGGACGAGCTGGGGCTGGTCGCCGTCCTGCGCGACACCTGCACGGAATTCGCGGAGCGGACCGGCGTGGCCGTCAAGCTGACCTGCGCCGAGCTGGCCGCGCGCCTGCCCGCCGACACCGAGTTGACGCTCTACCGCATTCTCCAGGCCGCCTTGAAAAATGTGGAACAGCACGCCGGGGCCCGGCACGTGGTGGTGGACCTCACGCGGCAGGGCGACTTCGTGGGAATGACGATCAAGGATGATGGGATTGGTTTCGACCCCGAACCGCACCCGGCCGGACGAAAAGCCAGGGGCGGCCTCGGCCTGCTCGGGATGCGTGAACGCGCGCGCTATGTGGGCGGGGCCTTCAAACTGAAATCCGCCCGCCGCCGCGGCACGGAAATCGAGATCCGCATTCCCCTGCCGCAAATCCAATTAAAAATTAAAAATGAAAAAACGCCGGGGCGGAAGAATTTTGAATTTTGAATTCAACTGATGGCCAACTGAACTAACCTATGAAAAACATAACCATTCTGCTGGCGGAAGACCACACGATCGTGCGCGAGGGCTTCCGCAAGATGCTCGAACTCGAAGCCGACTTTGAAATCGTCGGCGAAGCGCCGGATGGCCGCAAGGCGGTCGCGCTGGCGATCAAACTCCGTCCCCACGTCGTGCTGATGGACATCGCGATGCCGCTGCTCAACGGACTCGAGGCGACGCGCCAGATAGTCAAGGCGCTGCCCGCCACCAAGGTGCTGATGCTCTCCGCGCACAGCGACGACGCCTATGTCACCAACGCCATCGAATCGGGCGCGGTGGGATTCCTGCTCAAACAAACTTCCGCCCACGACGTGTGCCGGGCGATCCGCGAGGTGCACAAGGGGAAAGCCTTTTTCAGCCCCACCATTTCCAGGCGTCAGGAGCGGCTCTTTCCGCCGGCGCTCGGCCGCGCGGGAGCGCCCCCCAAAAAAACGGCCGTCCAACTGACTTCGCGGGAGATGGAAGTGCTCCAGCTCATCGCCGAAGGCAAGGCCAACAAGGAAACGGCGTCCGAACTCGGCATCGGCATCAAGACCGTCGAGAAACATCGCGAGCATCTCATGGCGAAGCTGGACATCCACGACACCGCCGGCCTCACGCGCTACGCCATCAGCGCGGGCATCATCGAGAGCAGCGTGCAGTTGAAGATTGTTTAGAATTCCTCTCCCTTTCCGCTCCCTCGGCGGGCGGGGAGCGGGCCGGGGTGAGGTGGTGCGTTAAACCAATTTACTTCCGCTCCTTCAACGGCGACAGCCCGTTCACCACCTTCATCGTCATCCACGCTCATGGTGATGATGCTCGTGAGGAGGCCCAGGATGTATTTCGGAACCCGAGAGCGATATTGCTGGAATATGCCGCTCCCCGCTCCGCCCCTATTGATAGGAGTAACCCAGCGTCGCAATGGAACGGAGTTGGGTGGCCGTCTCAGGCCACGGATCCATCACCGCATTGGCACCGGTCAAGGCCGGGTTTTTTCCGGGATTCTGAACCTGCCAGAGGCTCCACAGGCGGTCCAGCTGCGCATGGTGCATCCAGAAAATTGGATCCGCCGGGGACACGCGGATATCCGCCATCGCTTCGCGAACGCCGTTCACCGTGCCAACTTCCACATGCACTTCGCCGTGCGGGCCGTTTTCGAGCTGGTTGGTAAAGTCCGTGAACGTGGTCAGTGCCATGATTCCGCTGACGTTGATTTTCGCCGGGATGCTGGTGTTGCGGCGGACCACCACCGTGCCGAAGCCGGGGATGAACACCGTCGGCTTGAACGTCTTCAACCAGGCCGGCACCGTCTTGTGTTTCGTCCAGTCCCAATACGGCAGGGTGATGCCCGCCGCCTTTTCAAACTGCAGCAGGTAGTCGCGGTGCCACGACAGGAACCGCTGTGTGCCGGCGGCGCCCATGCCGCCGTGCATGTGATGCGTCATGACGCCATGAATGGCCACCATCTTGCCGTAGGGATTGGACGGATCGGCCAGCATTTGTTGAATCGCATTCTTGTAGCCGGTCTTTTCGGCCGTGGTGAGCGCGGAAGCTTCCTTGCGTATGGTCATAAAAAGTAAAATTAGGAGTGGATTTGCAACGGCAAACTAGCAAGTGGTGGAGCGTGTGCAAGGGTTATTCTTTTAATGGCGGCAGCCCGTTCACCACCCTCATCGTCTCCACACTCACGGTGATGCTGCTCTTCTTCGTGGCAATAATCCAGGAGGTCGCGGACGGTTTGTTTAGCGATGCAGACAGGGGGGTTCGCGCGTGCGTGAATCAGCCCTGTCGGGAATGGCGTGTGCTCCGTGTCGAAATTTAGTGGTTTCGTAGTGGACAGCAGCCGAAGCTACGCGAAATGATTTTTATGAAATTGTTTTCTGGTCGTTTTTATTTGCCTAACTCGGAGTGATGACGGCGGCGGGCGGCGGTTGGAAAGGCGGAGTTTGCGGATAAATTTCCAACTCTTCACCCCGGCCCTCGCCTGGCTGGCGGCTGGATTCAATCCTGTCGGATTCGAGCTATTGGGGTGAACACCCCATGGCCGACCGGCCCTGGCCCCGCCTATTCTCAGCCCATGAAAAATGCAGGCGATGCGCCCAAGGTCGAAATCAAACGGTCGGTCCGGACCCCGCCGCCGGCGGCAACCCGGACGCCGGGATTTATTCCGGCACGCAGTTCAATTCCTTGATCCCGAATCCAACGTATGAACGCACTCCTTGAAACAGCCTCGGCAATGGCGCGCGGCACCCCGGCGCAAAACCCGGCGCCGCCGCCCCGCGCCCGCATCCTGCTGGTGGATGATGATCCGGACGATCGTGAATTGAACGCCGGCATTTTGATTCGTTCCGGCTACACCGTCGACACCGCCGGGGATGGGGCCGAGGCCTGGCAGGCGCTGCATGCGGAAAATTACGACCTGCTGATCACCAATAATAAACTGCCCCGGGTGACGGGACTGGATCTGATCGGGAAACTGCGGTCGGAAGCCGTGACGCTGCCCATCATTCTCGCCGCGGCAACGATGCGGCCCGAGGAGTTGGAACAGCACGCCTGGATGCAGCTCAACGCGTCGCTGCCCAAAACCTTCAACCTCACAACGCTGTTGGAGACGGTGGAGAAAGTTTTGTGCTCCCCCGGCAGCGTCCGCGAGCAGCTTGATTCGTCCACCGCTCCCGCCATGGCATAAGTGCGGCAATCCCCGGCGGCCGAGATTGGTTGTGCCTGGACCGGCGCGAGCGGCAGCGAGACGTGCAGGGCGCCTTAGATCATTTCCAATTGTTGATGTAGCGCAGACGTTCTTGTCAGCGGGTTCACGGGACTTTCTGGTCCCGTGTTTCAGCCACCGGAAATGGCGACTGGAAAGTCGCCGGCACCCGCAGGCTGGAAAGCCCGCGCTACGAGGCCGGTTCGATGCCCGCTTCGGAGTTCGGGTTAAATTGGATTAAACCTCGCCCTGCCCAAGTTGCTTGGACGTCCGCCAAAAATATTGGCCGCCTGCCTCCGGTTGTTTCCCGGTCGCACCCGCTTTCACCCCACCTTTCCGCCCCGTAAGGAGGGGCCGGATTCATCCAGCTCAGCCGCTGGGTAAAAGACCCCATAACAGCCGTCTGGCTGCTCTGGTATTGGTGAAGACATGTCAACCAATCCACTTCAGGTGTTCACCCGGAATCAACACGCAGGTGCGTTGAAACCCATCGCCCACGGGGCAACGGACAATTTCGCGCTCGTGCGCGACAACGCCGGCTCGCCTTATTTCCGCGTGCTGGTGGCGGACGACAATGAGGCGGATCGCCTGCGAACCATCGAGATGCTCGGCCAGGCGTGGCCCGCCGGCCGGAACATCCTGGTCGAGTGCGCTGCGGATGGCGCCGAGGCGCTGGAAAAGATCCATCGCAACCGATACGCCCTGGTCGTGCTGGATTGGAACATGCCGCTGCCGGATGGCGCGGGGGTGTTGCCGACGATCCGCTCGAAAGGCCTGCGCGTCCCCGTCGTCGTCGTGTCCGACAAGCGTCGCGAAGCCATCGCGGCCGACCTGGAAACCATGGCGGCCGCCTACGTGCACAAGCACCAGTTGGATCCGTGTCTTCTCAGCAACGCCATCGCGGGGGCGATTCTGTTGCTGGACGGAGTGTTTGGCCTGGTCAGGGCCGGATACGAGACGAACCTGCACGGGTAGCTGAAACAGCGCAGGGCGTCGCGCCCTCGGGCCTGGAAGGTTTTAGAAAACCTGCGCGCGACGGTTGCCGCGCCGTCCGGTCGCATCCAGCCTCCGCGCCGCGTTCGACTCCCGCAATCCCCCGCCGGGGCCGGTGGCCGCAGTGGGCGGGCGGTGGCCGGGCGGCCAGAAAAATGAATATGCAAACACAGACGACAAAGATCATCGAAGAGCTGCAACGCCAGGCCAGACGCTGCGAGACCATCGCCCAGGACAAGACCCAGGAATCCCTGACCGGCGCTTCCAGTGACAAAGAAAAGAACGAACAGGAAGCGAAGGAGTGGCTGCTCAAATCCCAGGTGTGGCTCGAGGCGGAAACTGTCGTGCGCGGATTTATTTGACCCGAACTCCGAAGTGGCGCCGCGTCGCTGACGTAGCGCAAGGTTTCCAACCTGCCGTATCGCCGACTTCCAGTCGGCTGGACGTCCGCCTGGGCAAGCGCGTGAATAAATCCGAAGCCCCGCCGGCTGGAAGCCCGCGCTACGCGACCAGTTTGAAGCCGACTTCGGAATCAGGGTTAAGCCCGGACGCCGAAGTTGGAATTGGGAGGCCGCAGCAACGGTGTGTAGCGCAGACATTCCTGTCTGCGGGTTCACGGGACATTCTTGTCCCGTGTGCCGGGAAAGCTGGCGACTGGAAAGTCGCCCGAACCCGCAGGCTCGAAAGCCTGCGCTACCGTCCCCGTCGCGCCGCCAACTTCGGAGTTCGGGTTTAGCAGCCGAAACGATGCAGTTGAACTCAGGCTTCACCAAATCTCCGGTAGGGTAACACCCCATGGCGACCGCCCGCATTCCTTGCCTACCATGAACAGTGCGTGCAAGCGCAAGGGCTCCACAAGCGCTCCACTAAAAAATCCAAATGAAAGCGAACGAAAATGAAGACACTTCCAATTAGTTTGATCGCCGTTCTGGCCGCCTCCTTGATCGGCGTCACCCTCACGGGCTTCGGCATGGAGTCCGCCTCGAAAATGGAACCGGCCGTCGGCCTCAAAATGGCGATGCGTAAACTCTGGGAAGACCACCTCACTTATACCCGCAACTACATCATAAGTGCCGTGGCTGATCTTCCCGACGCCGATGCCGTCGCCAAGCGGCTGCTCCAAAACCAGGACGATATCGGCGACGCCATCAAGCCTTATTATGGCGACGAGGCGGGCAAGAAATTATCGGCGCTGTTGCGCGACCATATTCTGATCGCCACGGAAGTGGTCAGCGCAGCCAAGGGCGGCGACGCGGCGCAACTGGCGGCCGCGCAGACCAAATGGTCGGCCAATGGCAAAGAGATCGCGGCCTTCCTGAGCAGCGCGAATCCCCACTGGCCTCAAAAAGACCTGGAGGAGATGCTGCAGAAACATCTGGATCTGACGACGGGCGAAGTGGTGGGCCGGCTCACGAAGGATTGGGCGAAAGACATCGCGTCCTACGACGAGGGCCACCGGCACATGCTGATGTTCGCCGACCTGTTGAGCGACGGGATTGCCAGGCAGTTTCCGGCCAAGTTCAAGAAATAAGGCTGTTATGAAAAACCTTCTTGCATTGTTGGCATTAATCACCCTGGCGCTGCTCCCTTTTTTTGGCAAGGCCGACGACGACCATTCCGGCCAGCACGCCGGGGCCGGCAATTCCGGCAATGACTTTGACCGCGCCATTCGCCGGAACAACGACCGCCTGCTCAATCAGGGCCGGCAGATTTTCCGGTACGCCACCTTCGGCGACGAGGCGTTCTGGGGCGATGCGCTCAAACTCCATCTGGCGCTGGCGGGAACCAACCACGGCGGCGTCGGCCCCGGAGTCAGCGCGCGGACCGCACTGGCGGCGGGGCTGAAGGTGGATGTCCAGGCGCTGCCGCCCGCACTCCAGGCGAAGCTGCTCGCGGGCAGGGTCAACCTCGACGATCCCGCCACCACGCTGGCGCTGCTCAAACTCAACGCGGTGGTCGGCGTGACCGGTATCTTTGACAACGCCGGAAAAATTAAATCGCTGGGCATTCAATGCGCGCTCTGCCACTCGGTGGTGGACAACTCGTTCGCGCCCGGCATCGGCCGCCGCCTCGACGGCTGGCCGAACCGCGACCTCAACGTCGGCGCGATCATCAATCTGGCGCCGGATCTTTCACCGTTTACGGCGGCGCTCCAGGTGGACGAAGCGACCGTGCGCACGGTGTTGAACAGTTGGGGGCCGGGCAAATTCGACGCCGCGCTGCTGCTCGATGGCAGGGCGTTCCGGCCCGACGGCAAATCCGCCGCCACGCTGATGCCGGCGGCCTTCGGCCTGGCTGGTGTGAACCTGCACACCTACACCGGCTGGGGTTCGGTCACCCACTGGAACGCCTTTGTCGCCAACCTGGAAATGGGCGGACGCGGCACGTTCTACGACCCGCGTCTGGCCGACACCAACCTCTTCCCTGTCGCGGCCCGCAACGGTTTTTGGAACGTTCGCCACACGCCCGACCTGGTCACGTCCAACCTGGCGGCGCTCCAGTTCTATCAGCTTGCCATTCCCGCGCCCGCACCGCCGCGCGGCAGCTTCAACCCGTCGGCGGCCGATCGCGGCCAGACGCTGTTCGCATCCAAAGCCCAGTGCGCCACCTGCCATGTGCCGCCGGTCTTCAGCGAGCCGGGCTGGAACCTGCACACGCCCGCCGAAATCGGGATTGACGATTTCCAGGCCAGCCGCTCGCCGGACCAGCGCTATCGCACGACGCCGTTGAAAGGCCTGTTCACGCGCAGCCAGGGCGGCTTCTATCACGACGGCCGCTTCGCCACGCTCGCCGACGTGGTCAACCATTACGACGCTCATCTTCACACCGGGCTGACCGTTGCCGAAAAAGCGGACTTGGTGGAATACCTGAAATCGCTGTGAGGCGGGACAATATTTGCAACCAAGCGCCCAGGTGAAACGCGGCGCCGGCGCCACGGACGAAGATAATCGAAGAGCCGCAATGACCGGCCAGACGCTGTGAAACCATCGCGCACGACAAGATCGAAGAATCTCTGACGGGTGTCCCCGGCGACCCAGACAAGAACGACAACAAAGCCGGAGGGTGCGCGGTTTGGTTGACTGACGAAACTCATTTGCACCATGTATTTGACCGGACTAGGCACCGCGGTTCCGCCCCGGCGGTTCGCGCAGGCGGAAGGTTGGGCGGCGTTGCAACGCGCGCCCCAGTATCCGCAGCTCACCGCCCGCTCCCGCGCGCTGCTCCGGCGGGTGTTGTGCGGAGAAAACGGCATCGCCACGCGGCACCTTGCGGTCGCAAATTTGGAGGAGGCTTTTGCCCTGACACCCGACGCGCTGCACGCCCGTTTCGCCGAACATGCGCCCGCGCTCGCCGCGCAAGCCGCCGAGCGCGCGCTCGCCGCCGCCCGGCTTGCGCCCACAGATATTGACGCCGTACTCATCAGCACCTGTACCGGCTATCTGTGTCCGGGACTGACCAGCTATGTGAGCCAACGGCTGGGCTTGCGCGCCGATGTGCAGGCGCTCGATCTGGTCGGTCAAGGCTGCGGCGCGGCGTTGCCGAATTTTCGCACGGCGGAAGCGCTGCTGGCAGCGGGCCGGGCGCAACAGGTGTTGTCCATCAGCGTCGAGATTTGCAGCGCGGCCTTCTACCTCGACAACGATCCCGGCGTCCTGATCAGCGCCTGCCTGTTCGGCGACGGCGCGGGCGCGGCCGTGTGGTCCGCCCGGCCCGCCGCGCACGCACGCCGGGTGGAGTGGAGGGCGGCCAGAAGTCTGCTCAACCCGGCCGAACGTGACGCGCTCCGCTTCGAGCAGCGCGACGGCATGTTGCGAAATATTCTGACCCGGGAAGTGCCCGCGCTCGCCGCCGGGCACGTTGAAATCCTGCTCGGCGAAATGCTCGAACTCCACCCGCTGAAACGCGCCGAGGTGACCGGCTGGATTCTGCACGCCGGCGGGCGCGAAGTGCTGGGCGCATTGCAAAAAAAACTTGGACTCAGCGAGAGCGATCTGCGCATGAGCGCCGCCGTGCTGCGCGAGTTCGGCAACGTCAGCAGCCCGTTCGTGCTCTTTGTGCTGGAGCGCGCGCTGGCGGAAAACGCGCCGGGCGGCTGGTGGTGGCTGTCGTCCTTCGGCGCCGGCTTCAGTTGTCACGGAGCCCTTTTGAAAGTGGATTGAACCATGCAACGCGATGTTGAACCCGAACTCCTCGACGACCTCCCGCCCGCCGATCCGGGAGCCGTGGGCTCGCGCGCGGATCTGCGGCGGTTGAATTCCCTCATGGGCCACGCCGGCATCCTTTCGCACGCGTGCCGCCACCCACTGGCGGAACCGGCTTTGCGCGCGCGACCGCTCCGGGTGGTCGAACTGGGCGCCGGCGATGGCACCCTGCTGCTGCAACTGGCGCGGCGCTGGTCGGCTTTGGGCATCACCGCCGAGGTCGCCTTGCTGGACCGCCAGAATGTTGTTTCCGGGGAAACCCGCCGGGCGTTTGCGGCGCTCCACTGGTCGGTTCAAAGCGTGGCGGCCGACGTGTTCGCCTGGCTGGAGCAGCCGGCCCCCGCCGCGGATGTGATGCTCGCCAATTTATTCCTCCACCACTTCCCGGAAAAATCGTTGCGGGCATTGCTGCGCCTCGCCGCCGCGAGGACGAATTGGTTCATCGCCTGCGAACCGCGCCGTTCGCTGAGCGCGCTGACGGCCTCCCGATTGCTCGGCTTCATCGGTTGCAACAGCGTCACGCAACACGACGCGGTCGTGAGCGTGCGCGCCGGTTTTGCGGGCCACGAACTCTCCGCACTCTGGCCGGCGGTGGCAGGCTGGCGGTTGAGCGAACGACCCGCCGGCCGGTTCAGCCACTGCTTCGTGGCGCAACGTCATGCCTGATCCAATCACCATCGTGGGCGGCGGCCTCGCCGGGTTGACGCTGGGCATCGGGCTGCGTCAGCACGACGTGCCGGTGACGGTGTGGGAGGCGGGCCGCTATCCGCGCCACCGCGTCTGCGGCGAATTTATCAGTGGCGACGGGCAACGCTCGCTGGCCCGGCTTGGGCTGCTGGAGGGGCTGCAAAGCGCGGACGCCTGTTCCTCCGTCAGCGCGGCGTTCTATGGGAAGACGGCAGCTGTGCCGGTGTTGCCGCTTCCCGAAGCCGCCTTGTGCATCTCCCGTTTTGTTTTGGATGCCTGGCTCGCGCGCGAATTTCAGCGGCGCGGCGGCGAATTGCGGACGGAGGAACGCTGGCGGGGCAAAGCGGCCGACGGGATCGTGCAGGCCAGCGGACGGCGGACGGCGGCGGTGGTGGACGGCTGGCGGCTGTTCGGGCTGAAAGTCCACGCGCGGGACGTGGTGATGGCGGCTGATTTGGAACTGCACTTTGTGTCCGCCGGCTACGTCGGCCTGTGCCGCCTGACGGATGGCCGCGTGAACATCTGCGGCCTGTTTCGCAGCGAGAGAACCGTCCCGGATCTGGCGCGGCGCTGGCGCGACTGGCTGGCCGGCCCCGCGGACTCGGCGCTCCATGCGCGGCTCGCCAACGCGCGGTTCGAGGAAGACTCTTTCTGCTCGGTGGCCGGTTTCTCGTTGCGGCCGCAGCAGGCTGTCGCGTCGGATGAATGCCGCATCGGCGATGCGCTGACGATGATTCCGCCGCTGACGGGCAACGGCATGTCCATGGCCTTTGAATCCGCCGAGCTGGCGATCGAGCCGCTGGTGAAATTCCACCGGGGCGAGCTGACCTGGACGCAGGCGCAGGAACAAATTGCCGAAGCGTGCGACACGAAATTCACGCGGCGGCTGCGCTGGGCGGCGTGGTTGCAGCGGGTGTTGTTGCAGCCGTCCGCGCGCGCGGCCCTGCTTTTTTTGGCCGCGCGCTCGGACTGGTTGTGGCGCGCGATTTTCAAGCGGACGCGGTGATGGCGGCAAAGGCGATCCCTGCCGCCACCCGGCACCAATGCAGCTGTCCGATTCCGCACCGGCACACCGTTACTAAAGACTGAACCTGGATTGCGGCGTTCAGCCCCCGTTCCACGCCACGCTTACCGCCGGGTCACGGCGTGGTATGCGTTTCCGTGGTGGTCGTGCTGACGGGACTGCGCACCGTGGTTTCCTCCGTCGTGGTGGTGGAGGAGTGGGTGGGTGCACCCTGTTTCTCATTGATCACATTTTTGCAGGCGGTGAGCGACAACAGGGCGGCGGCGGCGAGACACGGAATGATGAATTTTTTCATGGTTTGATTTTTATTTGGATTGTTACTTTGCGCTCCATGAGTACGCGATCGGCCGGTCAAAGGGTATGGGGTGTAACCCGAAGAGACGCGGAAACCAGCGGGCGCGTCCCATCGGAATCGGGAAAAGCGTGCCCCTTCGCGGGCCAGTAACCCGCCCGTCCATTCACCGGCAAGCCTTGAATCGCGCAAGGCTCATTGGTTTTGATGCAGCCTCACCCTGTTGAATACTTGACCAATACTTGACCACGCGCGGGCCCCCGGTGACTGCGATCCGGCATTTATTTATTTTGCCGTGAACCTGAAAATGTTTGTCTGCCCTGCCGCCTGAACCACGACGGTTACGAATTTGCCGGCGGAGCCATGCAGATGTTTCTGGAACGCGGCAAAACTTCCCGCCTCGGCCGCTTCTTCGGGCGGCGGGCCGGTGCCGTGGCGCGATGGCATCAACGTGACAGGAGCGGCCGGGCGGGCGGCGGCCGCCAATTGCTCCCAACTCGTGGGGCAGGCGGAAACCTTGAGATGGCTGAACTCCTGGGCCGGAATGGCGAAGCTCAGGTTTTGCGCGTCGGTCTTCGTCCAGGTGGCAATGCCGATGACTTCGCCGCGCTGATTCAGGATCGGGCTGCCGCTGTTTCCGGGAGAGATCGGACACGACAGTTGATACTGAAGCGAGCCGTTCACGTTCCGAAGCTGGCTGATCAAGCCGTCGCTGATGCTGAAATCATAGCCGCGCGGCGCGCCGATCACATACGCCCGCGCCGCCACCGGTTGAAGTTCCCGGCATAAGACCGCCCGCCGATGGGGCAGGCGTTTTTCCAGTTTCACCAACGCCAGATCGCGCCCGCCGTCATGATCAATGCAGCCGGTCACATTCACACGCTGCCCGTCCGCGAAGACGGCCCAGACCGAACGCGCGTCGGCGACCACGTGCCAGGCGGTGAGCGCCACATCGTCGGCCAGGGCGAGCACGGCGCTGCCGACAAATCTTTCCCCGCTCTGGTTTTCGACCTCCAGCGTCATCACCGAGGGCAGAACCTTTTGGTAAAGTTTTTCGGGGGTCAACGCCGCACGCAATCCCCCCGGCGTGACCACGCAGGTCAGCCACAGGCCCAGCCAGAACATCCGCTGTGATTTGACGGTCATGACTTCTTTACGACCAATCCGCGCCCGACTTGAGTTTCATCGTGACGCTGCCTCGTGAAACACCGGCCGCCGCCGGGTCGGCGCAAGTGATGTTTCGTTCAGAGTCAAACGGCATGATTACCGTTACGGTTTAAGCGAACTGGCCGCGACTGGGAAGTTCCTCACGGTCACTGGGAAAACCCTTGGTTGAGTTAGAAAGCGTGAATGCGAGAAAGGAGAAGGGTCGGAAGGGTGGGTCGTTGAAACCCATCGTGCAGAAGCGGCGACATCAAATCCGTTGCCGGCACGGTGCGTCTGTCTTGGGCTTGAACTCAGAGCCGCGTAGGCCGCCGCAAAACCAACAGCGCGCGCTCAGGAAACTTTGCCAAGACACTCGCGTCGTCGTGGTCGCCGTGCCTGCGGCTGGCCCGCCGATCTGACGGAGGAAATGAGTTGAGGCGCGTGAAGCCTGTCGAGGCAATTTGCAAACAGAAAGTTGGGTCGCCGAAAAGGCGGCCGCAATTCTGACGAACGCGCCAGGCCAGCAGGCTGGCCCGGCGTTTTGCCTTACCACTATTTACTTGGGCCCGGCCGACGGGGTGCTCCGCACGGCAGGCGGGGCGCTCGGACGCGCCGGGTTTGAAGGCTGAACCGGCGGCTGCGCCAGGATGCGTTGCTGCGGTTGAACCTCTTCCGGCGGGTTTGGCTGCTGGGGCGAAACCTGTCCGGGCTGGGTCGGCTGTTCTGGAGGTACCAGCTGGTGTGGCGGAACTTGTCCGGGCAGAACGGGTCTCAGCGGTTGTATTTGTTTGTTTGGCAGCAAGGGCCTTGTGCCGCCGGGCGGCATGGGCTTGGTCTGCGGAGGCGCATTAGTAGTTATGGGAGGTCTCGGACCACCCGGAGCGGAAGGAAGCAGCTTTCCGCCGGGAGTGATTTGTGGTGCACCCTGTCGCGGCTTGGGGGGAGACGGCTGGTTCGTGCGGGGTGGCAGAGGAGGGATCGGGCCACCGGGAGGAGAAGGAGCCCAACCTCCGTTACGGTTTGTTGTGGACGAACTTTGAGCCTGTACCTGCATGACCATTACGCTTGCGGCCAGCGCCATAGCCAAAAAAACGGTGATTATTTTTTTCATGATATTTTTTCTTTATTCGTGTTTTCTATTTTGTTTTAACTTGCGCAGCACAGTTCGTTGCAGACGGGTGCTTAGCCATGGGGTGTAACCCTACTGGGCAATCTGGGAGGTGTTCGGCAAAGACTGACCCGGCGCGAACCTCAAAGCGGCGGGATAACAAAGCCGTGGAACTGACCGGAGCGTGGAGGCGATGGGGTTTAGCAGGTTGGGCTGGCTGCAACCGTCTTCCACTGCTCAAGCCCGGGACGCAACTCCGCCAGAAATATGGAATGGGGAAAGACCCCGTCAGCACATAAGTATTTGAGTTGTCCTGTTGCTGTCGTTTGCCATTGCCTCGCGTCTCGCAATTGACGCTGCCGCCTTTTCCGCGCACTCTCTGCGCCATGCCGGGCCGGGAAAAACTTTCAAAATTCGTCGCCCCGCACGGTTAGTTTTCATCAATTTGCATTTTTAGCTTCCTGTTGTTAATATTGTTAACAAACGACGGAAGATGGGCTTACTGGAGCAAAAAGCGTCCTGATCAAGGGCCGTTCCATGCAAAAAAGTTTGGCGATAAAAATATTCCCCTCCCGGATCCAACTCCACAACCATGTTAATGCTATGAAAACGTCCTGCCTCCTCATGGCCCTGTTTCTGCCGGCCTTGTGCCTCAATACCGCCAATGCGAGCGTGCTCATTAACGGCGCCAATCAGACTGGAATCATTTTTACCAATACGGTTGCAGATTCCTACACCTTCACGGCCAACACCGGTGACAGCATCAACCTGCGGCTGGGGACGACGGATTTCTATGGCAGGCTCCAATTGTATGGGCCGAACGCGGCGTTGCTTGTAGCCACGGGTGCCTATCCGATCACTGATGATCTGATCGCCTACACGGCAACCAACAGCGGCACGTTCACCGTGCTGGTCAGCAGCGCCGTCATAAACGACGGCGGCACTTACGTTTTGCATCTAGCCCAAGTTCCCGAGGCGTTCATTGTGCCGGCGGGTGACGAGGGCGGTGTCATGACCAATGGCGGGAATTATGCCGGAACCAACACCTTGGGCGATTTGGACATGTTTACATTCACGGCCAATAAGGGAGAGAGCATTAATTTGCGGTTGGGGACGACGAATTTCGTTGGCAAGCTTCAGTTATATGGGCCGAACGGGGCATTGCTGCAAAGCGTCGGGAACTATCCTGTCAAAGATGATCTGATCGCCTACACGGCAACCAACAGCGGCACGTTCACCGTGCTGGTCAGCGACGGTTACGGGGGCGGAACGGGCACATACGAGTTGCACCTGGCTCAAATTCCCGAGGCATTCATTGTGCCGGCGGGCGACCAGGGCGGTGTCATGACCAACGGGGGAAATTATGCCGGAACCATCACGTTGGGCGATTTGGACCTGTACGCCGGCACGGCCGCCAAGGGGGACGTAATCAATCTGGAATTAAGAACCACGAATTTTTTTGGCTTCCTTCAACTCTATGGGGCAAACGGAGCATTGTTGACCGCGGCCGGGGGTTTTCCGGTCACGGATGTTCTGCTCGCCTACACAGCGACCAACACCGGCACTTTTACCGTGCTGGTCAGCAGTTCCGACACGGGCGGCGCCGGCACCTATGGCCTCGTCGCCAGCGGGATTTTTAACACTTTGAGTTTGTTCCCACCGATTGTTGCAGGCACAAACCTCATCATCAAGGGATCTGGCGGCACCACCAATGCCAGTCTGGTCTTATATTCAACCACGAACCTCGCGACGCCTTGGGGACTCTGGACCCCGGTGTTCACCAACCATTTTGACCCGTTCAGAGTGTTTAACTACACCAATCGACCGGCTGCACCGGGGGCGTATTTTCGCTTCGTTGTGCCATAGATGCCTTGGCGGACGTGAAGCGCTGCGATCATTGTCGCGCACGCTTCCTGTCCCGCTCGCGAATTGACGCTGCCCCATTTTCCACGCACTCTCTGCGCCATGCCGAGCCGGGAAAAACTTTCAGAATTCATCGCGTGGTGTGGCAAGCACATCACCGGCGACGAAAAGGGACAGGCGCAAATCTTCCTCGACCGCCTCTTTCAAGCCTTCGGTCAAGCTGGATCACTCGACGTGGGCGGCACGGCTGAGTTCCGCGTCCGCAAATCCAACGAGGACGGCGGCGGCACGGCCTTCGCCGATTACGTGTGGAAACCCGTCGTGCTGATCGAAATGAAGAAGCGCGGCACGGATTTGCAGAAGCATTACCGGCAGGCGTTCGACTACTGGACGCGCCTCGTGCCCAACCGCCCTCGCTACGTCGTGCTCTGCAATTTCGACGAGCCACGAGAGTTTGCTCGTTGCTGACTGAAACGGCTTCAATACAATGTTGGCAAGATCATGACAGTCGCCACGAAACAGTCAGAAGATGAGCAGACGTATGTTACGCCCAGCCAGGACAGGCGGCACGAACTCGGTCAGTTCCTCACACCGCATCCGGTGGCGGATTTCATGGCGTCGCTTTTCAAGGCGCGCTGGGAGGAGTTGGATTTGCTGGATGCCGGCGCGGGAGACGGTGCGCTGTCGGCTGCGTTGGTCAGGCAGCTCTGCGCTTCGCGCCACAAACCAAAGGGAATCTCCATCACAGCCTGGGAACTCGACGAAGCGTTGATCGAATCGCTTCACGCGACGTTGCAAGGCTGTCAGCAGGAATGTGATCGGGCGCGCATTCAGTTTTCCGCAACGGTGCTCAACGAGGATTTCATCGCCGCCGCCGTGCCGATGGTGCGTGGCGAGTTGTTCGTGTTACGCGAGCCGCGCTTCAACGCTGCCATCGTGAATCCGCCTTACCGAAAGATTCGCAGCGATTCCCCCACACGCCTGCTGCTTCGCTCTGCGGGAATTGAGACGGGCAATCTCTACGCGGGTTTTGTGGCGCTCATCACCAAACTGCTGGCGGATCGAGGTGAATTAGTCGCCATCACGCCGCGAAGTTTCTGCAACGGGCCTTACTTCAAACCATTCAGGACGGACTTTCTCGAAACGATGTCGCTGCGCCGGCTGCACGTCTTTGAATCCCGCTCGGCGGCGTTCAGCCGCGACGCGGTGCTTCAGGAAAACATCATCGTCCACGCGGTCAAAGACGCGGCCAAACCGGAGCATGTGATTATTTCCACCAGCAGCGGCGCGTCCGGCAGTTCGATTACAGAACGCGAGGTCGCATACTGCCAGGTTGTTTCACCGGACGACGCGAATCAGTTCATTCATCTGGCCGAAAGCGACACGCAAGACAGCGCGCGGGCGATCATGGGTCGGTTGTCGGCATCGTTGCCTGAATTGGGTTTGTCCGTTTCGACCGGGCGCGTGGTAGATTTCCGGGCCAAGGAATTTCTGCGTGAGCAACCTGAACATGATACTGCGCCGCTGATTTACCCCTGCCATTTCAACGGCGGCTTCGTGCATTGGCCGCGCGAGAAGGCGCGCAAACCAAACGCCATCGTGAGCAACGAGCAGACGCGCGAACTGCTCGTGCCCGCCGGAGTCTATGTGCTGGTAAAACGGTTCACGGCGAAGGAAGAACGAAAGCGAATCGTGGCTTGCATCTATGACTCGCACCAAATTCATGCGCCGTTGGTTGGCTTTGAGAACCACCTGAATTATTTTCACGTCAACGGTCACGGGCTTCCGATGGCGTTGGCAAAGGGGCTGGCAGCGTTCTTGAATTCGACGGTTGTGGATGTTTATTTCCGCCAGTTCAACGGTCATACGCAAGTGAACGCGACTGACTTGCGCAGCCTGAATTATCCAACACAGATTGAGTTGGAAAAGCTTGGCCACAGAATCGCTGACCCCGGAATGCTGCAAGAGGAACTGGATGCCTTGGTAGAGGAGGAACTTTTCTGATGGCCAAGACGAAGCAATCTGCCTTGGCTGCGGCACGTGATGCAAAACTGCGTGACGCGATGGAAATCTTGCGGACGCTTGGCTTTACCGCGAGACAGAGCAACGAAGTCGCTGGCTACACGCTGCTGGCGATGCTTGACCTCAAACCTTCGCAACCGTGGAGCGAAGCTGCTGAACCGTTGCGAGGAATCACGCCAATCATTAATTTTGTTGCTGAAACGTACGGCGTCCGTTACGCGCCAAACACCCGTGAGACAATTCGCGACGAGGCCGTAAAGTATTTCGTCGAAGCCGGGATATTGATTCGCAATCCAGACGACCCAAGCCGTCCGACGAACAGTGGCAAAACGGTTTATCAAACCGAACCAAACGCGCTCGAACTGTTTCGGGCGTTCGACACTTTGGAGTGGAGCGGAAAACTGAAGTCCTATCTCGCGGCGCGAGATCGAATTCGCAAAGGACTTCTTCGCGAACGGAAGCTGACACGAATCCCGGTCAAGCTCCCGTCAGGCGAAACAGTCACAATTTCGCCGGGTGGCCAGAACCCACTCATCAAAACCGTCATCGAGGAATTCTGTCCGTGTTTCGTGCCGGGCGGAACGGTCATTTACATAGGCGACGCGGAAGACAAATTCCTGCATTTGGACGCTGACTACTTGCAACGACTTGGCGTTGACATTCCAGCGCCAGCGAAAATGCCGGACGTTGTAATCCATGATACGAAACGGAACTGGCTATTGTTGATTGAGGCTGTAACCAGCGCCGGGCCGGTTGACAGGAAACGTCGGAAGGAATTGAAAGAATTGTTCGCCGGTTGCAAAGCCGGATTGGTTTTCGTGACAGCTTTCTCGACCCGCGAAGTTATGCGGAGTTTTTTGACGCAGCTTTCATGGGAGACGGAAGTGTGGGTTGCTGAAGACCCGGAACACTTGATTCATTTCAACGGAGAACGGTTTCTTGGTCCTTATCCCGACGTGATGC
>JANPGB010000148.1:0-19498 GCA_031423695.1 Verrucomicrobiota bacterium
CGGCGCCATCGGACAGCGCTTGTTCCCCGGCACCGTCATGCGCGGCATGAAGATGCCCGGTCACCTCGGTCAGGTTCAACGCACGACGCAAAATTTGGAAGTCGTACAGGTGCGTGAAGCCGACAATCTGATTCTCATCAAAGGCTCAATTCCTGGCGCGGAAGGCGACTACGTCGTCATCCGTGAATCCAAGAAGCGCCCGAAAGGCTGGAAGCCCGCCGTGGCCCCGGTGAACAAGAAGGCCGAGGCCAAGAAGGCCGCGGCGGAAGCCAAGAAAGCCGAAGTCAAAAAGAAGTAATTGAGGCTCCACCATGAAAATTTCAATCAAAGACATCTCAGGAAAAAGCCAGGGCGAACACGAAGTTAAATTCGCGCTCGTCGAAGACGGCCGGGGAACGCAAGCCGTTCACGACACCGTCGTCGCTTATCAAGCCGCCCAGCGCATGGGTACGGCTTGCACCAAGACCGCCGGCGATGTGGCCGGCTCCAACAAGAAGCCGTGGAAACAAAAGGGCACCGGTCGCGCCCGCGCCGGTTCCTTCGCCTCGCCGTTGTGGCGTGGGGGTGGTGTGGTCTTCGGACCCAAGCCCCGCGACTTCACGAAGAAGATCAACGACAAGACCCGGCAGCTCGCCTTGCGCAAAGCCCTCAGCGAGCGTTTGAAGGCGGGCGATGTGGTTGTGATCAACGATTTCAAGTTGAGCACGGGCAAGACGAAGGATTTCGTCGGCGTGCTGAACGCACTGGACTTGTCCACCGGCACCGCGCTGATCGTGGCGCAGGATGCGGATAAGAATCTGGCGCAAGCCTCCCGCAATGTGGCCAACGTGTTTCTCACCACGGGCGACTCGTTGAACACCTACGACGTGCTGCGCTCCGACAAATTGGTTTTCACCAAGGGCGCGTTCGAGAAAGTTGAAGCCCGTTTGAACAAGGAATAACATGAATGCTTTTGAAATCATCCGAACGGTGCGCCTGACCGAAAAAGGCACGAAGCAGGCCGAGAGCTTCAACCAGTACACGGTTGTGGCCGACCCGCGCGCGAACAAGACCCAGATCCGCTCGGCGGTGCAGGAACTGTTCAAGGTGAAGGTCACCAAGGTCAACACGCTGAACGTGCGCGGCAAGGCCCGCCGCAAGCGCACGGCCCAGGCCGGCCGCACCAACAACTGGAAGAAGGCGATTGTCACCTTGAAAGAGGGCGACAAGATTTCGCTGACGTAAGTTGTTGCGAAAGACAATTTGAAAACACAAAGGCCGGCTTACGCCGGCCTTTTTTGTTTTTACGGGGTCTGAAAGAGCATCAACGCTTTTTATTCCCGCAACTCCAGCCGCGCGAATTTTCAAGAAGGCGGACGACGGTCCACCCTCTCCTCGGAGGAGAGGGCTGGGGTGAGGACGGTCGTTTAACCTAACTTTTCTTTTCAATCCCTGCTTTCATCGGCCTTGTGTAATCCGGCAACGGATGCGGCGCGCGGATTTGCAGCTCGTTAAAGATCGTGTCGCGGATGCTTTGGGCGTTGCGGCGCAGGTGCGAATTCCAGAACCGCAGCGTCTGGATGCCTTGCGATTGCAGAAACTTCTCCCGTTCCATGTCGTGTTGCCGTTGGTCGGGAAAACCTTGCTGGGTGCCATCCAGTTCCACATTCAGGTTGGCCTCCTCGCAAAAGAAATCCAGATAGTAAATGCCGAGCGGATGCTGGCGGCGGAATTTGTAGCCGGTGAACCGCCGGGCGCACAGCCGGCTCCAGACGAGTTTTTCAGCCCAGGTTTCATCCTTGCGAAGCTGGCGGGCGCGTTCGATGTCGGCCATGACGGGAAGTTAGGGAAGGATCGGGAAACTGCAAAGTTAGTTTTTAGCCCGCCCTCATCCTTGCCTTCTCCCCCGGGGAGAAGGAATCGCTTTGGCACGCTTCTTGGAGGTTCTCACGCTGTCGTTGCAAATCCGGTCCAGCGGAATTTGCTTTTTTGGGCCCGCACGATTTGCCGAGGTGCAGATGAGGCTTCTCCCATTGGGGCGGGAAAGGGAGCCGGAAGCAATGTCAGGCTGCTCCACATGCGCGTGACCCTGATCGGATGCGACGGTTGTGCAAGGTCCGGTGAATCCCGGCTCGTCAAAACGCCAGGGTTCGGTAACTTTGACTTGTGCAGTTCCCGGTGGACAATCTGATGGTCAAAGCGCGTACGTTTCTGCGCCGTCATTGGCAACAGTTGCTGCGCATCCGTGAGAAACTCAGCTTCAGCGAGGAAGCCTTTCATCTTCTGCTGGCCGGGGGCGTCGGGGTCATCGGCGGGCTGGTCAATCTCTTCTATTACTACGCAATGGAACTGGTGAAGGAATTTTTCCTGCGCCGGCCCGGCGATCCGGTTGAGGTCGCGGAGATGATGAACTACTGGGGTCGGCTGCTCACGCCCACGCTGGGCGGATTGATTGCCGGATTGGTTCTGTATTTCGGGTTGAAACTGTCCGGCCCGCAGCGCACGACGAATATTCTCGAAGTGGTCGTGGCCGGCGACGGCAAGCTGCCGCTGCGCTCCGGCCTGGTGAAATTCCTGTCGTCGCTGGTGAGCATCGGCTCGGGCGGCTCCATCGGACGCGAGGGCGGCATCGTGGAACTTTCCGCCACGCTCGCGTCCAAGTGGGGGCAGCTCGCGAAGTGGCCGCCGTACCGGCTGCGATTGCTGGTGGGCTGCGGCGCGGCGTCGGGCATCGCGGCGGCGTACAACGCGCCCATCACCGGGGCGGTTTTCGCCTCGCTGATCGTGCTGGGCAACTTCTCTATGAACCTGTTCGCGCCGCTGGTCTTCGCCTCGGTGGTCGCGACGATGATCACGCGGACGTTCTTCGGCATCAAAGCCTGGTACGCGCCGCCGTCGTTCGACTTCACGAGCGTGACGCAACTGCCGTGGTTCGTGCTGCTGGGCGTGGCGACGGGCGCGCTGGGATCGTTGTTTTTGCGGCTGCTAAAATTAAGCGGCGAACTGTTTGGAAAAATCCGCGTCCCGCTTTATCTCCGGCTGATGCTGGGCGGATTGATCGTGGGCCTCATCGCGACGCAATTTCCAGAAGTCTGGGGCAACGGTTATGTCATCACGAACCGGATTCTGCACGACGAATTCCTGAACCAGCCCGCGCCGCTGCTGTTTATCATCGCCTTGTTGCTGGCCAAACTGCTGGCCACGCTGGCCACGGTTGGTTCGGGCGCGGTGGGCGGCGTGTTCACCCCGACAATTTTTCTCGGCGCCAGTCTGGGCGCGGCGTTCGGCCTGGCCTTGAACCGGCTGGGGTTTGCGCACGGGATGCCCGTGGCGGTGTTTGCCGTGGTGGGCATGGGCAGCATGCTGTCCGCAACAACGCGCTCGCCGCTGCTGGCGATGATCATGGTGCTGGAAATCTCGCTCGACTATTCGCTGATGCCGCCGCTCATGCTGGCGTGTGTGGTTTCGATTCTCGTGTCGCGGAAATTCCATCCGGAATCCATTTACACCGAACCCTTGCGCCGCAAAGGCGTGACGGTGGAAGGAGAAAGCGCGAAGGCCGGCGCGGCGACCGAGCGCATGGTGGGCGATCTGATGCGCGTGCCGGTGCCGCCGGTGCGCGAGACCGCCACGTTGAAGCAGATGGCCAACCGTTTCCTCACCAGCCCGAACAATTTTCTGCCGGTTGTGGACGCGCAGGAGCAATTGCTCGGCCTGGTCGCCTTGCAGGATCTCAAGGAGTACCTGAACGCGGGCGAGGAGTTGAGCGCGGTGATCGCCTACGATGTGATGCGCCCGCCACCCGTGTGCGTGACGCCGGGCCAACGGCTGTTGGACGTGCTGCCCATCGTGCTGGCAAGCGAGCAGAAGAATATTCCGGTGGTGACGACACTGAAGGAAAACCGGCTGATCGGCGCGCTGTCACGGGCGGAGGTGTTGAACTTGTTTTCCGAGGCGATTGCCGCGGGCAGCGAGACGCATGTGTGACGTCGGGCAAATTATTGTTGCAGCCCGAGCTGGCGGGAGTTGCGCGGGGGCGACGACTTACTTGCCGGTGGCCTCGGGAAAATATTGTTTCCGCTCCTCCGGCGTCGGTTTGCGGCCAATCCGGGCACGGGCCAGTTGGCGCAATTCATCGGCGGAACCCAGGATGTCATAAGTGTAAACGGGCACCGTTCCTCCAATCGTGCCGGTCACAATTTTTTTGCCGTCCGGGCTGAAGGCGGCACTGGTGCGCGGAAAATTGTCCCAGCCCAGGGGCATCAGGTTTTCGCCGGTGGCGGCATCCCAGATTTGCGCGGTCTGGTCGCCGCTGGCCGTCACGATCCACCGGCCGTCCGGGCTAAAGGCCGCGCCGTTTACAAATTCCTCATGGCCGGAAAAGATGTGCAGGCATTTGCCGGTGGCGGTTTCCCAAATCCGCGCCGTCCGGTCGCCGCTGGCTGTGACCAACCGCCGGCCGTCCGCGCTGAACGCAAAGTCCTGGATTGAGCCTTCGTGGCCTGCGAACACCGCCACCGGTTCGCCGGGCCGGTTCGCCCAGTCCCACAGGGAGAGTTCTTTCGTTTCGTCGCACAACGTGATGACCCGCGTGCCATCGGGATTGAAGGCCGCATAATCCGCCTTGTTGTCATTGGGGATTTTCAGAACCGCCAGACTCCGGCCGGTGTTTGCCTCCCACACCCGGGCTGTGCCGTTTCAGCTTGTGGTCATTACCCAGTTGCCGTTGGAACTGAAGCTGACCGAGGCAACCCGGTGTTCGTGGCCGCGCAGATCAAAGCGGAGCTTTCCCGTGCGGGCATCCCAAATCTTTGCGCTGGTGTCGAAGCCGGCTGTGGCGATTTGCAGGCTGTCAGGACTCAAAGCTGCGCTGACGACAAACCGATCCGGAATTGTGGCGATTAGATTGCCGGTTGCCACGTCGTACAGCTTGGGCTCACTTGAGCTTTTCCAATAACCGACGGCCAGCGTTTGTGGTTTGACCAGCGTCAATACTTTGGTGCCATCGCGGCTCAAGCTTCCGGCGGCGTAGTTGCCGGATTTGGTATCTTCAACCACGCGCACGACGAGCAAGTTCGTACCGGTATCGGCGTTCCACACCCGCACGGTTCCATCATCGCTCGTCGTCATTACGCGTTTGCTGTCCACACTAAACTGCGCATCATTTACCACGTTTGAATGGCCTTCCAGCAAGAGCGGAGAAATTAATCCCAGCAATGTTTGTCTGAGTGCGTGTTCGGCTTCGCGCGTCGGGGCGATGTCCAGGGCTTTCAGCGCGAGGCGCGCGCTCAGTTCGCGGTCTTTCGCGAGCAAGGCAGCGGCGGCCACGGCCTGCCGCCGGGATTCTTTCTCGGCGGCTAGGCGTGCATCATCGAGCCGCTGATTTTCCAGCGCCTCCGCCCGGAGTCTTCGCCCGTCGGCAATCGAACGAAAGCTGATCGTCGAGGCGGCGACCGCCAGCACGGTCAACACCGCCAGCACCGCAACCGTGATCCACAACAAGCTTCTCGCCTTCTTTTGCTGCACGGCGGCTTCGCTGAAAACTTCGTCCAACGGCTTCTGCCGCAGGCCCGCCACGATTTTGGCGATCTCCCCAAAGAAGCGCGGGTTGCGGAGTGAAAGCTCGGCGCCGGTTTTCGCCCAGCTCAAGTCGGCCCAGAGCGGCTCGTTCGGGAAGACTCCCTGAAGCGTGCGGGGCAGGGCGTTGGTCTGAGTCCAGTCGAAATCATTTGGCTCTTTGCTCCAGGAGAGTTTGCCGCCCGTGAGCACAATCAGGAGCGGGCCTGCTGAGCGGTGTTCCAGCCAGTGCCGGATTTCCTTCTCCACCCATTGGGACTGCGCCGCCTCTGGGCTGGCCAAAAGAATGAAGCATTGCGATTGTTCGAGCCGCTGCTGGATTTCACCCCACAAATCAGGCGTCAGGCCTAGGCCCGTTTCGTCGCGGAAGACGTCGATGGATGCCGGGGAGTACCACGCCTTGCCAAAACGCCGCAACGCCGTCTGGACGGCGGGCGCGACCCGTCCGTCCGCCGCGTGGTTGTACGAGATGAATGCTTGGTATTTGTGTTTGGTGATCGGTTCGTTCATTGGGCCGGGGTTTGACGCGATCTGGTTGACGGCAGCACTGCTGATTATTTATCGAAACGCACCTCCAGCTTCACCGGACGCGCGCCGGCTTGGCACGCCGGGTTTTGCGGCAACAGGTTCTTGGCTGCCTTCCAGTCGTATGGGGCGCGAAGAAAGCAGGGCCATCCTCGCGGCTATAATCGTTCCACCACTTCTTATCGAACGACATTTGTGGATCCAGCACCACATTTCCATCCGCCGATCCGAAGCCAGATAGGGGACTTTGAAAGGCTTTTCCTTGGTGCCGTCCCCCGCTGAACCGGCCCGCACAAACCAGTCCCGTCCTTGATCGAGGGACGCGCCAAGAACCGAGATTATTACCACGACCAATCGCAGCGGGTGTTTCAGGTTTTTCACAAGGCCTCCAATCCGCGTTTGCTACTAAGGCAAGATTCGGTTCAGTTTTTTGGTTGCTTCTGACGCTCTTTCGACTCTTCCGTAGTGGCTACCCATTTGGCGTGCTCGCGTGAGATCAGGGATTCTATTCTTTCCGCGAGGAGGGAGTCCGGATTCTTTGCTTCGGCGTAGGGGCCGGCCTTGGCCAGCCAAAGATACTTCTCATGCTTGAGTTCCTCGCAAGTGGACCGGTAGGTGATCCACTGGTGCTGAAACTGGTTCAGGCTCTGCAGTCCTTCGAACACCACAATGAGAACCCCAAGGCCGCCCGTCAGCAGACCCGGGCCGCCGAATCCTGCGGAGAAGGGAATGACCGCTGCGGCCACAATCGCGACGATTTTCAACCATTTGAACCACGTCTGATTCGACGAACTCTTGCGGTCATACCAAGCGATCTGGTCTTCCAAGCGGTCGAGTGTTGGATTATTCATATTTACATCCGTGTCGTCGTTGAGGATTGCCGCGCGCGCGAGCAACCGGGTTTGCCACGCCGTTTGTCCCCCACGATGCAAGCGGTGGCTTCCCATCCCGGGTGGAGCTGTTGGTTTTCCATGTGATTCCTTCCGCCATGCGTTGTTGGGGCATCCTAATGTTCGGCGGATTTAGGGCAAGGGGAAAACGGCGAGGCTTGGATGGCGGCTCACCCGAGACCAGGAAGGCGCTGCAAACGGTGGGTCGCCCGGCGGGTTCGTGGCGCGGCCGAGGTCGCGATGCCTGGCCGGCGCTGCGGTGATCCAGTGAATGCAGGTGTCGCGTTTTGGTTTTGGCGAGAATGGGTGTAGGCTGGTGCATGCACCTGGACTTCACCAGTTTTGTGACCAGTTTATGGCACGACCGGCCCAGCATGATCATTTTGTTTGTGGGAGGGGTGATTGTCTTTCTGCTTGTGGTCATTGACACCCATCGTCACCGCAAGAAACTAAAGCGGCGGCATCGGAGCAAACACCACTGAGAAGGAACGCAACTGGGGCGGTCTCGTCCGTGGCGGAAAATTCAAACCAGCCGGCGCCCGAGGATGCAGAGGAGCGTGCGCAGAGGGGAAAAGGAGAAATGCATTTTACCAAGGTGACAATGCCGGTCGCGTTCGTCCTGGTGGCGGGTCTGTCGTGCAGCTGGGCGGCGGAACGGCTGTTTGATTCGGCAGGCGTCCGCTCCGGTTTCACGATGCGTCCCGCGAACGATCGCTTCGTCCAGACGGAACTGTTCGGTGAATTGAACCTGCCGTGGAAATGGCGCTGGGGCGAACATTGGTGCCTGAGCCCGCAGCTGGAGGCATCCGCCGGTTGGTTGAACCGTCAACATGCGGATGCTTTCATTGGCAGCCTGGGGCCGCAACTCCGTCTGCGGCGCAACACGTGTGCGCTCGAACTGGTGGGCGGGCTCAACCTCACCTATCTGAGCCGGAGTACTTTTGGCGATTGGGATCTGGGGTCGTCGTTGCAATTCACCAGCCATGTGGGGCTGCGATGGGCACCGGGCCGGCATTGGGAAGTCGGTTATCGGCTGCAGCACCTTTCAAATGGCGGTTTTGCCCGCCCCAATCCGGGATTGAACCTGCACATGTTTCTGATCGGCTACCGGTTTTAAGTCCCGCGGCCGACAACCCCGGCGGTCAACGATGCCAGCGCGGCCAGAACTGCGGCACGCTCCGCTGGTAGTCGGCATATTCAGGAAACTGCCCGCGCAAGCATTGTTCCTCCCGGCGCGCTTTGCCAGCCAAGAGCGGGATCAACGCCAGCGCCACGACGAATGCCTCCGTGCTCTGGCAGAGCAGCCCCCAACCCGCCGAGGTCAGCATCACTCCCGTGTAAAGCGGATGCCGCACGTGGGCATAGATCCCGCGTTGGCGCAATTCCGCGCCGGGCGGCGGCTGCAAAAACGGTGTCAGATTGCGCCCAAGCACGACTCCGCCAGCGACGCCGAAAACTGCACCTACGACAAACAGCGCCGCCCCGGCCACCCGCAGCAGAGGGCTCGTCCAACGGCCATGAAACAGCACGCCGAGTAAAGCCACCGCGACCATGAGAACGAACTGGACGACCACCCAGGCGCCTCCACGAGCGAGAAAGGACGGGGCGGCGCGGGATTCAGTCTGGGCGGGGGGAGTCGGGGTGAGGCGCGGGGCATCGCCGGCTTTGGCGTTTGTCACAGAGGCGTCGTCTGGGGGATTTGTTTTCATGCTCGCTAACCGTCGCAGGTTGGACGTTTCCCGGGTCTTTGGGGAGAATATTTTGGCCCGTTTTCAGAGCCGGCGGCCGCCGTTGCCCACAAAAATCGAGCCGCAGGTTCCTGGCTGGGTTTCAAGCCGTCGATTCCCCGTGGTTTCCTTGGCCGTTCAATTCCTTTAGGCTCCACCCATGGAAAACCATTTTATTCTGGAGTTGGTGGGTTATGCGGCGTCCGCGCTGGTCGCGATCTCCATGATGATGAACTCCCTCTTGCGGCTGCGGCTTTTGAATCTGGCGGGAGCGCTTGGATTTGCAGTCTATGGCCTGCTCATCCACGCCTATCCGGTGGCGGTTTTGAACGGCATCATCGTGCTGGTGAATGTGTATTACCTGTCACGCATGCTGCGGGCCAGGGAATATTTCCAGATCCTGAACCTGAAACCGGATTCGGTTTACCTGCCCTATTTCCTGAGCTTTTACGGGGCCGAAATCCAGCGGATCATTCCCGGTTTCCAACATCGTCCGTCTGAGCAGCAGTTGGCGTTGTTCATCCTGAGGGATTGCAGCCCGGTGGGCGTGTTTATTGCGGAGCAGAAAGCTGACGGCGTGCTGCGCGTGGTGCTGGATTTTGTGATTCCCCGCTATCGCGATCTGAAGATCGGGAAATTTTTATTTGTGGAGCAGGCGGAATTTTTCCGGGCGCGGGGCGTCAAGGAGATCCTCATCTCGCCGCGCACCAAGGAATTCGGGGCGTATCTGGTGCAGGTGGGGTTTGAACCGGTCGGCCGCCAGACGGGCTCATTCCTGATCCGGTATGCGGAGAAGGCGGAGTGAACCTGCGGTCGCGCGCGTTGGAGGCGGTCGGTGCGCGCAAACCTGCCGGGTGATTCCGCCAACGCGTTGGTAGCATTCCTGCGAGTCTGGATAAAGTCTTCGCTTCCGAGCGAACCCGGCGTTCGGAATTTTACGCGCAGCTGGGGCGGTGAGCGAACCCGAATAATTCGGTGGGTCAACCATGAGGTGTCGCGCACCGACCAAGGCCGCTTGATTTTCACGGAGCATCCCTTATCTTCGCAATCACGGGAGCGGCAAACTATTTTTCACCAATAAATCCTATGCCAAAAAAACTCATCGTGTGTGCCGATGGCACCTGGAACACTGAAAACCAAACCGACCAAGGCCGGCCGTGCGCGACGAATGTCATCCGCATCGCGCGGGCGCTGCTGCCGACCGACAGCCAGGGCGTGGCGCAAGTCGTCCATTATGAAAAAGGCGTGGGCACCGAGTTTGGCGTCAAGGTGCGCGGCGGCGCGCTGGGGCGCGGCATTTTTCAGAACGTGTCCGACGGCTACGATTTTCTGGTCCACAACTACGAGCCGGGCGACCGGATTTACCTGTTCGGTTTCAGCCGCGGTGCCTACACCGTCCGCAGCCTCGCGGGGCTGATCCGCAATTCGGGAATTCTAAAGCGCGGGCAGGAGGCTTTCCGCGACGAGGCGATTGCGCTGTACCGCGATTATGATCCGGCCACCGCGCCGGACGGGCCGAAGTCGGTGAGTTTCCGCGCGGCTCATTCGCACGAACCGGACATTGAATTCATCGGCGTCTGGGACACGGTGGGCGCCCTCGGCATCCCGAACCTGGACGGGCGGTTCCGCCTGCTCAAGGGGCTGGACTGGCAGTTTCACGACGTGAAATTGAGCCGCATCGTGAAGTACGCGTTTCATTCATTGGCCATCCACGAGCACCGCGCCGAGTTCCTGCCGACCTTGTGGGAAAAGCAGGCGCCGTGGGACACCCGGCCGGTTCCGCCCGGCGACCAGGTTTTGGAACAGGTGTGGTTCAGCGGCGCGCATTCCGACGTGGGCGGCGGTTATCCCGAAACCGGCTTGTCCGATGTCGCGCTCGAGTGGATGGCGGAAAAGGCGGAACAATTCGGCGGCCTGGAATTTGATCCCGCTTCGCTGAATCTGCATCCCGATCCGCTGGCCGACGGTCATGATTCCTTCGGCACCTTTTTTAAAGTTCTCGATTGGATTGAAGGCAAAGGGAGCGGCTCGCTGCGGGTGTTCAATGAATACCCAACCTCCGTCACCTGCGAGGACATTCACCCGAGCGTGTTGCAGCGCGCGGCGGCAAACACGAAAGAGAAGTGGCCGCCGAGTTTCGCGAAAGAATTGAAACGGCGGTTGCAGCCATAAGCGCAAAGTTCATCCCAGGATTTTCACGATCTCAGAAAATCGGCAGCACGAAGTTGGAGAAGTTTTGCCATGACCCCTTGATAAATCTGAACTGCTAAAAACTGGCAAGAGGCAGCCAGGCGCGCCGAGCCAACAAACGCGGGCGGGATTTCCAATCACTCAATTCGCTCCACCCGCCCGACGACGAAAATGTAGGAGAGAGCGCCGATCAAAGCGAGCGCCGCCACGAAAAATAATCCGGGTGCAAAGTTGTCGCCGTGGACCAGCATTCCGATCACGAGCGGGACGATGATGGAAGAAAGGTTGCCAAAGAAATTGAACACGCCGCCGGTCAGGCCCAGCAGCCGTTTCGGGGCGAGCGCGGAAACAAACACCCAGGCAATGGACGAAAACCCGTTGCCGAATCCGGCGATCGTCAGGAACAGAATGACCAGGGCGGGACTCTCGGCATAGTTCGCCCCCACGATGCTCGTGCAAAGCAGCAGGCCGGAGATGACCGGCACTTTGCGCGCGGTCGTGGCGGAACAACCGCGCTTGATCAGGTAGTCCGACAGAAAGCCGGAAGCTAGAATGCCGCAGAACGCCGCGAGGAAGGGCAACGAAGAAAGGAAGCCGGCTTTGATGAAATTCATGTGGCGATAGTCCACGAGGTAGCTGGGAAACCATGTTAGAAAAAACCAGAGCGTCGAGTTCACCGCCATCTGGCCGATATAAATGCCCCAGAGCTTTCGATGCGAAAGAACTTTTTTCAAGTCAGCCAATTGGAATTTTTCCAAAGCTCCGGCGGCTGGATGCTTCTTCCGCTCGGCCAGCCCGCCGCCGGACTGGATATATTGAATTTCCGATTCATTGACGCTGCGGGATTCGGCGGGATCGCGATAGCGCCAATACCAGATCGCCGCCCACACAATCCCGACCATGCCGGTGAGAATAAAAACGTAATGCCAGCCGAGACTTTTCTGGGTCAGCACCAGCCCCGGCGTCAGAAAGGCGAGACCGACAAACTGGCCGGACGTGTAGCAGCCGATGGCCCCGGCGCGTTCGCGTTCGGGAAACCACGTCGTCACGAGGCGATTGCAAATCGGATAAGCCGGCGCCTCGAACATGCCGACGAGCAGCCGCAGCGAAAACAGCCAGAGGAACGTGCCGGCGAATCCCTGCAACAACGTCGCCAGCGACCACAGCCCGCAGATCGTCGCATACAAAACCCGGGGTCGGACACGGTCCACCAACCCGCCGCCGGGAATCTGCCAGAACGCGTACGCCCACCCGAAAGCGGAAAGCAGCAGCCCCTTGTGAAATGGATCGAGTTGAAGATCCTTGCCGAGATCGGGCGCAGCCACGGACAGATTGCTGCGGTCGAGGTAGTTGATCACCACCGTGACGAACAACATCGCCAGCACCCGGTAGCGGATGCGAGTCGGCGGAACTGAAAGCGAGTCGTTCATCTATTCGGCAACCAGCGGCAGACGCACCGGTTTCCGGTCGCGGGTCGCGCGATAAATTGCGGTGAACAATTCCACCGTGCGGCGCCCGTCCTCCCCGGTGATCGAAGGTGGTTTGCCAGCGATGATTGCGCGGAGAAAATCCTGAATCTGGAGGCGGTGAAAATATTCCATAGGATTCACCGTGGCGAAAAGCTGCGCGTCCTCTTCCTTCCACTGTGGGAGCAATTGCGCTTCACCGGGAATCGTCCAGATGTCGTTGAAAGGCGGTTCGATCACGCTGGTCATGCCTGCGACGAACATTGCACCACCATCGGTCTGCACCCCCACCGACATGCCGTTCGCGCCATGCACCGACACGCGCGCATAGAGAGCAGGATTCTGGCTGTTGCTTACAACGATGTTTCCGAGCGCGCCGTTTTTGAAGCGCACCACGGCCACTGCCGTGTCCTCCACTTCGATGTAAGGATGATTCTGGTTGGCCCAATAGCCGAAGACTTCCTCTGCCTCGCCGAGATACCAAAGCAAAAGATCAAGCTGATGCGGCGATTGATTGACCAGCACGCCGCCGCCTTCATGCTGCCAACTGCCGCGCCACGGGTCGCTGCGATAATATGCCTCGTCCCGCCAGCCGAAAATCGTGGCGGTGCCGAGCACCGGTTTGCCGAGCTTCCCGTTTTGAATCGCGTGCTCAATCCGCTGGCACGGCGGATAAAACCGCCGCTGGCAGACCGTGCCAATGACCGCGCCGCTTTCCCGAGCAGCCGCCAGCATCGCATCACAATCAGCCAACGATGAGGCCAGCGGTTTTTCGACGAGCACATGCACGCCAGCCCGGGCGGCGGCAATGGTCGGGGCGGCATGTTGCGGATGCGGTGTGCAAATACAAATCGCCTCCACCTTGGCTTTGGCAATCATCTCCGCCACGTTTGTGAATGCGGCGACGCGGTACTTTTCCGCAAATGCGCCGGCCTTTTCCGGCGAACGCGCACATACGGCGACGAACTCGGATTCCGGCAGGCTCTGCAGCGCGGCAGCATGGAGGTGCCCGACTTTTCCGCAACCAACCAAAGCAGTTCTAAGTTTTCGCATGGTGTTTCCCTGAGTTCGGTCAAGGCTTGAGCAGAACTTTCATCAGTCCCTTTTCCCCGGCATAGAGTCGTTCAAACCACTGCGCACCCTCGGCCAGCGGCGGCGTGGCGCTGATAAATTCCGTGACGTTGATCTGGCCGCTGGCAATGAGTTCAAGGCACTCAGGATATTCGCCGGCCGAGGCGCACGTGCCGATCAGAGTCAGCTCGCGCGTGACGACGGCCTGCAAAGGCAGATCCAGCTGCGGCTTGAGATTGCCGACCAGCGTCACGCTGCCGCCCTTGCGGACGGATTCAATCGCGGTCTTGACGGTTTGCGGCAACCCCACAACTTCAAACGCGGCATCCGCTCCGCGCCCGCCGGTGAGCGCGCGAATTTTTTCCAGCAGGCCGGGATCGTCGGCTTTCAGTGTGTGCGTCGCGCCAAATTTCTTTGCGAGCTGCAATTTGCCTTCGTCCAAATCAATGGCGACGATCTGTGGGCAACCCGCCGCGCGCAACGCCTGCACCACCAGCAAGCCGATCATCCCGGTGCCCACGACCACGGCAACTGCGTCTTCCGCCAGCGGCGTGCGTTTGACCGCATGCACGGCCACGGAAACCGCCTCCACCATCGCCGCCTGCTCGAAGCTCAAGTTGTCCGGCAACCGGTAAAGAATCCGCTGCGGCACAGCGACGAACTCGGCGAAAGCTCCGTGTCGGCGGTACTCACCGCACGAAACGCCAAGCACACGTCGGTTCTCGCAGAGATTTATTTTCCCGCGTCGGCAGAACCAGCAACCGCCGCAATAGACGGTCGAATCAAACGTGACGCGGTCACTAATCTTCCAGCCGGTCACACCGCTCCCGACCTCCGCAATTTCTCCCGCTGCCTCGTGGCCCATGATGATGGGCGGAATGCGCCGGCCGGAGCTGCCGTCCATGCCGTGCACGTCGCTGCCACAAATCCCGCACGCGCGCACGCGCACCAGAACCTCATCGGGCTGTAACTCCGGCACGGCAAAATCCTCGAGGGCAAAACGGCGATATTCTTTTAGGACGAGGGCTTTCATCGGGAAAGATTACCGATTGTCATTGCGCGCATCAACTTTGCATCTTGCGGCAAACGAGCCGGGGTTTTCCAGAAGCAGTTTTACCGGACCAGCGACTTCATTGAATCATCATGCGTGCGCGACAGCGTTAGTTGCGTCACGATTGCGCCGACGAACGCGAGGAACATGTCCCACTGCGTATCCCATGGGTCGCCTTGAGTTCCGAGAAAATCCGTCGCGGCGTCGCCAGTGAGCAGGGCCGTCCACCACTCGATGAACTCGTAGCAAGCGCTGAACGCCAGGCACACGCTCACGACGAGAATGGGAATCCACCGTGACCGCGGCAACTTTGCCACGCGCAGCAGCAACTCGCGCACGAAGATTGCCGGCACGAAACCTTGCGCAAAATGTCCGAGCCGGTCGTAATGATTTCGTGCCAGTCCCAGCCAGTCTTTTACCCAATCACCCAGCGGGACTTTCGCGTAAGTGTAATAACCGCCGGTCATCAAGATAATCGCGTGCAGCGTGAACAGCGCGATACAGAGGCGGCTCAACTGAAATCGTTTTCGCGTGCAAAGCCAGACGAAGATGCCGATCCACACCGGCGCATTTTCCATCGCCCACGTCATTCGGTCGGCCTTGGGTGAAATCCCCAGCGCGATTTCCAACAACAGCACGAGGGCAATACAACTGAAGGCGAAGCGGTCGTGGGAGGGATTGAACCGGGCAGGCGGCACGTTTTTCATCGTTTTAAATCCTCTGGCAACTCCGGAATCTTCACCGGCGCGTCGGAACCGAGCTCAATCGCCTTCCCCAATTCGTGCTTTCGCGTGATGCTTCCGCCGGTGGCGAGATAAAACCGCCCCGCCAAAATGCCGGCATCAATGCTGTCCTTCGCCTCCCACTCGGAACTGGATGCTGTGAAAGTCGCGCGGCGCAGTGCAATCCATTGCCCTTTCAAGCCGCGCACCCAGCCGTTGCCGAAACTCGCCTGACGCACCTCGTTGACACTCCTGCCGTCGCGCCGGAAGTCCTCGACGAAGCTGTAATACCCCCGCAATGGCTGGCCGCCGGTGCGCGTGCGAAAAGTCACCAGGTGACGCCAGACGAGCGTCCGGTTGTCGAAGAACCAGCCCGCGTAACTGGTCTGGTCGCCGTCCACCGTGGCGCGGACGGCGAACCGGCATGTCTCGTTGGTTTCCCAACGATACGGCCACAGGCATTGACCTCCGGTGCCTTCGCCGCCGAAGCGTTTGATTTTCTTTCCGGCACCTTCGTGAAGCACTTCCACGCGCTGCTCCAGCGGCACCGTGTTCGCGTCATCGCCCCGGGTGGGATCCCAGACGGAAAAGATCACGACCTTGTTGGTGGGGGAGCCGAGTTGTTGGATCCCGAAATAGCCGGTGTTCCAGCCGCACGCCATGAAGTAACTGTCGTCGGTGGTTTGTTCAACGGTCAGCTCGTTGTAAAAGATTTCTCCAGCCGCGGCCGCATAATGAAGATGCACCGAACGCGCCGCCCGCGGCGATTCGGCGGCCTTGATTGAAATCACGCCAGCGCCCAGCGCCAGCAGCCACAGCCAAGTCAGCTTAGTTGCCATATGGAGCGGACCGTTGCTTCTGTGTCATGGTGAGAAGTCTCCGGCCAAATTCCTGCGCGAGCGAAGTCATCTCACCGGCTTCCGACGGTGGAAGCTGGCGCGCGTTGTTGAACTCCCACAAACCCAGCCAGTGCTGAAAATGCTCCGGCTTAAGCCCCAGCGAAACATGTGCCGCGCCAAAACCGCCGCGATACTTCGACGGTCCGCCCGCCTGCAGCGCCCAGAACTCCGTGATGTTCGCAAGATGCGCCGGCCAGTCCTGGATGTGCGAATTGAAAATGGGTCCCAGCACCGCGTGTTGCCGCACATCAATATAAAACGGCTTGATGAGTTTGAGGATTCCCTCGTGCCCGCGAAGCCGTTCGTAAAGCGAGGAGTTGGTTTGCATGACGCCTACTTCGCTGATGATTCACGAAACGCGGCCGGAGAATCTTTCAGTTCCAAGGTGCGGAAATCTTTCACCCGGTGAAACGTCAGATAGTTTGCGTCATGTTGGTTGGCAGCGCCGCCTTCCCCGTCATCGAAGGCGGTGCGGGACACGACAATCAGATCGTCACCGTCAAACTGCCAGTCGGCGTATTGGAAGGCGTGCTCCTCCGGGTCGGCATGGTAAAGGACCACGCAGCGAACCGTCCAATGCTGCAGGTCGGAAGAACTCGTCAGTGCCAGCGTGTTGCGGGCGCGTTCGGTGTTGTTGCCCGCGTGCTGCGGCGGCACATGATTGGCGAGCGACCAATAACGACGACTCCGCTCGTCATAGCGAATCGTGAACTTCTTGCAGCCGCCGGGAAAATCAATAAAGCCATTCGTCGGGTTGAAACTGGCCAGCTTGCCGTCGTCGCTGATTTCGATGACGGCGGCTTTCTCCGGAAGGCCGCGAAAATCCACGCGCAGGATGTCCACCATTTTCCCTTCGGGAGTGGCCACGGCATTGCCTTCCAGGAAGCCCCCGAACCGGCCGTTCAACCAGTCACCCTTCCAGCGGATGCGGGTGCTGCAATTCCAGTTGGTGGCCTGGAGGAGATCGGCGTCTTCCGGGGCGGACATCATGAACGCGCGAAACTCCTTGCCCCAACCGCCGCCGCCCATCGCGTCCTCCATCCCGCGCCAGACGCGTCCGCGGTGAAATACCACCGGCACCGGCGCGCAATGATACCGGCCATCCCCAAGTAGTACCCCGGAATCGGCGTCGCGCGGCGTGGTCCAAGTGCGCCCGCCATCGGTCGAACGGCGGATAACGGCGTGACCGTATTCGCGGCTCGTGCCCATCAGATAAAGCGCGCCGCGATGGACGAACAACGTGGACCAATACTGCCCCGCAACTTCACCGCGTGGCTGCCACGTTTCGCCACGATCTTCCGACGCAAAAATCATCGTGCGGTCGGGGGTGGTTCCGGAACCGAAGAAGTCGTGTGAGGCCACGCATCCGCCCTCGGGCAGCACGGCAATGCTCGGCGAGCCGATGAACCGCCGGGATTGGGCCGGGCTGTGATCAATGACCACGCCGGGAACCCGCCGCTCCTCCGGCAGTGATTCGGTGGCGCCACAACCCGCGCCAGGCAAAAACCATAAAAGCACCGCGCCAAGAAGCTGGGCAATTTTATTCATCCATTCCCAGGAATCGGCCCTTCGGCCCGACGCTGAAATTGAACGGCTTGCCATCCTTGCGCCCTTCCACCTCGAAGGGGAAGACGCCCCCGCGTTTCTCAAACACCTCGTCAAGGCGCAGGATCTTTCCGTCCCCGATTTTTTCCTTCACCGTTTTGAGCGCCGGCGGCGGGAGTTCGGAAAGAAACCCCTGCGTGCTTTCCAGCTTGCCGTCCGCGGCCACGCTGAACTCGCGGTCCTGCCCGTTGCGCGTCATTTCCACATCGTAACCCGTTTCGCCGTCCTCGAAGGTTTTGAAGATATCGCCCAGCTTCGACTCGCCGGCTTGGGCTTCGATGGTCTTGCGCACGGCCGCCGGAACTTCCGCCAGCGTCACCTGCAAGCGTTGCAGCTTGCCGTCCGCGCCGACCGTGAACGACCGCTCCGTTTCCTCCTTCGTAGTGTAGTCCACCTCGTAACTCACATCGCCGTCGTCGAAAATCTTCGTAATGTTGTCGAGCGTGCCTTGCCCCACCTGTTTCTCGATGGCTTTGCGCGCGATGGCCGGAACCTCGGCCAACTCCACTTCCAAACTCAGCAGCGTTCCCGTTTCGCTGACGCTGAAGCTGTGCTCTGTTTCGCCCTTGCTTACCGTGCAATCGAACGCAATTTCACCTTCCTCCTCGACCCTCGCGATTTCACCCAGCTTGCCGTCGCCGACCTGGGCTTGAATCGCCTTTTGCACCGCTACCGGGAGCGATGCGAGCGAAACCGTCTTCATTTCGTCGTCGGCAAAACTCGCGAGGAGCGAGGCGGATAAAAAGAAAAGGCCGAAAGGGGTTTTTGAATTCATAAGATGCAAATAAACACGCGTCCAGGCTTGCCGCGCATCCGAATCAGGCGATCCGATTTATCCGGAGCGCGTTCGCGAGCGCCAGTTTCCGGGGGTGTTTGTGATGCCGATGGCGCCGGTGGTGGCGGTGCTTGTGGTGTTTCGCGTGGTTGACCCCAGTCACTTTTGGAACCACGACCGAGGCGGGGGCGGCTCCCGCTTCGGGAACTAACAGGCTGAAGGTGAACGCCAGCAACAAAAGCAGCAGGGATTTCTTCATGACTGCATCCTGCCGCTCCAACCTTGGCCCGTCAACTCACTTTGGGAAGCACTCGCGCGCCTTCGCCAGTGCCTCGTCCAGTTTGCCCGCATCCTTGCCGCCGCCGCGCGCCTGGTCCGGTTTGCCGCCGCCTTTGCCGCCGACGATCGGAGCGATCTGCTGAATGATTTTTCCGGCCTGGACTTTCGAGGTGAACTCAGGAGTCACGGCGGCGATCAAGGTGACGGCGCCGTTCGCCGCCCCGCCCAGGACGATCACGCCCTGGAACTGGTTCTTCACCGCGTCCACAACCGCCTGCAGGAAGTCGCCGTCCACGCCGCCGACGTTGTGGATGATGGCGGGAATGTCGTTGACGGTTGCGGCATGGGCTTTGAGATTGCTCGCGACATTGCTGGCCTCGCGCTGTTGCGCGGCCTTGACCTGTTTCTCCAAGTCCTTCTGCTGCGCGAGCAGGCTCTCGATTTTTTTCTCCAGCTCGCCGACGGGAGAATTGATTTTGCCGGCAATGCTCTTGATGAGCTGCAACTGCTGGTTCGCCAGGTCGTATGCAGTCAAACCCGCGACGGCTTCGATGCGACGAACGCCCGCAGCCACCGCCGCTTCGCTGACGATGCGGAACAAACCAATCTCGCCGGTCGCGCGCGTGTGCGTGCCGCCGCAAAGTTCCATGGAATAGCCGTCGAGCTTCCCGGCCCCGCCGCCGATTTGGACGACGCGGACGGTGTCGCCGTATTTGTCGCCGAAGAATTGCATCACGTCCTT
>JANPGB010000149.1:0-1675 GCA_031423695.1 Verrucomicrobiota bacterium
TGGCATGCCATCTCCACCAGTCGGAACGAAAGGGTTGTCGCAATGATTCTCGGCAATCCCGAGATGATCGCTGCTTACCAGGCCGGCTTTCCCGGCAACGGCAAGCCCGTCCCTGACGGCGCGAAGATGGCCAAGATCCACTGGAAACCGAAACCAAACCAGTTCTTCCCGGATGCGACCGTGCCGGGCGATTTGGTGAACGTGGACTTCATGGTGAAGGACAGCAAGAGGTTCGCGGACAGCGGCGGATGGGGATATGCCGTATTCGATTACAACGCCGCATCCGATACGTTCACGCCCGGCACCACCGCTGGCACGCCGCCGCAGGGGAACGACGCCAAGTGCGGGTTCGCGTGCCACACGAGTGCGAAGGCGCGAGATTACGTTTTTACGGAATACGGGAAGCGGTGACAGCGCGGCTCGCGTTCAAAGGGACTGACGATCCATTCAGGCAACTGCATAGGAGGCAACATGGCAAATCCCATTCTGGTCACTGGCGCGGCGGGTCGCGTCGGCGCGGTAAGGCGCACGGTCACCGAATTGCTGTTGAAGCAAGGCAAAGCGGTGCGTGCAATGGTACGAAAGGATTACTCGAAGGCGCTGGGCCGGACGATCACCTTTCAGGACATTCCGGTCGAGCCGTGGCGGGATGGCCTGCTCAAGCGCGGCTTGCCGGCTCATTTGGTGAACCACCTTGCGACGATAGCCGATCTGCACCGCGCGGGACGCTACGACCGGATGTCAGACGACGTCCTCCCGCTAACGGGGCAAGCGCCGCTGAGCCGTGCAGGAGTTCGTCAGGAAGAATGCAGCAACCTTCACCGCGTCGGCAAAAGGTGCATGAGTGTCTGCGGATACTCGTATTCAACAAATCTGAGTTTTCATAAAGGAGCATAAACAATGACCGAACTAGAAAAAGGACAAATCGACATGAAGCTCGAAGTCGTGGTGCTCGGCGTTTCCGACGTCGACCGCGCCAAGGCGTTCTACGAGAAGCTCGGCTGGCGGCTCGACATAGATGCCGCGCATGGCGACTTCCGCGGCGTGCAGATGACGCCGCACAACTCGCAAGCCTCGATCATCTTCGGCAAGGGAGTCACATCCGCCAAGCCTGGCTCGACGAACAACCTGGTCCTTGCCGTGGACGACATCGAAGCCGCCCGCAACGACCTGGCCGCCCGCGGCGTCGCCGTGAGCGAGGTCTTCCACTTCGCTGGCGGCCCCTTCAACAACGCCGTGGAGAACCCGCACGTCGCCGGGCGCGACCCTGAGGGTCGTTCATACTTCTCGTTTGCCTCGTTCGAGGACCCGGATGGGAATGGCTGGCTGCTTCAGGAGATTCAAACGCGGCTTCCTGGGCGCGAGTGGAAGTAGACGGGAGAGCATGGCTATGAACGTTGCAACCCTTGCAGCGCTCCTCCGTGAGACGGCGGAGCACCACGGTCAGTACGAGAAGACGCACGCCGAGCACGACTGGTGGGACTGGTACGCGCCCTACCTGAACGCGCGTCAGAACGGCAGCTGTCTAGAGGAGGCCGCCGCCGCCGCCGCCCGCTACATGGAGGAAGTCCTTCAGGTGCTTCCCCGCTGACGCCGTTCGAGTGGACTCGAAAGTAGCAAGAAGTGTTTTTCATCTAAAGTATTCACTAAAGGTTTGATAATGTTCTCCGCCAAT
>JANPGB010000150.1:0-12801 GCA_031423695.1 Verrucomicrobiota bacterium
GTTCACGCCCCGGCGCGCACGGAGTGACGCGCCCTACCAGCCTCTTTTTCACTAATAATTTCGGAGGTGTTATTTTACTGCGCACCCAACTGCTTGCTGCAGATCGCTCATGCCTTCGGCCTTAAGACGCGCCTGCAAACCGGAAACAATCCGTCCCGTGATGCCCGGGCCCTCGTAAACCAGACCGGTGTAAATCTGAATCAACGACGCACCCGCGGCGATTTTCTCCCATGCGTCATCAGCGGTGAAAATTCCGCCGACGCCGATGATCGGCAGCTTCCCCTTCGTCTGCCGGTAAAGATGCCGGACCACCTCCGTGCTGCGGGCGCGCACCGGTTTGCCGCTCAGTCCGCCGGTTTCGGCATAAACTTTTTGCACTGCAGGATTGTCCGAAGTTGGTCGCGTGATCGTCGTGTTGGTCGCCACGATGCCGGCGATCTGACGAGGGCCGACGAGTTCCAGGATTTCGTCTAGTGCCTCGAAGGTCAGGTCTGGTGCGACTTTGACGAGGATTGGCTTTGGCCCCTGACTTTGGACTTTGGACTTTGGACTTTGGACTTCCTGAATCGCCGCAAAGATTTCATCCAACGCCGACTTGTCCTGAAGCTGGCGCAAGTTCGGCGTGTTCGGCGAGCTGACGTTGACGACGAAGAAATCCAGATGCGGCCGGAGCACGCGAAACGAACTGGCGTAATCCTTGGCGGCTTTTTCCAGCGGGGTGATCTTTGATTTGCCAAGGTTGATGCCGACGGGATGATTGGGCCAGCGCTTGAGCCGATGCCACTCCGCAAGTTTCTCGGCGATGGCCTCTGCGCCGGGATTGTTGAAGCCCATGCGGTTCACGATGGCGCGTTCGGAAATGGCGCGGAAGACGCGGGGCAGGGGATTGCCAGGTTGCGCGTGCCACGTTGCCGCGCCGAGTTCGGTGAAGCCAAAGCCCATCGCCGCCCACGCAGGGACGGCGGTGGCGTGCTTGTCCATGCCGGCGGCGAGGCCGACGGGGTTGGGAAATTTCAAGCCGAACAATTCCATCGGCAGTTCGGGTGCGCCCAGAAAAGCCCGCGTCGCGGCACAGACCGATTCGTGGCGGCTGGCAAAGGCGAGCGCTCGCATGGTGCGGTTGTGGATGTCCTCCGCGTTTTGCGTGAAGAGAACCGGGCGGAGGACGTTGCGGTAAAGCCAGCTCATTGATTTACGGTTTATACACGCAGCGTCTTTCAAGGCGCATTATCGTAGTAACTCGTAATGTGATAAAGGTAAACTCCACCTGCCGCTCGGAGAACGTGCGTGCCACGCTTGGCCCGAAACAAATCGCTCAGATGCACCAGTGGTAAATCCACGGCTGTGCGATAAGTAGCAATATCAAACCCGTTAGGCGAAACGGTGCTGTCGTAGAGGTAGGAGATGAGCGTTCGAGTACTCTTCGGGTCTGTGGCGCGGTCCCGCAAGTCTGGATGCAAGTCGGAGAATTTGCGGTAAGTATTAGTCCACGCGACTCCCGCATCCAATTCCTTGCTCATCTGATGAAGCACCGTCTCTGCCTTATCCTGCGGCATGTCTTCGACTGCAATGCGTGCAACCTGAATAGTGACGTAGGGCGAGCGCAGAAGTTCTGCGAGAACCGCTAACTCCGACCGCGACAATACAGAAGGGTCTGCTTTGCGCTTTTCAGTGAGTAAACGAGAAACATAACCGACACCCTTAAGGGTAACGATTTGCGTGACTGCTGCGTGAATTGTGTCGGCTTGACTGCGGCTATCGAAGATGAGCACAGCCAACAAGTCAGCGTTCTGAACCTGCGAGATGTAGTCATCAACTTCTGAACCCTGCACCCTCAATCCACACTCGCCTATCATGTCAATTTTCCCGTCCGGGAATTTGAGCAAACGAGTAGGTGGAGCGTCGCCCTTGTGCCATGTCTTGATCTCACGCACGAGATTCGTGTCGAATTCGGCGAACGCATGGAATCCGATAAAGCAACTGAGTGCGATGATTAGTGTTTTCATGGTTTATTACGCGCAATGCGCTCTAACAATGAATAGAACCACAGCATGTGCTTCGCAAATCGTAAATCATTTATCACGTAATGTCGTCGTGATCGTGGACGCGGGTTGCGTGGCGAATTCATGGCCGTTGACTTCGCCGTTCTTCTGACCAGCTTGGGCGAGGATTTTCTTGTAGGTGGCAAACGCGAGCAGCGGCCAGGTGTTCCGATAGATGTCGTACTTGAGATAAAACACTTTCGGGAAACCCGTGCCGGTCGTTTCGTGTTCGGTCCATGAGCCGTCGGGATTTTGAGTGCGGATGAGATACTCGATGCCGCGGCGGATGCTGGGACGATCCGGATCGTCGAGCGCGCACAAGCCCATGACCGCCCACGCGGTTTGCGACGCCGTGCTGGGGCCCTGGCCTTTGAACACGGGGTCGTCGTAAGTGTTGCAACGTTCGCCCCAGCCGCCGTCCTCGTGCTGGACGCTTTCCAGCCAGTCCCGCGCCTTGAGCAGCCACGGCTGGTTCATGGGAATGTTCATGGCGCGCAAGCCCCGCAAGACCTGCCACGTTCCGTAAATGTAATTCACGCCCCAGCGGCCATACCACGAGCCGTCGCTCTCCTGCTGCGAGCGGAGGTAGGCGAGCGCGTCCTTGATCTGCGGATGATCGGTCTTCCAACCCTCGTAGCCGAGCAGTTCGAGAATGCGCGCGGTGATGTCCGCGCACTCGGGATCAAGCATGGCGTTGTGATCGGCGAAGGGCACCTTCTCCAAAATGTTCTTCGTGCAATCCTTGTCGAACGCCGCCCAGCCGCCGTCGCGGCATTGGAAGGCCATCATCCACTTCAAACCGCGCTGAAAGCATTCGTCGCGCTTTTTCGGATCGTCGGTGGGAATCAGGCGCAACGCGAGCAATACCATCGCGGTGTCGTCCACGTCCGGGTTCCATTTGTTTTCGTACTCGAACACCCAGCCGCTCGGCTCGACCTTCACCGGATTCTTGTGATACCAGTCGCCGCGAAAACGAATTTCCTTGGTCATCAGCCACTCGGCGGATTTTTTCAGCCGGGGATCTTCCGCCGGAATTCCGGACTCGCGCAGGCAGATGTTGACGATGGCCGTGTCCCAGACGGGAGAGAAGCACGGTTCGACGCGCACGCTGTTTTCGGTCTCGTGCTGGAGGCGCTTCAACTGCGCCATTTCGCGTTGGAGAATCGGGTTGTTGCGCTCGTAGCCCAGCGCCTTGAGCGCGATGACGGAGTTGAGCATAGCTGGAAAAATGGCGGCCAGCCCGTCCGAGCCTTCAAAGCGTTCAAGCATCCATTGCTCGCATTTTCTGAGCGCGCGTTTGCGGAAAGGATGAATGTTGTGCTCGGCAAACCACTCGGCGAGTTTGTGCAGGCGATCCAGCCAGAGGAAAAAATTTCGAAGCGAAACCTTGTCGGGATCGGGCGGCATGGCGAGGTCGCGTTCGTGAAAGCCCTGTGGATACAGCTCGTCGAGGTTGACATTGTTCGCGGGCGGATGCGTCGGCTTGTAATGGTTGATGATGGCGAGCGGCACAAGCATGGCGCGCGACCAGTTGCTCATGTCCCAGAAATTCACATGAAACCATTTGCCGATGAGGAGGACTTCGGGCGGGATGGTTGGCACATACTCCCACGGGAACAGGCCGAGCAGCGCGAGATACAGCTTGGAGAACGTGTTCATGCGCGGGATACCGCCGAAGTTCATCGCCAGTTCGCGCGCGCGCAACATGCGCGGATCGGTGACGGGCACGCCGGCGAGTTTCAGCGCGAGATAGGCCTTGATGGTGGCGTTCACTTCGGACGGGCCGCCATGATAAATGTTCCAGCCGCCGTCGGCCAGTTGCATGGAGAAAATGTGATTGATCGCCTTGCGCTCCCATTTTTTATCCACGCTGCCGTCCCAATGATGGAAGGCGATCATGTCGGACACGAGCGTGGAATCCACCATCAGCTCGCCCACCCAGTATCCTTCCGGCTTCTGGATGCTGAACAGATAATTCTGCGACCGCTTGAGGGCGGCTTCCAGATGGGCGGGGAATTTGAACCCGAAATCCTGCTGTCGCAGTTCTTCCATAGCACGGTTTTGATCAAACGTCACTGACACCAGAATACTCTGCGAATCCGACTCTGCGCTGTAAAGAGTTTTATCGGGGCGAGAAACGTAAAACGTGAAGACGTGAAAGGCATTCCAGCCAGTTCACGCTCCACGTTTCAAACCGGTCGCGCCGGATTTTCCCAGCGGGGTTTGATTAATTTCGGGCCGCCGCGGGAGTTGCGTTTTTGCGGGATGGTTTTTTCCGCTCGCTGGCGCGGGTGCCGCTGGACAATGCAGACTCGCACCATCCGTCAAGAATCCGGCAGCGTTCCGTCGCTTCTGCCAAACATGCGGTGGTGATCAGTCCAACCTGGGAGGTTGCGATGAAGGTCGGGCTGCCTTGACTGCTAGGACCAATTGAATCGGCAGCGCGTCACTCGTTTTGCTTCCGAGCAAATTTCATGACGGCCTCCGTCTGGCTGTGAACGTGCAACTTCTCGTAGATGCGCTGGATGTAAGTGCGCACGGTGCTCAAGCTGATGTCCAGGTTGCTGGCAATTTCCTTGTAGGGCTGGCCGCGCGACAATCCTTGCAGCACCTCGAGTTCACGCGCGGTAAGCGATTCGGTCTCGGCACTGGCCGCGGCCCGGGCCGCGGCATGCGCTTGAAATGATTGCACCACTTTGCGCGCGATGTGGCCGGACATGGGGGATCCCCCGTCGTACACCTCGCGGATGGCTTCAAGAATTTTTGCCGGGCGATTGCTTTTGACCAGATAGCCGAAAGCGCCCGCTGACAATGCCTGGAAAACTTGTTCCCCTTCCTCGAAGACGGTAAGCATGATGATTTTCAACAAGGGCGCCGCTTGACGCAGGCGGGTCACGCATGCAATACCGTTCATGCCCGGCAGATTGATGTCCATCAGCACGACATCGGGCTGGTGCAGGGGAATGTCAGCGAGCGCACTTTCGGCATTTGCGTAGGCCTTCAGGCAGCGAAAGCCCGACTGCCCCGCGAAATAACGCACGAGGGTTTCACGCAGCTTGGCGTCATCTTCGACGATGGAGACTTTGATTATCACAGGTTCAAGCAACGCAGCCGGATCGGGCCGTGTCACAGCCGAAGCTACCACAATCCTGTCGTGGACTGAATTCATTTTCAGGGAAGTCTAGCTTCATGTGGGTCGGTTGGGCAGTCGGATAAAGTGTGGACAGTGCGAACTATCCGGGCGTCGGGCAATTGCCCGGCGCGGTGAATACAATGCGTGTGCCCTGTCCGGGCTGGCTGTCACATTCCAGCCGTCCGCCAATGCTGCGCAGGCGTTCGCGCATATTTTCCAGACCGTTGCCGCCACCGCTGCGTTTCGGCGGCGAGTCTGTGTTGAAACCGCATCCATCATCCTCGATGCTGATTCTGAATTCGTCCGGGACGGTCGACAACCGCATGCTCACCCGGTTCGCCCTCGCGTGTTTCAGCACGTTGTTCAACGCCTCCTTGGCGGCGAGAAAAACCTGCCGCCGAACTTCGGCGGCCAGCACGACGGCTGGAATCTGCGCGGGCAGTTCAAAGACGCAGCGCACCGGGCTGCCGTCAAAATAATCTTCCGCGTAGCGGCACAGGTAATGCATAAGATCGGTCAGCGTGTCGTTGCGTGGATTGACTGCCCAGACGGCTTCTTCGAATGAGCGGATGGTTTCGCGCGCGGTGTCGGAAATTTCCCGCACCTCGCCATGTGCCGACGCGGGCATTTCTGGATTGGTGCCCGCCATTTCCGTCAGCAAGGACAGGCGCGTGAGTTTGGCTCCCACTTCATCATGCATATCGCGCGCAATGCGCGAACGTTCTTTTTCCACCGCCGCCTGCTGCTCCAAGTGTAGCATGCGCACCCGCAGCCGGCGAAAAGATACATAGCGCACGATGGCCACCACACCCATTGTGAAAAGGGCCAGCAGCATCCCGCGAAACCACCAAGTCTGCCAGAAATAAGGCGACACCACGAGGGTCAGGGTCGCGCCCGCTTCATTCCAGACGCCCGCGTTGTTGCAGGCACGGACTTGGAACTGATAATTCCCCGCCGTCAGGTGCGGATATTTTGCCTTGTTTTTCTCGCCAGTTTGCGAGTTGGCTTCAACCCAATCCTCATCAAAGCCCGCCAGCCGGTAGCGAAACTGGACATTTTCAGGCGAGGCATAGCTTAAGGCCGCAAATTCCAATTCCACCTTGCGGTGTCCGGGCTGGATGCGCACTTCCGGGTCTGGCTTTCGAAGATCAGTCCAGTCCGCTCCGCTTGCCGTTCGCAACGGTGAACGGCTGTCGTAGAGCGCCGTCGTCTTGTCGTCCACCGTCACACGTTCCATCAACACCGGCGGAGGAACGGGATTGAGGTGGATCCTTTCCGGTTGCACCGTCAGCAGGCCGCTGTGCAAGGCAAACCAGAGTCGCCCGTCGCCTGCCTTGCAGTCGCTGGGGAAATTGGCGGAGTTCGGTTGAAAGTTGGGTAAACCCTCGTTCCGACCAAAGACCTGCGACCGTAATCGGTCCGCCCGATTTTCCGCCACTGCGTTTAACTCATCCAATTGCAGTTTAAACACGCCGCGGTTGCCCACCACCCACATTCCACCACGTCCGTCCGCTAGTAGTTGCGTGGCGAAATCATCCAACAAACCATTCGCCTCGGTGATGCGGGCAATTTTTCCACCTTTCAATCGTCCGATGCCGGCACCGGCATAACCAACCCACAAGGCCCCATCGGGGGTGGTTTCCAATGCGCGGACAGGCGAACCATTCGCTTCCGTAGCCGCTGCTTCGACCACGAGCGATGAGTCCTTGACGCGCAAAACCTGGCCCTCCAAGGTGCCAGCCCAGAGCGAGCCATCGGCACTTTCAGCCATGGCCCGGAGGGTGTGGCTCCCCCCGGGCAGTAACATCGGTTCGGACAACTTGCCATCGCGCAGGTGGTGCAAGCGACTGGGCGAACCGGTGACGACCCAGACATCATTGCTGGCGGTGACAAAAATCAAATGCACCGAACCGTTATGCAAACCATCTGAGCGCTGCCAAATCCGCCAGGTGCCGTCATGATAATAATGGAGCCGCCGGTCACGCGAGCCCACCCAGACACCGCCCTTTTTGTCCGCCGCCACACAGGTCGCGGCGTCCCCGGTCCAGCCAGCCTCAGTCCCAACCACCTCCCATTTTCCATCGCGATATTTTGTCAGGATTCCGCTTTGAGCCGCGACCCACATGACCCCGTCCGCGTCCTGACATACCGATCCCGCGGATTCAAACGGCAGTCCGGATTCGCGCCCGATCACTTCGACCGCGCTGGAGCGGATGAGATTCAGCCCGCCGCCGCGCGTGCCGGCCCACAGGTTTCCTTCGTAATCCTCGCTCAGGCAATTCACCGACTGGTGCGACGTGGGCACTTTTACCAACGCGCCGCCTTTGAACCGAAAGAGTCCATCCGCCGCCGTGCCAATCCACAACGCGCCTCTGCGATCCTCAAACAAGACTTGCGGTTCAACATTGTTGGTGAACCGGGCAAGTACTTCGGGCTCGTGGTTTTCTTCATATTTCAGCAAGCGTGAACCGGCGCAAATCCACAAGCCCGATGAAGCCGCGCCATGAATGCGGAGGGAGGTTTCATTGAAAGCCAATTCCTTTTTTGGCAACAGTTTGCCGTCGCGGAAGACCCCGATTTGCCCGCCCCGCGAAAACCACAACTCGCCGCGCGCATCGCTGGTCACCCAGCCATTGATGCCCGCTGGCAGACCTTCGGTCACGGTTAAACGGCTGACCTGGCCATTCTTGATCTGGCAAAGCGTGGTTGAATAAATGACCCAGATGGTGCCGTCATGATCCTCAGCCATGGCCGCGATCCGCTCGGCAGGCAACCCATCCCCGCTGGTGAATGTGAGCGACGTGTTCGACTTCAGGCAAATCACCGATCCGGAATCCATCCCCAGCCAGAACCGTCCGTAGTGATCCAGCAGCATCGCGCGCACAGATTTTTTGAGGACGCCTGGCAGTTGCGCCGCCGCGAAAGTCGCGCCGTTGAAGCGCACAAGGCCGCCATAAGTCGCCACCCACAAATAACCATCGCCCGTCTGCAGCACGCCCGTGATGCTGTTGTCCGGCAATCCTTCATCCGTCTGCCACGCCCGATAAGCCCAGGCGGAAGACTCGTTTGTTTCCGCCGCTTGTCCGATTTCCGATGACAAAACTGCCAGCAGCACCATCGAAGCGGTGAATTGGATCAGGCGGCATGACATCGGATCATGTTTAATTTTCAGACCACAACAAGCAAGCCTGGCAATTTCAGGGAGCGTAGGCGGCGACGCCGGTTCGGGCCACACGGTAGCATCGAGCATTGTTGGTCAGCGCGGAACCGGGATCAAGGACCGTGGTTTGAACGGCGTTGGTTGCGGCCGACAGCGTGGTGACGGTAATCCAATTCGTGCCGATAAGGTTGGTGGTTGACTGTAGCAAATAAGTTCCACCTTCCACACTGCTCCAAGTCAGGGTCACCGTGCCGGTGACTGGATTGACCGCAGGTGACTTCAAAACTTCCTGCAAATTTGTCCCGCCCGAAAAATAATTTGTCACACCACTCGCGGGAACGGTCACGCCCTGCGCGGTTCCACTTTTGGTGCCGTAGTATTGTTTGCCCAGCATGTAAGGAAACACCGGACTGCCGTTCGTATCAATGGTCACGAAATAAGCATACGTCCCAGCCGGCCCCGGAAATTCCGGCGTCACGCATTGGCGGCCGTTGTATTGATCCAGATCAAACGGGCCGGTGGGTCCTTGCGTTTGTCCACGGTCGCCGAGATAGTCATAATCCCCGACGTAGCGGCCGATGGTAAAGGCGTTCGGGCCATTGACATAAGTGGTGGCCGGGCCTTGTAGCGATGGAGCTAAATCAAAATCACCATTTGTGTTCGCCACATAAGTGAATCCCTCCGCTATGGCCGCCCATTTGGGCAATGATGTTCGTCCGATGGAAACAATGTTGGCCGTCCCGTAAGCGGCCTGGTTCGCAGCGTTGCGCAGCACGAAGCCGCTCCGCATCCGCGTCACCGCACTCGCGGGGTTGGTCGGATTGGAGTAGCCATACGGCCCGTAAATCGGATAGCCGTCAAACGACCAACCGAGAATCGGCGAGTGATGCACATTTGAAGCGTCCTCGGTGTAAATGTAATTGTTGTTCGTCGGGTTATAGGTGGCCTGCATATTGTCCCCAAGCTGATAGCGCAATGCTTTCGGCTCTGCGTGGTAATGATATTGGCCATTGAGTCCCGGTTGATGAGCAAAGCCCGGATCAAACGTTACCACCTCCACTGCGAGCGCATCGCGCCACCACGGATGCGTCGTGTCGGTGGAGCCCATCGAATCACTTCCCGTCACCGGCGCTGAACCCGTTTGCACAAACCCGAACGCATCACCGAGGTCGTAAATCCCCACACCGTTCACCATCAACCCAATGACGCCGCCCTGATGCCGCGTCTTGCTGGCTGGAACAGGTGTTGCCGGTGTGCGTGGAAACTTGACCGTGAAATTTTGTGACACCGGCCAAAAGCCGAAAAGCCCGCCACCACTAGTGAGCCACGGCCCCATCGTGTAAGACGCCAGCCCGCTGGAGTTGATATAGACATTCGCGGCGTCGTAACGAATGCGCTGAACGTCTGCATAAGCCGGCAAATTTTGCGCCAATCCGCCGGTGTTGCCGTTGTTGATGCCGGCTGTTGGCCACGTCGTCACCACGTTGGTGTTGTGCGTCCCGGTCGAGTTGGTCGTCGTCTGGATGACGCGGGCATAAACGCTTGAATTGGGTGTGAACCAGGAAGCCAGAATCGGTTCAGCCTGAGCAGTGACATCACCCGCGAGACCGGCCAGGGCGAGTGAAAGTTTGTAAATGACCGATAATCTTCTCATTGGATTGTTTTTTTAGTTTTCAAGCGGTTGCTCTGGCTGGTCGCGGTTGAATGGCTGCCAATTGTTGCAGACGGCATCGTGTAATGATCCGCCACCTCACTGCTTCCGAATTGTTTGATGCGAATATACTCAACTTGCGTCTGATTCGCTGAAACCTTCACCTGCAAAATTCCCGGACTCGGCAGAATGACGCCCTGTATGTAGCCGTATTCGGCCGCGCTGCGAGCCGACTGCTCCATATGGCTCGGCTGCGGAACTTCCTGATAGATGATGCCATCCAGTTCCTGCCGCGCGTAGAGATGATCGTGTCCATGAAAGACGGCGCTGACTTTATTTTGCACGAGCAACTGATGAATCGGCATCGGCCAGCCGGGGCGCTTGATGGCGAATTCATTCGTGCCATCCAAATTGAGTCCGCCCCATTCGAAAAACTTTGCTGCTTCCGCGCCGCCGCGGCCTTCGCGCGTCTCGCCACCAACCAAATGGTGAATGAAAATAAATTTGTATTTAGCGTGGCTGGTTTCGAGCGTGCGTTTCAGCCAGTCATATTGAGTGCGGCCCAAGGTGCGATACCAATTGTCGTCATCGCGGCGCGCACGCGGCGTGAACCAGAACGGATCCAGCACAACAAAGAGCGCATCGCCCCATTGCCACGCATAATAATTTTCCAGCGGCCCGGCGATCTTATCTGGCATGGCATTGCCGGTGTAAAAATTGTCCGGAAGTGGATTTGGGAAATATTGTTTCCGCAGCGCGTTGGCCCAAACCGTCATGTTCGTGGCCGTGCCGTCAAGGTAGCGTCCCATTTCACCATCGTGGTTGCCGAGCGTGAAAAACACTGGCGCGCTTTGGCCGACGATGCCGAAGTAATAACGCTGCGCTAGGTATTGCCGCGCCGCCTCATGGAAGTTCGCGAACTTTTCCGTCATGAACGTGTCCCCAAGATCGATGTGAAAATCCGGTTTGGCGGCAAGCGCATTGGTGAGGCTTTGCAGATAAATCTCCGGCGACGTGCCACTATCGAGATGCGAGTCGGCTTGAATGGTGAAGGTGAACGAACTGCCGGGTGGACGCGCCGTGTGAAATGTCGCAACTAAAATTTTCGTGTGATCAAAACGGATTTCGTAAAAATAGTGCGTGTCCGGCTGAAGTGCCGTCAGAACGATTTCGACCGGAACACCTGCCTTGAGAGCGCGGAGGGCAGTTTGTGAAGTCAGCTTGTCTTGCTGCGTTCCGTAAGCAATGCGCCCTTCAGTGTCGTGATAACACAGCAGGCTGATGGTGATGGAGCTCGACGTGGGCCGCGCCGGAATCACATCGAACGGATGCGCTGGAACTGCCGCATGAAACTCGCTCGCCGGCAAGCCGTGCTGACCGCTTTTGCGAACCGGCTGTTCCACGGCCGCGCCGAGCACAAGCGTCACGCAAACCGGGAGCAGCAGACAAACGCGCATCACGGCTTCCCCTTTCGCCCGCCGCCGCGCTGTGTCTCCGTCGGCTTGCTTGGATCATAATTCGGATTGGGCCTCGGAAGTTGCGCGTTCATGGCGGTAAGATATAGCGTCAACCGCTGATTCAACTCCTTCACCTTTTCCGGCATTTGCCCCGCCAGATCGCGCCGCTCGCCCGGGTCTTTCGCGACGTCGAACAGCTTCAACGCGCCCGCCTCATAAGTGCGGATCAGTTTCAAGTCACCCACGTAAATCGCCGACGCCGGTCCTTGAGGGCCTTTGTCGTAATGCGGGAAGTGAACAACGAATTCCTCGCGCGGCCGTTTCACTTCGCCCACGCCGACATTCTTCAGCGCCTTAGCAAAACTTCCGCCCTCGATACCTTGCGGCAACGCCTCGTGCGCGCCCGCCAGTTCCGCGAATGTGGGAAACAAATCCGTCGCACTCACGCGCACGTGCGAACACGCGCCCGCCTTCACGCCCGGCCCGGCGATGATGAATGGCACGCGCAAGCCGCCCTCCCACACCGTGCCTTTGCCGCCGGTGAGCGGCGGATTTGGTCCGGGCGTGCCATGATCGGTCGTGTAGAGGAAGTAGGTATTGCCCTTCAACCCAAGCCGCTCGACCGCATCGAGCAACTGCCCGAGCGTTTGGTCCACGATCAAAGTCTCCGCGTCGGTCGCCTCGGGATGGCGCGGCGGCCCGCCTTTCTCGGGCTGATTTGGATAATGCGATAACTGCAAGTAAAACGGCTTTCCCGCCTTCGCTTGGCGCTCCATAAAATCAATTCCTTTCGCCGTCATCGCGAGCGCCTGTTTCGGATTCGGAGCGGCGACATCGTCCGGCCCACCGTTTCCGTTTGAGCCATCGTTTTCGTCAAAGCCGTGCCGGCTCGGGTTGACGCGCCCGACGTACCACTTACCAAAGTACGCCGTCGCGTAACCGGCGCGCTTGAGAAAATCCCCGATGGTCATCTCCGCCGCAGGCAATTCCATCGAAGCATTCGGTGCGATGACGCGGCCATTCGCATCGCTGCCGCTGTCACGCTTGCCGTCGTTGATATACGTCATGTGCAACACCGCCGGGCTGCGGCCAGTGAACAATGCCGCCCGCGACGGCGTGCAACGCGGCGACGCCGCATAGCCATCGGAGAATCGCATTCCCGCAGCCGCGAGTCGTTCCAGATTTAGAATGCGAACGCCAGTACCCTTTAATGCCGAATTGCGATCATCCATCTGCACGGACGAACTCGTCCAGCCCGCGCCTTCGCCGAGGATGACGACGAAGTTGGCTGGTGCGGCGGCGGTTAAATTCAAAAAGCCGCAGGCGATCAACAATGAAAATGAGCTGAATTTTTTCAT
>JANPGB010000151.1:0-36272 GCA_031423695.1 Verrucomicrobiota bacterium
GACCTGAGCATAGGATGGCAGGTTTGTGCGGGTGGTTGTGTCCGCAATCCAGTAACCACTCGAACCATAAACATTCGTCCAATTGCCGGAGGTGATCGAGTCTGCGTTGGTAAAAATTACAGGAGAGGTGGGTTTGCCGGAAAAGGTTCGCAGCACATTATGCGTCATTTGTTGAGCTGTTGAATTGGCTCTGAGTTTTGGCTGAAATTGGGCCACAGCCCCGAAGTCATCCAAACCCCAGTTCCATTGCATGGTGCCGGTGGCGAAGACCTGCGCGCCATTGCAGGTCGTGTAAACGGTCATATACGCATGGCCGACAGGGTTAATGCAGTTCGGAGGCATGAAAGTAGTATCAGCCAAAATCACGGTTTCCGGCTTTGGGCAATCAGCTAAGACATTGATACACGAAAGATTGGTGGGCGACCAGCAGCCGTCCGCCTCGGAGCCTAACAGCCCAGTTAGAAACGCGCCGTCTGTCAGACCGGCATAGTCATAAGCCCAATGCAGGCCACCGATCCCGGAACCCGACGCCAGCGGGTTCCGCATTTGCATATCTGTGTCCACGGCGTTGTAAGCGTACTCCACACCGATCATCGAGATTTCGGGATTATTTACCACCGTGTCGCGCCACAGGTCGTAGTAGCCATGGGCTGAGGCCGTCTTGTTCACGGAAAACACACGCTCTTTGGTTTCATAATGAATGCGCGCAAAGCAGATATTCGCACCGAAGAAACCCAGGTTAATCCCGCGATCCCGCGCCGCTTCCACATTCGCGCGCTGCGAGGCCGACCAGTATTCGTCATGCCCCACTGAAAGAAACGCTTTGACGCCTTTGTCTGCTGGACAACTCCGGTCAGTGTCCACACTTGTCGAATAGGTGACATCATACCCCTGTCGTTCCAACCAGCGGACCATGTCGTATTCCCACGCGGCTGTGGCATATTGATTTATTACGGTCAGAAACTCACCCGCACCCGAGCCATAACCAAGAGGTAAATACCCCAGATAGCAGGTCGGCGGCGCGTAAGGACGATTGAAAGAAACTTTTTCGGCATAAGGCCCGCCGCCGGTCGGAAAGTTGCCACCGCAATCGCTGGCGTGCGGATACGGATAGAGCGAATTTCCACCCCACGGATTATACGCCTGCCAGGTAGTGACGCTGGCCTGACACAATATATCAGACGTGCGCGCATCTTCGCGGACTGTGAAGATGATGTAGCTTTGCTTGCCCGTGGGCTGCGGCGTCACGTTGGTTCCTGTGGTCAGCCTAGCCACATACACGCCGCTCAGCCAGTTGGTGGGAATGGTCAGGGTATAACTGCGCTGCCAGATGAGGTTGGTATTCACACCATTGGTTGTCCAGCCGGACAGGCAATCCACCACGCCATTCGTTGGATTCATTTTGGGCACCGGTTGTTGGTGGCTGGTCAGCGTGACATTGGTTTTGGTTCCACCGTCGTTCCACGTCATCTGCCGTCCGCCGCGTCCACCATACCATCCGAGCCGGAAAATTTCGAGTGTGAAGTTCGCGGCGCTTGGATTGTTGGTTGCCCGTACATCCACGTACAGATCAATCGTGTCGCCTATGTTCGCGCTGGTCGCCGAGGCGAAGCCCTGGATTTCCGGCAGGGTATCCGCATCGTTAGTTGGCCAGCCGTGCTCATCCCCAGACGTGATTGGGTTGAACAGCATCCAGTTGGTGGTGCCGGTGATGGCGTTCTCGGTCTGGACTCGGTTCTCGCCCACGAGCGGATCGGTCTTGCTCACGAGTCGCTCGAACGCATCGGACATCCCATCCCCATCCGTGTCTTGCGGTGTGCCAAGCATATAGAAGGCGGCGTCCAGCGGCTGGTTGGTGAACTGATAGGTGTGGCAGGTCGGGCCGCGCGCCAGCCAGGTCCACGCCAGCGCGGCGGCGTTGCCATCGGTTAGATTAATGGTAGTGAAGATGTCGTAGAACAGCCCGTTGGTGCCGCCAACCAGATCGAAGATCACCGTCATGGTTCCATTCGTTTCCAGGTTTGCCCAGACGTTCGTCATAAACACCGCGCCGTTGGTCACGCACGCGCTGGCATCCAGCGGGCCGCAGGTGTTCCGCTCCGCCGACATGCTGCTCATCTGCGCCGACGATCTCTGGGCCGACGCACGGCGGCTCTGGATTTCCGCCAGCCGTTTTTCGCGCGCCGCAATTTCCTCCGCGCTGACCGGCCCCAGCGCCGCGTAGGGCGCGGAGTAAGTCCAATAAAACGAAACATCCACCTTCCGCCCTGGACGCCCCCAGCGGTTCATCGGCGGCGGGCCAAAACAAAACAACTCGTCGAAATCCCCGCCGGCCACCGCGCCGCCCGTCAGCGAACTGCCCACGATCAGCGCGGCCATGTCCGCCGGCACCGCCGGCACGCCCGCGCCGTTCGCCACGAGTTGACCGTCCAGATACAGAACCGTTTCCCTTGAACTATATTCCAGCGCGATCAGGTGGGATTGGTTGGCGGCCCAACTGATTTCCGTTTGCAGCAGCAAGGTGGGTTGGCTGTCACTCTGCGCGACGAGCGAGAGCAGGGTTCCTTCCGGGTTAATCAGAATAGCCCAGGCATTGGCGGAATCATTTTTTCCGATGGCATCCAGTTCGAGCAACGTGGCCGTCGCTCCCGGCCCCGTGCCGCCGGCCGGCGACACGCTCGACCAATCCGGTTTGAACCAAAAACGAAATGTGCCCGCGTCACCGGCGAAGTTCGTGCAACCCGCCTCCAGCGCCGGCACCCAGAATGGCGTGACCGTGGTGCCGCCCCGTTGCAGCGCGTAACCCGACCAGCTTTCGGAATAAGTGTAGCTGCCGACCTTCACTTCCGCGTTGGTCATGCCGTGGGAATACACTTCATCAAACGTCTCGTGGAAAAGGGGCGGGATGACTTCGGGGAGGAGTCCCGCCCACCACGGTTCGCGCGGGGCGGCCGGCGCGCTGGGATCGAAAAACAACAGCGCCGCCCCGACTAATCCCACCGTCAAATACAAGCTCACGCCTTCCGCTGAAGTCGCCCGCATTGTTTTCATTTCTGTTCCTTTCCTGATCATCCAGACTTTTGCCCGGATTGGAACCGTCTTACAACTCTCCTTAAAGAGGATGCTCGCCGTATATTGGCAATTTCTAACCGAAGGTTGCGGGTGGGAAAACCTAATCCAGAGCCGTGCGCTTACTGGATGTAGTTCAGCAGCGAGAGCTGCATGATCTTTGCGCCGCTTTGGAGCGCGGCCTGGTAGGAGTTCTGCGCCTGGTTCAACTGCACCATGGTCTGCACCAGGTCGGCGTCGGCGGCGTGGGAAATCAGTTTGTCGAGCGTGACGGCGCTGTCGCCGGCGGCGGTGGCGGCGGTGTCCAGCCGGCTTTGGAGGGAACCGTTGACACTGACCTGGTAGAGAATGTTGTTCTCATCCTTCTGCAAGGCCGCCGTGTCGGTGGCGTTGACGGACGCCTTGTCATTGGCCAGCAGGTGGTCGCGCAGGGAGATGAGGTGGTTGAAAAAGTCCGCGCCGGAGCTGCTGTCGGTGATCAACCCGCGCGGGCCGCTGCCGGAAGTGTTGGCTCCCGGCACATCGGTGGTGACGGTGGAGCCGGCGGCGATTTCACTGTCGTTGACCGAGGTGTTGCCCTGGTAGGCCACGCCGGTGACTTTGCCGGCGGCGTCGCGGGTGGCGACGAAGGGGGGCTGGCCAGAGTTGGTGCCGCCAAAAAGATACTGGCCGGTCGCCGGATCTTTTTGATTCACCTGGGCCAGGGTCGCCTCAATGGCATCGGAAACTTTTCCCGCATAAACCGACAAGTCGCTTTGGATGAGATCCCCGGTGCTGGTGGCGATCACGCTGACGTCGGAAGAAATGCTCTGGAGCTGCTGCAGGACGCTGTAAGTGGAGGCAGCGCGGGCTTGCAGGGTGGAGATGTTGCCGGCGTACTGCGCCTCCGCGGCCTGGCTGGTTTTGTAGTTCAGCACGTTCTGCATGGCCGCCGGATCATCCGACGGGGCGGAAATGCGCAGGCCGCTGGACACCTGGTTTTGCAGGCCGTACTGCCGGGCGGTCAGACTGTTCAACCGGCTGACCAGGGATTCGGCGAATAAGTTTTGAGTGACGCGCATGGGTTTAAAATTTTATGCCGGTAAAAGGCGGACTACGCCTTCATGGCCAATAAGACCTGAATCATCTGATCCACAGTGGTGACAACATGGGCCGAGGCCTGATAGGCCCGCTGAAACGTCATCAGGCTGGCCATCTCCTCGTCGAGATTGACCCCGCTGACGGAGTTGCGCTGGCTGTTCAACATGCCGGCCACCGAGGTTTGCGTGGCGGCCTGGTCGTTGGCGTTGCGCAGCGTCTCCCCAAGCTGCGCGACGGATTGCGCATAGGAGCCGCTGAAAGTCTGGTTGTTCAATGCCGCCAGGGAGGTGGACGCGAGTTGTGCCAGCGACCGGGCCACGGACCCATCTCCCGCAAGACCCGCAGTGCCGGAGGCCTGCAGCAGGGACGGATCGGCCGCGAGGGCCTGGTTGACGGCGATGCCCGCCGCATTTCCGCCGGTAAACAAGAGCGCACCGGTGCCGCCGGCGAGGTTGAAGCCTGCGGAATGGAGGGTGTTGACCTGCGTGATGAGGTTGGAGGCCAGGGTATCAATGCTGTTGTGCAGGGTGGCCAGAGCCCCGTCCCGGGCATCCACCGTTGCCTCGAGGGAGCCGCTGGTCAGACCGAAGGGCACCCCGGTCAGCAGGTTGTTGGTGCCCGTCGTGAAGACCTGTAGCTGGCCGTTGATGGGGTTCTGAACGGTCTTGAGGGCGTTGACCACCTGGTTTCCAGAAATGAGCGTCTGATTGGTCAGCGCGGTCACGGTCACGCTGCCATCGGCCTCCGTGCTGCTTTGAAAATTCATGAACTTGGCCAGCTCCTCGAGCTTTTGCTGACGCAAATCCAGCAGGTCGTTGGCGACGCCGCCGCTGAAGTTTTGGGCGTTGGCGATCTGATCGTTCAGGCTGGCAATGTCCGTCAGCAGTTGGTTGGCGGAGCCGACCTGGCTGTTGAGCGAGGTGTCCAGATCCGTGTGCAGGCCGGCTAGCCGCGTGTTGATTTGCTGGAAGGTGGTCGCCAAGGTTTGCGCCGCACCGATGACGGCCTGCCGGGCGGGGATGGATGCCGGGCTGGTGGACAGGGCTTGCAGGGTGTTGAAAAAAGCGCCGATGCGGTCGGACAGTCCGCTGCTGGTCGTCGCTGAACCGCTGGCGCTCGCGCCGGCGGCATTCTGCGAGGAATCGAGAAATTCGTTGAGCGAGGTTTGCACGGACTGCAGGGCGCTTTGGGTGGAGTTCCAGTAACCGGAGACGCTGGTTTGGTTTTGGATCTGGCCGTTGAGCAGCTTGTCCACGATCTGCTCAATCCCCTGCACGCTGGCCCCCGTGCCTTCCATGCCGACACCCGTCGGAATGGCTGCATTGGCCTGAATGACGACCCGCTGGCGCGAGTAGCCCGGGGTGTTGACGTTGGCCAAGTTTTGGCCCGCCACTTCCACGCCCGCCATCTGCGTTTGCAGCGAGCGGGAGGCCATTTGCAATGTTCCAAATAATCCAAGCATGCGATGTCAGCCCACGGCCTCGTACAGCGAGGTCGGGGCAAAATGGTTCCCCGGCAGCCGGCCGGCGTCGTTGTAGGTTGTCGGCGCGACGCTGGGCAGCAGGGCGTTGATGAAACGCTGCATGAGTTCCACCGCGTGGCTCAGGAGCAGCTGGTTTTGTCGGGCGCGCTGCTGGACGCGCAAGAGCAGTTCGTTGTTCTCCTGCACGAGCGCCTGGACGAGCCCAACATAGTGCTGCGGCAGCCGAGGGAGAATGTCCGCGAACACCGCCGTCTCGCCGAGCTGCAGGTGCAGCGCGACGTGGCGCTGGTGCTGTTCGCGTTCACGGCGCGTGGCCTGGACGAAGTCGGCCTGCGCGTTGATGCCGGCGACGCTTTGCAGCAGTTCCGGCGCGCGCCGCTGGGTGACGAGCTGTTGTTGATGATCCAGCTGGGCGAGCAGTTCGCCGTACTGCTTGAGTTCTTCGCGCAGGGATTCAACCAGATTGGGGAGCAGGGGGTTCATGGAGTTTTGGAATTCGGGTATGCGGCCGCGCGTTGCGGGTGTGCGGCGGCAATGGGGTTCAAGTGGGCCGGGGCAACCAGGTTGGTTTCCGCCGGGCGGTTAAGTTGTTGTTCAAAAGTTTGGGCGAAGCCGAACGTGCCCGCCTTGGAAATGCTGTCGGCCAGCTGGGTCGTCACCTGGTCGCGGTAAATCGCCGCGCTCGCGGAGTTGTCGCCGTACTTGGATTTGATGACCGTCTTCTGGCCGCCCTCCAGAATCTGGCGGAGCAGCACGGCTTCAAACTGCCGGCTGGCCTCGGCGATCTTCTGCTGCTTGGTCAACTGTGTGCTGCCCGCCAGCCGTTCGGGGGTGATCTCCGTGGCGTCGACTTTTCGTTGGAGGGGGGCGATGTCCATGTCAGCGTAAAATCAATTCCGCCTGCAAGGCGCCGGCCTGTTTCATGGCCTCAAAGATCGCCATCATGTCCCGCGGCGTGACGCCGAGCGCGTTCAGGGAGGAGGCGACTTTTTCCACCGTCGGCGACTCCGGCAGCGGGATGAGCGAAGACCGCTGCTCGGTCACGTCGGTGGTGGTGCTGGGGACGACGACGGTCGTGCCGGTGTTGCTGAAAGGCGCGGGCTGGGAAGCGGTCAGGGTGGTGGCGACATTGATGGTGATGTTCCCATGGGAGACGGCGCAATTGGCGATGCGGATGGTGGCGGTGGCGACAATGGTGCCGGTGCGTTCGTTGATGATGATGCGCGCCGGCGTGTCGGGCACGACTTCGATTTCCTCCAGGCGCGCCAGAAAATCCACGGGCGAAGCCTCGGCGGCATCCGGCATGTTGATCCGCACCGAGGTCGTGTCCAGCGCGTGCGCGGAATTCGTGAATACATTGTTGATGGCCGTGGCCATCCGCGAGGCCACGGTGAAGCTCGGCTCGCGCAGCATCAGCTCGATGGTTTTGTCGTGGACGATGCTGGTGGGGATTTCGCGTTCCACCAGGGCGCCGTTGACGATGGACGCGACGGTCGGATGATTCTTGGTGACGCTGGCCCCGGCGCCGCCGCCGGCGAATCCGCCGATGGACACCGGGCCCTGGGCCACGGCGTACACTTTGTTGTCCGCGCCGATCAAGGGAGTTTGGAGCAGCACGCCGCCTTGCAGGGTTTTCGCATCCCCCATTGACGCGATCTGCACGTCAATGCGCGCGCCGGGTTTGAGGAAGGCGGGGATGTCCGCCGTGACCATGACGACCGCGACGTTCTTTGCCGAGAGGGTGGCGGCGGGGATGCTGATGCCGTAACGCATGAGCATGTTGGCGATGGTCTGTTTGGTGTAAGCCGGGTCTTTGTCACCTTCACCCGCCAGACCGGCGATGAGGCCGTAGCCAACGAGCTGGTTGTCGCGCGCGCCGGAGACCATGGCGAGATCGCGCAAGCGGACGCCGTTGGCCGCCGTGTCGAGCGCTGAGGCAAAACACCAGAACGCGGCCAGGACACCCGCCGCCGTTTTGAAGCCGCGGTGGTGATGATAAATCAGAGGTTCCACGCGCGCGGCTCCAAGCCGCAGGATGCTGCCGAAAATGTTTCGCAGGCAGTGCCGGATGATTTCGCGCGGAGGTGCCGGCTTGGGGAGCGCCCCTTGATTGCTGCCGCAGCCAAGGCGGGGCTTTAGATTTCGCGGTACGAGTGGCATGGCTTAGAACGGGGTGATTTTGTCCCAGATCTTGGTGAACCAGCCCTTGCGCTGCACGTCGTCGATGCTGCCCTTGGAATTTATCTCCACCTTGGCATCGGCGATGTTGTAGCTGAAAACCGTGTTGTTGGCGGCGACGTCCTCCGACCGGACGATGCCGTGCAGGATCACGACCTGGTGCTCGCCGCTGAAGGAGGTTTCGCGCCGGCCCTCGATGACGAGGTTTCTATTCGGCAACACATCGAGCACTTTTACCGCGACGCTGGCGATGATCTTCTGGGAGTTGTTGACGGAGCCGCTCCCGGCGAAACTGTTCTTCGAATTATATTTCAACGCGGGCATCTGGCCGCCCTTCGACAGGAGGGCCGAGGCGCCGCCGGCGCCGGCACCGTAAAGAAACGTCGAGATGCTGGCGTCCATCGCATTGTCCTTGGAGGTGGCGGATTTGTTGTCCTTGGCGGCCGAGGTGGATTCCTGCACGAGAATCGTGAGGATGTCGCCGGGGCTGCTGGCGCGCTTGTCGGCGAACATGGGCTTGGCGGTGTCGTCGTGCCACAGGGATTGCGCCGGCGCGGACGCCAGCGGCAGCGCGGCCAGGGTGGCGGCCAGGCGAAGGATATTTTTAGTTCGCATAATTTTACAACGTGATCAGGAGGGTTTGTTCGTTGAGCACCTTGCCGCTGACATCGCGGCGGGTGAGCGGATTGCGGGCGCGGATGATCTGGCCGGGCGCGCCGTCTTCGAGCAGCTCGACCTTCATCGTGATGGAGAGCGCGCCGTTTTGGAGCACGGCCTGGGCGATCTGCCCGCGATGAACCACCTTGCGCGGCTTCAACGTGCGGGCCAGCACCGGATTGCCGGACATGACCGGCTCGGAGAATTCCAGGCTGGCGTCCGGCGCCACGAAATCGGCGAGCGCTTCACGCACCGGCATCACGTCGCGGCGTTCGCGGATGACATCGGCCGTGTCGAGGGATTCGCCGCGGCGGAGCGGCGAGTGAGCGACCCAGACTTCGCGCCAGATGTGCGCCTGGAAGCTGGCCTGCCAGACGCCCAGGCCTTCGCGGGCGGTGCGGAGTTCAAAGCGGGTGATGAATGCGGAGGTGACGCCGCCACTTGGCTGTTCAATGATTTTCAACGTCAGCGGTTCATCCGGCAGATTTACTTCCGTCCACGGCCGTGTGGGTCGCAGTTCCAGTTCGCCTTTGTCCTTCACGCAATCTCGCTGGAGCGTTTCCGTGAGCAGGTTCAGCAGATCGGCCTCGGTGAAGACGCGGACGCGGCGGGAAATGCGGACGGTTTCCGGTCCGGTCCAGTTGGTGACGGCCAGGTCGGAGCCGGCGGCCCGCAGGAGCCCGGCGATCTGATCGCGGGTGAAGGTGGAGATTTTTCCAAATGCGGGCGAATCGCCCAACCGCAGGACGGGCAGTGCCTCGCGGGTCTCCACGAGCTGGCTGAGGAAAATCCCCGTGCTGTCCACCGAGGCGGTGGCACGAAGCTGGAAATTCGAGGGTTCGACCGCTTGCGCGGGAAACACGAACCCTCCACACAGGCAACCGAAAAGGAAAACAATAGGGAAAAACCTTTTCGGCACACGCGGAAGTTTGACGCGCTGCCTGGAAATTATTTTGAGGGGCGGAAACATTTTCATCAGCGGTGCATGTTGTTGCTCTGTTGCATCATTTCGTCGGCGGCCTGCACGGCCTTGGAGTTAACCTCGTAGGCGCGCTGGGCGAGGATGAGGTTGACCATTTCCTCGACGACCTGGACGTTGGAAAGCTCCAGCGAGCCTTGCTGGAGTTCGCCGAAACCATTCTGGCCGGGATTGCCGAGTTCGGCCGTGCCGGAGGCGGGAGTCTCCTTGTAGAGGTTGTGCCCCATGGCATCCAGGCCACCCGGATTGTTGAAGCGCGCGACCTGGATTTGAAAGTTGGTCGCGCCGGCCGCCGTGGAATACGTCCCGGCGCCGGAGGCGGAGATGGTGATATTGGTCGTGCCCGCCGGCACGGGCTGGAAGCCGCCCTGCAAGGGATAGCCGTCATTGGTGACAATGCGGCCCGAGGAATCCGTCTTCAACGCGCCGTCGCGCGTATAGGCCAGCGTGCCGTCGGGCATCTGCACCTGGAAAAATCCCTCGCCCTGGATGGCCACGTCCAGATTCTGTCCGGTGTGCGTCAGGTCGCCGGCGGTGAAAACGCGCTGGGTGGAAATGGGAACGGAGCCCTGGCCGACCTGCAGGCTGGAGGGCAGCTGGTTGCCGCCGCCCTGGTCCGCGCCGGCGGAGCGGCTGGTCTGGTAGAGCAGGTCTTGGAATTCCAGCTTGCTCTTCTTGTAGCCGGTGGTGTTGACGTTGGCCAGGTTGTTGGAGATGACATCGAGGTTCATCTGCTGGGACTGCATCCCGGCGGCGGCGGAGTAGAGGGCGCGAAGCATAATTAAAACGTGCTGCGTGAAACGTGAAATGTGAAACGTGCCGGCGAGCCTGGCGTGGGGAGTTTAATCATCGGCCTCATGTCAGCTCGGGGTTCCCAGGTCGGTGATCGTGCGGCCCATCCGGTCATCCTGCATCTGGATGATTTTCTGGTTGGCTTCAAACGCGCGCATCGCGGTGATGAGGCCGGCCATCTCGGCCGTGGTTGATATGTTGGAGGCTTCCACGAAACCCTGCCGCACCTTGGTGTCGGGCGTCGCGCTCGGTTGCAGCGCGGGGTTGTCCGCCCGGAACAGGCCCGCGCCCAGCGGCGTGAGCAGCTTGGGGTTGGTGAACTCGGCGAGTTTCAATTTGCCTTTGATTTGTCCGCCCTGACTGATTTCGCCGTTGGCCGCAACGGTCAGCACATGGCCATTGGCCGGATCCACCTGCAACGGGACACCGTCGCCGACGAGCCGGTAACCCTGCTTGGTGATGAGCTGGCCCTGGGGGCTGAGGTGAAATTCGCCGTCGCGCGTGAAGGCATGCTCGCCGTTGGGGAGTTGCACTTCGAAGAAACCCTTGCCTTCCAGGGCGAAGTCGAGCGGGTTGTTGGTGGGCCGGAGTTCGCCCGGCTGAAAGTTGATGCTCGAACTGGCGGAGGGGATGACAAACTTGGCGCCGGCCTGGACGGAGGAAAAAACCACGTCGCGGCTGCGGGCGCCCGGGGTGGAGCCGGCGGCGAGATTTTGCGAGATCAGATCCTGCCAGCGCGCAGTGGCGTTCATCGCGGCGGCGGCCTGATAAAGACTGACATTCATTCAGGTCTTGCCGAGCAGCGCGTGTGCCATGAGCTTTTTGCCTGAATTCATGGGTGGCCGGTCAAAATTTGTGGAATAAATTTCCGGGTGAAAGAAGAAACTGCCGGGTGGGGAATGTGAGGTGAAGGCGTAAAATGTGAAACGTGAAACGTGCTGTCAAACTTCACGGTTCACGTTTTACAACAGGATTGGCGGGCGGGGAAAGGACAAGAAGGGAATTCCGTGGCCGCTCTTTTCAAACCTCACTTAATAGATGCACGCCAGATCAATCACCTGGCCGCAGCCGCAATGGATGCGGATGCCGGTGACCTGATCGCCCTCGCGCTGGATGGAAACCCGGGGTTCGCAGTTCTTGCTCCCGAGGGCGGCGTGGCTGGCGGCGGAAGGCGCCTCGGCGGTGAGCGGCCTGAAGGATTGCGTGTGCTCAGCCTGCGAGACGACGTTGACGCGATACTCCGGCGAGTCGCCGCGCCGGGTCGCGGCAGCGGTCAGCGGCACAAAAGGTTCAGTTGGGGTGGTTGTCATTCCCGGCGGCGGTGGTGGTGGCGGTGGTCGCGAGTGCGGCGGTGGATTCCTTGAGCTTCAGCAATACTGTAACGCGCCGGTTGGCTTCAGCAGTGCGCGGCAGATCGGGCATCGGAGCGGTGTCCGCGAAGCCGGAAACCTTGCAGACCTGGGTGGCGCCGACGCCGCTTTGGATCAACTGCCGGCGCGCGGCATTGGCACGCTCGGTGGACAGCTCCCACTGGCTATGCGTCTCGCGGCCGGCCTGGGTGCTGGTTTCGGTGTGGCCTTCCAGCTCGATTTTGAACGTGGTGTAGCGCGCGATTTCCCAGGCCAGCGTCGAAAAAACCCAGGTGCCGTATTGGGTGAACTTGTCGCTGTCCGCCTCAAATATCGGCTTGTGCGTCCGGTCGAAGACATCGATGAGCAGGCCGTCCGGGTTCATTTGAATCTTGATGCTGGTCTGCTCCTCGTCTTGCTGCTGCAAAATCTTCGCGAGGTCCTCGCTGATGTGCTTCATGATTTCGATCTCGACGGCGGTCGCGGATTGAAACTGACCCTGGGGGGACGCCTTGGAGCCGTCCGAGGCGTTCTCGCTGGGAATGATGCCGGTGGATTCCTTCGTGACGGAGGAGAAGGGATTGCGAAAGGCGCGCTCGACGGAATCCTTGATCTTCTGATCCTGCGAGGTGAGCCACAAGCAGAGGAAGAGCGCCATCATCGCCGTGACGAAATCGGCGTAAGCGACTTTCCAGGATCCACCGTGATGGCCGCCCTTTTTGCTCATGTGAAATCAGTTCTATTTGCCCGCCGGCTTGAGCGCCTTGAACATTTTTTCCAGTTCATCGGCGGTGGGGCGCATGTCGGTGCCTAGGCCGCGCCGGCCCAGTTCCACGGCGGTCACGGGCGCCATGCCGCCGGCGAAACCGGTCACGCACGCCACGATGCACTTGGTGTAATCCAGTTCCGCGGCGCCGATGAACTCCATGTTGGTCGCCAGCGGCCCCAGATAGCCGTAGGAAACCAGAATGCCTAGAAACGTCCCGACGAGTGCGGCGGCGACGTGATGGCCGATCATTTCCACCGGACCGGAGATGGAGGCCATGGTGATCACGATGCCCAGCACGGCCGCGACAATGCCGAAGCCGGGCATCGCGTCGCCCGTCTTGGTGAGCACGCTGACGGGGGCATGATGTTCCTCCTCCATGCGGTTCACTTCCACATCCAGCAGCACGCGCAACTGGTCGGGCTTGATCTTGCCGTCAATGATCGGCCGCAGGGCGCCGCACAAAAAATCCAGCGCGTGGTGATTGGCGCTGAACTTGGGATATCGTTTGAAGATGGAACTCGTCTTGGGTTCCATGACGTGTTCTTCCAGCGCGATCATGCCGTTCCGGCGGCCGAGCAGGAACAATTCGTACAGCACCTTGAGCAGCTCCTCGTAAGCCGCGCGATTGTGGGGCGGGCCTTTGAGGCAGAGCACAATTCCCTTGGCCAGATCAATGAGCACTTTTTTCGGCGACATGATGATCATCGCGCCCAGCGCGCCCCCGCAGATGACGACCAATTCGCTCGGCTGCCACAGCGCGCCAGGATGGCCGCCGCCCATCATGAATCCGCCGAGCACGCACGCGGTGACGAAGATGGCCCCAAAAATGACAATCATGCGGTTTGGGCGGTTGGCTGGCCGGACATGCCGGCTTCAAAACGTTGCAGGTAGGCGCGGATCGACAGGATGGCCTGGGCGTGGATCTGGCAGATGCGCGACTCGGTCACGCCGAACGCTTCGGCGATTTCGCGCAGCCGCAAATCCTCACCGTAGTAAAGCGCAAGCACTTTGCGCTGCATGTCCGGCAGGTCTTTGAGCCGGGCGAGGATGATCTGCTTGAGCTCGTTTTTGGAGGTCTCCTCGGCCGGCCCTTCTTCCGCGCCGTCGGAGATGACTTCGTAAAGACTGCCGGAGTCGCCGTTTTCCGACGAGCAGACCGCGTCCAGGCAGACGAACGCCGCCGGACGGATTTCCTCGAGCAGCTCGGAGTATTCGTCGGCGGTCAGTTCCAGGGCCTTGGCCATTTCCTTTTCGGTGGGCGTGCGGGAGTATTTCTGTTCCAGCTTCGCGATCATCGTCTGCACCTTGCGCGCCTTCTCGTGGATGGTGCGTGGCACCCAGTCCATGCGGCGCAGCTCGTCGAGCATCGAGCCGCGGATGCGGACGCGGGCGTAAGTCTCGAAGGACGTGCCGCTCTTGGGATCAAAATTGCGCATGGCCTGGAGCAGGCCCATCAGGCCGGCGCTGCGCAGGTCGTCCTGGTCCACGTGGTCCGGCAGGTTCATCGCCAGCCGGCCCAGCACAGTGGCCACCAGCGGGAGGTATTGTTCCACGAGCTGGTTCTCGACCTTGGTGGTGGCGCGTTTGTGGTAGCGCTTCCAGAGTTCCGGCGCGGTGGGGCGCTTTTCGACGACAATGCTTTTTGTCTCCGGCAGTTCGCAGGTAAGGGTGCTCATACTTTAACAGCTGATTTGGTTTCGGGGGCGGGGTTTCTACTCGCGTGGCGGCGTTGCTCCAGCGCGTCATTCAGACCGGTGAACATCACGCGACCCCACCACCGGGTGAGCATCGCGGCGATCAGTGCGGCGACACAGGCGTGCCACACCATATTCGGCCACGAACTGCCATTGGCCATTCCACAGCCGACGGCGACCAAAAAACCGACAACGGATCCGAAAATCATTAAAGCCTTCATCACGTTGACCGACGTTTAGCAAATGGTCTGCCAGCCGGGCGCGACCCTTGGAAAACCCTTTATTTATTGGGCTTTTCACGCGGGAAGAGCGCGGCGGATTCCGCGCGAGAGAAGTCGCCGGGAATTTTTTGCCCGGCGCTTAGAAAGCCGAGCGGCAAATTTGTGCCCAACACGAAGTTCCAGAGCTTCACGCGCTGGCGCTCTTCGTCCAAGTGGGTGAAAATCAAATCCTCCGGCGCGAGCGGCGCGAACGCCTTGATCTGCTCGAACAAAATCGGGCACTCGCACGCCGCGTTGAGCACCAGATGCACATGCGGCCGCGGCAGCGCGGCCAGTTGCTCGCGCAGGGCCTCCAGCGCAGCGGCATCGTGCGGGTCCACTCCCGGCAAATCGACAAACAACAAATCCGCCGGCGCGGCCGGTGCCGACCAGAACCGCTCCGTCGCCAAACCAAGCAACTCGCAGTGCAGTGACAAGAATTCGGCGGTGTTCGCGGTGCTGCCATCGAGCCGCCAGACCTTCACCCGCTTTTCCTGGGTCAGCACGGCGGCGGTCATCCACTTGCACAGCACCGTGGTTTTGCCCGTGCCGGATGGGCCGATGAAAACGTGCGGGCGTCCGGTGCCTTCCAGCGTTTGCCGCGGCTCCCGCCAGAAACCCGCCAGCGCCTCGCGCACGGCGGTCCATTCGGCAATCGCCGTCGGGGGCGGCTCACTGCCGTGGCGCGCGGCCACCCGGTTTTCCAGAGCCCGGGCAAATTCACGCAGCAGCCCCAATGATTCCAGCCATGCAATACTATGCCAGCGCTGGGCCTGGGGCATCGAATCCCGCGCGGGCCGCTCGCCGTTTTCGGCGAATGGGACGTACGCGTCCATGCCGGCGGGAACCAGTGGCCGCGGCGGAACGGGATTTTCCTCGGGCACGCCGGCGATCACCTCGATTTGTCCGCCGCGCTGCCAGAGCCGGGACATGACGCCCACCGGCAATTTGCGGACGCTCAAGACGACCGCCCTCGGGCCGAGCTGCGCCTGGATTTGCGCCAGCGCGGCATTGGCATTGTCGGCGATGAAAGGGACGAGTTTCATGCGGACATGGGGGAAACTTTCAACAACCTACCTTCAACATTGAGCGCCGAACGATCCGCCCGCGCGCGGCTTCCCCAACTTGAGAGTTCGGCGTTGAAGGTTGAAGGTCGAAGGTTCATCGCCTGGTTCAAGCTCACTCCATCTGCGGAATGATCGCCGTGTTCAAAATCTGCACGCGGGCGGGGACTTCGGCATACGACAGCACCGCGAGATCGGTAAACGTGCTTTCAAAAAACCGGCGGAAGGCCAGGCGCAACTGCGGGGCGCACAACACCACCGGCTGCTGCCCGGCGGAAAGCATCTGCTGCACGAATTTGGAAAGCTTGTCCACCACATGCCGCGCCAGCAGCGGCTCGATGATCAGCGCCACCTCCGTCGGCGACTGCCGCACGCCCTGCGTGAGCTGCTGTTCCAGCCGCGGGTCAATCGTGATCGCCCGCAGGCCGCCGGTTTCATTTTGATACGGCTTGGTGAGCTGCGCGCCCAGCGCGCGGCGGGCGTGTTCAGAAAGCTCGTCGGGATTTTTTGTGTAGCCCGCATGGTCGCCGACTTTTTCCAGAATGCCCGCGAGGTTGCGGATGGAAATGCCCTCGGCCAGCAGGTTTTGCAGGATGCGCTGCACCTGGCCGATGCTGAGCTGCGAGGGGATCAGTTCGTTCACCACGGCGGCGTGGGTCTGTTTCAGATTATCGAGCAACACCTGCACGTCCTGCCGTGTGAGCACTTCGGCGCACGAACGGCGGATGGATTCGGAAAGATGCGTGACCAGCACCGAGGGCGCGTCCACCACGGTGAAGCCTGAGACTTCGGCGGACTTGCGGTCGGCGTCCGTGACCCAGGTGGCCGGCAGTTGGAAGACGGGCTCCACGGTCGGCACGCCCTTGAGCGTGGTCTTGCTGTTCGTCGCGTTCATCGCCAGCCAGTAGTTCGGCATGAGCTGGCCTTGCGCGAGGGTGTTGCCCTTGAGGAGAAAGCGGTATTCGTTTGTGCCCAGCTGCAAATTATCACGCAGCCGGATCGGCGGAATCAGCACGCCCATGTCCTGCGCAAATGTGCGGCGCACGCCGGTGACACGTTCCAGCAGATCGCCGCCCTTGCGTGAATCCGCCATGGAGACGAGGCCGTAGCCCAGTTCGATTTGCAGCGTGTCGAGCGTCAGCAGCGACTCCAGTTTTTCGCCCGCCTTGGCTTCGGCGGCAGTGGGTGTGCCGGCGACAGGAGCCTTGGTATCATTGAGTTTTCCGCTCATGCCGCCGGCGGTGGCGGGCGAACCGGCGGAGCCCAGTTCCGGCATGCCGTGCTTGTGGATCGTCCAGGAAAGCAGGCCGCAAATGACCGCCAGCACGAGGAACGGCAGCATCGGCAGACCGGGAATGATGGCCAGCGTGCCGAGCATCGCCGCGAGGATCGTCAGCGCCTTGGGATAAAACAACAGCTGCCGGCCAAGCTCCTGCCCCAGATCATTTTTCGAGGTGGCGCGCGTCACCAGAATGCCCGCGGCGATGGAGGTGATGAGCGCGGGAATCTGCGAGACCAGCCCGTCGCCGATGGACAACAGAGTGAAGCGTTGCAGCGCCTCGCCCATGGTCATGCCCTTTTGCATGATGCCGATGGCGAACCCGCCGACAATGTTGATGATCGTGATGAGAATGGCGGCGATGGCGTCGCCGCGCACGAATTTGCTGGCCCCGTCCATCGCGCCGTAAAAATCCGCCTCCTCCTCCACGCTGCGGCGACGGCTCCGCGCCTCGGCTTCGTTGATGAGTCCGGCGTTGAGTTCGGCGTCAATCGCCATCTGTTTGCCGGGCATCGCGTCCAAGGTGAAACGCGCCGCGACTTCGGCGATGCGCCCCGCGCCCTTGGTGATGACGATGAAATTGATGAGGACGAGAATCAGGAAGATGACCATGCCGACGACGTAGTTGCCGTGCACGACGAAGTTGCCGAACGCCTCGATGATGTGCCCCGCGTAGCCATCCAGCAAAATCAGGCGGGTGGTCGCCACGTTGAGGGCGAGCCGGTACAGCGTGATGAACAGGAGCAGCGTGGGGAAGCCGGTAAATTCTGCCGGATTGCGTAGGTAAAGAATGACCAGCAACGTCAGCAACGACAAGGCGATGCTCAGGGTGAGCATCAGGTCAAGCAGCAGGGGCGGGACCGGCAGGATCAGCAGCAGGATCGTGCCGAACAACGCCACCACCAGCCACAAATCGCCGTAACGAAGCAGCTTTCTCAGTTTCTCGCTCAGTGTGCCCATGTAAATTTTACAACCGGATTTTGTTCCGCGTCAGCGCGGGGGCCGGTTAAAACGACCTGATCCGCAGTCCTGACTTAGCAGGAGGACGGCCAACTGGTTTTGCAGGGAATTTTGGACGGGGCGGAATCCGGAAGTAGCCGGGACCCGTTCCACTGCGTCCTCTTATTTTCCGGAAAGCAGGATCCGGAGGAGCGCGCCATTACCGGGACGGCGAGGGGATCCGAACAGTCGCCTCATTGAAGGTTGGGAGTTGAATGTTTCCGTGCCGTTCGACAAAATCTGCGTGCAACCTCACCATGAAAGCCAAGTCACACAAAGCCAAGGTCCCCACGTTTCCAACGATCAACGTCAGCCCGGGCGCCACGAAACTACGGGCGCTGTTCACCGGGCCGGACGCAGACGCCAAACTTGCCGCCGCGCAACAGCTCGCCACGCAGTTGGACCGGACGCTTTACCGCGTAGATCTCTTCGCGGTGGTCAGCAAATACATCGGCGAGACGGAGAAGAATCTCGAACGCCTGTTCGCCAAGGCGGAGACCAAGGACTGGGTGTTGTTCTTCGATGAAGCCGACGCCTTGTTCGGCAAGCGGACCTCGGTGAAAGACAGCCATGACCGTTACGCCAACCAAGAAGTCAACTATCTCCTGCAACGCATCGAAGCCTACGCCGGTGTGGCCCTCATCACGCTCAACCGCAAAGGCCCGCTGGCAAAAATCTGGCGAAAGGATTTTCTCAATGTGGTCAACTTCCCGCGCCGCCGACGATAAAACAGGAACCGGCCGGAGTGTGCAAATGCGAACTGCGTGGAAGAAAAAGTGGTGGTAGGTAATGGATTCGAACCATTGAAGGCGTTAGCCGACAGATTTACAGTCTGCACCCTTTAGCCACTTGGATAACCTACCACTAAGGGACGCGCATTAAGGCACAACCGTTTCCCCGGCTCAAGTTCAAAGTTCGGCAAAGTCGGTGCTCGATGTTTCATCGCGCCAGGCTTTCATTGCAGGGCGTGTCCGCATTGGGTAGGGCGGTGCTGCCGCACCGCCGGGCGTCGCGGCAGCGACGCCCTACCAATCGAAATCGGGACACTGCCCGAAAGCAGCCGTGCTTGAAACGGACGGAGGGTTTCGGTTAGCTTGCCAGCATGGCGTCCGAAACCCACAAGCACCACACCGAAGCGCCGCGCATCCTGATCGTGGATGACGACGCCGGGCAGCGCAGCCTGCTGAATTCTTTTTTGCGCAGCCAGGGTTTTGAAACCGTGGACGTGGATGCGGGCGCGCGCGCGCTGGAAAAACTTCGCACTGGAAAATTCGACATGATGATATCCGACGTGCGGATGCCGGGATTGTCCGGCCTGGAAACATTGCGACTCGCGCGTCAGGAGCACGCCAAGCTGCCGGTCCTGCTCGTCACCGCCTTCACCGATGTTCGTGATGCCGTGGCCGCGATGCGTGATGGCGCGGTGAATTATCTCGCCAAGCCGATTGACCTCGACGAGCTGCTGGCGTGCGTCCAACTGGCCACCGGCATTTCGGAATCCGTCCCGTTGCGCGGCGGCGAGGACAAGCCGCTGCCGGATTTTGTCATCGCCCGCAGTCCGCTCATGCAAGCGGTGTTTCGGGATGCCTCGCTGATTGCGCCGTCCGAAACGCGAGTGCTGATCACCGGGGAAAGCGGCGTGGGCAAGGAAGTTTTGGCGGATGTCATCCATCTGTGGAGCACTCGCGCGGCGGGGCCGATGATCAAAGTAAATTGCGCCGCGATTCCCGAGACGCTGTTGGAGGCGGAATTGTTCGGACACGAGAAGGGCGCGTTCACCGGGGCGACGTCGCAACGCATCGGAAGATTTGAGGAGGCGGATGGCGGCACAATTTTTCTCGATGAGGTCGCGGAGATGTCGCCGCCGTTGCAGGCCAAGCTGCTGCGGGTGACGCAGGGCGGGCGGTTCCAGCGCGTCGGCTCCAATCGCGAGGTGAACACCAACGCGCGGATTCTCGCCGCCAGCAACCGCAATCTCGAAGCGGAGGTGAAGGCTGGGCGTTTTCGCGAAGATTTGTTTTATCGTCTGAACGTGGTCGAACTGAACATTCCGTCGCTACGCGAGCGGCCCGAGGATATTTTGGCGCTTGCCGGCAAGTTCATCGAGGAGTTTGCCAAGGGCCGGGCGCGGTTTTCTGAGGCGGTGGCGATGTGCCTGGAACATTATCCGTGGCCGGGCAACGTGCGCGAGTTGCGCAATGCCATGGAGCGCGCAATGCTGTTGTCGCGCAGCGAAATGATCCTGCCGGAGCATCTGCCAGCGCGGGTCCGCGACGCGGCGGGGCAGCCGGTGACGGCGCAGTCCACCGACACCCAGCAACTAGAGAAGATCGAACGTGAGGCGATTTTGCTGGCGCTGGGCAAGCATGATTTCAACCGCACGGAAACCGCGAAGGCGCTCGGCATCAGCCGGCGCGCGCTGCTCTACAAGCTGCAACGGTTCCGGAAAATGGGGTTTGCGATTGATGCGAGGTAGGCTGAAACGCCGGTCTCCGGCCCGGCACGTTGAAGATCATCCCATCACGCCGGGGCGGAGACCGGCGCTCCAATTCACCGCGCGAAGATTTTCCGAATCACGTCTTCGATGGGGACTTCCTGAATATCAATGTCCGTCACGGGTAGATCATCCAGCAGGGCTTTGCACACGGGGATGACGCGGTCGCGTTTAACCTTGAGCGTCAGGCGTTCGGGCGTCTGTTCCACGACTTCGCCGTATTTGTCCAGGCTTTCACCGGAGCGCTTGCCCGTGCCGGCGCACTGAATCGTGACCAGTTTGAAATCAGCGAAGCGATCCAGGATTTCATTCAACTGGCCATCGAAAGAAATCGCGCCCTTGTCAATGATGATGACACGGTCGCACAATTCCTGGATGTCCGTCATGTAGTGGCTGGTGAGAATGATCGTGGTCTTCGCCTTCTGGTTGTGCTCGCGCAGAAATTCACGGACGGTCTTTTGCGAGACGACGTCGAGGCCGATGGTGGGTTCGTCGAGGAACAGGACTTTCGGTTTGTGGAGGAGCGAGGCGATCAACTCCATCTTCATCCGCTCACCGAGGGAAAGTTCGCGCACGGCGACGTTGAGTTTGTCGCGCACATTGAGCAGTTCGGTCATCTCGTCCACGGTGCGTTTGAGTTCTGCGGCGGAGATGCCGTAAATTTTTGCGTTGAGTTCCAGCGATTCCTGCGCGGGCAGATCCCACCAGAGCTGGTTTTTCTGGCCAAGCAGCAACGCGAACTGGCGGCGGTAGGCGTCATTGCGTTCCCACGGCACATGGCCGAGCACGCGCGCTGAGCCGCCGGTGGGATGGAGCAGGCCGGCGAGCATTTTGAGCGTGGTGGTCTTGCCCGCGCCGTTTGGTCCGAGGAAACCGACGAGTTCGCCGGGCTCGATTTTGAAGCTGACTTCTTTGACGGCAAGGGTCTGCTCGTACTGGCGGCGAAGGAGTCCCTTCAAGGCACCGCTGAGGCCGGGCAGTTTTTTGTAGGTGCGGAAGGCTTTGGTCAGCCCGCTGACTTCAATTACGGCCATGCGAAGTTTCTAGTTTCTCATTTCTAGTCTCGAGTTTTCCGACACGGGGCGCCGAACTCAACTAGAAACCAGAAATCCGAAGCGGTTTGCTCACCGCATCAATTGTTTTTCGAGCAGTCCCACGGTCTGGCGGACGCCGGAGTCCACTTCCATGCGGCCTTTGACGAGGCGGCAGGCGTGCAGCACGGTGCCGTGATCGCGGCCGCCAAAGGCTTCCCCAATTGAGCTGAGGGAGTTTTCGGTCATCTCGCGGGTGAGATACATGGCGATCTGCCGGGGGAACGCGATGTTTTCCGGGCGGCGCTTGCTGGTCATGTCGGCGAGACGGATGTCAAAATGTTCGGCGACTTTTTTCTGAATCGCTTCGATGCCAATGGTGAACCGGCCTTCCTCGTGCAACACCTCGCGCAGCAGGTTTTCCACGCTTTCGAGAGTCAGCTTGTTGCCGGTGAGTGCGGCGTACGAGCCGACGCGGATCAGCGCCCCTTCGAGGCGGCGGATGTTGGTGCGGATGCGGTGCGCGAGGAAATTGATGATCTCATCGGGCAGGGTGATCTTCATGGACTCGGCCTTCTTCTTAAGAATGGCGAGGCGCATTTCCACGTCCGGCGGCTGCATGTCGGTGACCAGTCCCCACTCAAAGCGTGAGATGAGGCGGTTTTCCAAGTTTTGAATTTCGCTGGCGGGCCGGTCGCAGGTCAGGACGATCTGTTTGTGCGCTTCGTGGAGCGCGTTGAAGGTGTGGAAGAATTCTTCCTGGATGCGTTCCTTGCCAGCGAGGAACTGAATGTCGTCAATCAGCAGCACGTCGGTGTGGCGATATTTTTTGCGGAACTTGACGAGGTTGTTGTTTTGAATCGCGTCAATGTATTCGTTGGTGAATTTCTCGGAGGACAGGTAGGCGACACGCGCGCCCTTTTTTTGCGCGACGACCGCCTGGCCGATGGCGTGGAGCAAATGGGTCTTGCCGAGACCGACACCGCCGTAGAGAAACAGCGGGTTGTAGGATTTGCCCGGCGCTTGGGCGACGGCTTGGGCGGCGGCGTAGGCGTAGTTGTTGTTGTTGCCGACAACAAAGGTTTCAAAGGTGTTTTTCGGATTGAAAACGATTTCCCCGTTCGGAATGTTTCGTTCGGCTTGGGGCGCGATGGCTTTTGCCTTTGCCGGAGCCGCGGGCGCCGACTGGCCGGCAATCACCGGGGAGGTGGACGCGGCTTTGAACTTAATTTGCAACTGCCGCCCGGAAGCCGCCGTCACCACATCCTGCAGCAGGCCCATGTAATTATCTTTCAACCACACTTCGCAGAAATCGTTGGCGACTTCGAGTGTAAGGCTGCCCGCATCCGTGGTCTGCACCTTGAGCGGCGCGAACCACAAATTGAACGTGTCGGCGGTGAGCATGGAACGAAGTTGTTCCTGCGCCGCGCACCATATTTTTTCCGCTGAAGCTTGCATTGTATCTTTCCCAAAGCCCTTGTTTTCGGGCGTTTTATTCACCTAGCTTCTTGACGCAATTGTCACACAATTTGCGGAAGACGTTTGTAGCACGTAAATCCGTCCCCGCCAACAAAATCAATGTGCTTTTTGATTCCACGTGTTTTCCCATTTCCGGCAACCAACTCAAACAAAAGCCCACCAAGCACTTACAGAAACTGAAAATTCCAGGAATTCCGCTTGAATGGGTGGCCGCCTCGGATCGGCCCGCAACTAGTTTTACCGGCCATGTTTTTATACAACCCTTCCGGCGCTTACGAGGACAACATATTAACTTTTGCTCACAAGTTATTCACAGCCTTATTATGACCAATAAAATCGGGCTTTTCGAGGGCGTTGGGTCTGAAAAATGGGCGCCGCCGAGGGGGAAACGCCCTCAAGCCGCCAGCGTTTTTCTAAACGTCATAGTAGAGCGAAAACTCGTACGGGTGCGGCCGCTGCCGGACTGCGTCGTGCTCCTGCCGCTTCGCACTAATCCACATCTCCAGGAAGTCAGTGGTGAACACGTCGCCTTTGAGCAAAAACGCGTGATCCTTCTCGAGGCAATCCACGGCTTCTCCCAGGCTGCAAGGCACGTGGCTCAATTTCTTCATTGCCTCCGGCGTCAGTTCGTACAGATTTTTTTCGAGGGGCTCGCCCGGATCAATTTTGTTTTGAATGCCATCCAAGCCGGCCAGCAATAGCGCCGCGAAGGCCAGGTACGGATTCGCCGCCGGATCGGGCAGGCGGTATTCGACACGCCGGGCTTTCGGGGCGTTGCTGCAAGTCGGAACGCGAACAGCGGCGCTGCGATTGCCGGCGGCATAAGCGAGCGTCACCGGGGCTTCGTAGCCAGGCACGAGGCGCTTAAAGGAATTGGTGGTCGGATTGCAGAGTGCGCTCAGCGCTCTGGAATGTTTCAACAATCCGCCAACATAATACAACGCCATCTGACTCAGTCCGCCGTATTCATTGCCGGCGAAGAGGGGTTTGCCTTTTTTCCAAAGGGATTGGTGGACATGCATGCCCGAACCATGGTCGCCGAACAGGGGCTTGGGCATGAAAGAGGCCGTCTTGCCGTGCTTTCTCGCGACGTTTTTGACGACATACTTGTAAACCATCATTGCGTCCGCAGCTTTCAGCAGAGTCGTGAACCGATAATCAATTCCCGCCTGGCCCGCCGCCGCGACCTCGTGATGCTGCCGTTCAATTTTCAGGCCCAATTGCTCCATCGTCAGCACCATTTCGGTGCGGAGGTCCTGCTGTGTGTCAGCGGGGGCGGTGGGGGCATAGCCTCCCTTGTGGCGGATTTTATAACCCAGATTCGGCATTTCATCGCGACCGGAGTTCCAGGCCGCCTCTTCCGATTCCACGGAATAAAAACAGCCGTTGCCCCGGCTGTCATATTGCACGTTGTCGAAAATGAAGAATTCCGCTTCCGGCCCAAAGAAGGCCTGATCCGCGAGTCCAGTGGTCAGCAAGTGTTTCTCGGCCCGCAAGGCCAGGCCCCGCGGATCGCGCGGGTACGAGGCCAGGGAACCGGGTTCGGCTATGGTGCAGGTCAGGCTCACCGTCGGCACTGCGCAGAAGGGATCAATGAAAGCAGTTTCCGGATCGGGCATTGCCAACATGTCGCTGGCTTCGACGCCTTTCCAGCCCCGGATGGAGGATCCGTCGAAGCCCAGGCCGTTGGTGAAAGATTCCTCGTTTAATTCTGCGATCGGCAGGCTGAAATGCTGCCAGCTTCCAAAGGTGTCCACGAACTTGATGTCCACCATCCTGGCGCCGCTTTCCTTGGCCAGTGCGATTACTCTGTTGGGTGTGCTCATTTAATAATACTCCTGGTTTGGTTTGTGTTTGCGTTTGCTGGTTCCAACTAGGCGAACAGCAGGCCTGGGGGGAAATTCAGACCGCCCGCTCGCCGGTTTCTTCGGTGCGGATACGGATGGCGTTTTCAATGGAACTGACAAAAACCTTGCCATCGCCAATTTTGCCGGTCTTGGCGGCCTTCACGATGGCTTCCACGGCGGCAGCCACCTGAGCATCGACAACCACGATTTCCACCTTAATCTTTGGGAGGAAATCCACGGTGTACTCGCTGCCGCGATAAATTTCCGTATGACCCTTCTGCCGGCCGAAGCCCTTGACCTCCGAAACGGTCATTCCCTCCACCCCGAGCCCGGCCAAGGCCTCCTTTACATGCTCCAATTTGAATGGTTTGATTATCGCTTCGATCTTTTTCATCAGTGTTGGTTTCGTTGAATCCGGATACTAACAACCACCTTTCCTCTGTAAACTCGAATGTGGAAATAATTCTCCGCCGTCGGAGAAACCGGCGAAGCAGGCGGTCGCCCCGATAAGTTCCGGCAGCTTCGCCTAATCGCTGGTAAAACAACTGTTAATACTTTACGTGATGGTTTGACACGAATTAGCGATTATGATTATATTGAGCCCAGTTAGATATTTAGAGTTTGCCCTTGTGGCACATTGATCTTTGATTAGAAAACAATTTCGGCTCCGGCCCCGGTACAGGGCGGATCCGATGTTCTCCATAAAACCTACTGTTGTACCAATTCGAAAATTCCCCGGGCCTCTCAGCCATCCCCTGGTTGCTTGGCCCGGTTTTTTTGTATCTCTCTCGATCGCCCCGCCATCCCGCCATCCCGCCAGAAAGCCGGGGACTGATATTTTTACTCGTCCCCGTTCGCGGTGCCGGGTTTGCGTTCCCATCGCCGCTGCTGCCGCTCCGGCAGGCTCGTGTCCACCTTTGCATAATATGTATCCTCGCCGAACAGGTGATCCACCGCCTCATGTAGCTCACGTGACGGGGTGACGGAGAATCTTTCGTGTGTTTCCAAAAAGATAATTCCTCCAGCAGGCCGCGTGAAGCAAAGGAACAAAGGGCATTTTCCTGCGTGTGCCTGCACCAGTTCGCGGGCCGAGTCCATGCTTTCCGGTTGCACATGGGCCATATGCAGGCGGAGGTGCACCTGTTTGGTATATTTTCTGGGAGCGTCTTCCAGGGGCATGATCTCCTGTGGAAAAATTTTTGGACTCTCGTCGCCGACATTCACCTCGCCGATCACGAGAATCGCCTTGTTCAAGTCCAGCAACGGTCGAAACTTGTCGTAGTTCTCGTTGATCACCAGGATTTGCACCGACCCTTCGAGATCCTCCAGCGTCACCATCGAATAAGGCTTGCCGCTCTTCTTGGAAACCCCGTGCGTGACCGCCGCGATCAATCCGCCAATGCGCGTGAGTGAACGGTTCGGCAGCTCCGCTAGTTTCGCCGTGGTGGTCAGACAATACTTTTCCAAAATCGGCGCGAACGGCGTCAGCGGATGGCCCGTCACGTAAAAGCCGAGGAGTTCCTTCTCGTACGCGAGCAGTTCGTGCTGCGGCAACTCCGGCAGATTGCTGATGGCTTCCGGCATGGGCGGCGCTTTTTCTTCGAGCGCGCCAAACAACGAGCTTTGCCCCTTCACCTTGTCGGCCAGAATGCTCGCAGCCCGGGCCAGCGTGCGCTCCACTTGCGCAATCAAAGTCGCGCGCGTCTGGCCGAAGCAATCGCACGCGCCGGTTTTGATGAGCGCTTCGAGGGTCTTCCGTCCCAAGGAGCGGCCGTCCACGCGCTCGCACAAATCTGCCAGCGTCTTGAACTTTCCGGTTTCGCTCCGCGCCTTCAGAATTACTTCCACCGCACCTTCACCAACGCCTTTGATCGCAGCCAGACCGAAGCGGATGGCCAACCCCGGAGTGTGGCCCCCGGCCGCAGCGGTTCCGTTTGCGGAAGACGGCTGAGAGTTTTCCAGCGCCTTCGTGCCATTCGTTGCTGCTGCGGCTGGGACAGCTGCGCTCCGGGGCGCAGGCGCAAAATAAACCCTGCTCTCGTTCACATCCGGCCCATGAACCTCGATGCCAAACGCGCGCGCCTCGGCGATGTATTGCGTGAGCTTCGCCGTATCGCCCATGTCATTCGTCATCATGGCGCAGAAAAACTCCACCGGGTAATTTGCCTTCAGATACGCGGTTTGATACGAGACGATGGCATAGGCGGCCGCGTGCGACTTGTTGAAACCGTAGCCCGCGAACTTTTCCAGCAAATCGAAAATTTGGTTCGCCTTCGCCTTGGGGATTTTATTTTTCTCGAGGCAGCCCTTGACGAACGTCTCACGCTGCTTTTGCATCTCCTCGACTTTTTTCTTGCCCATCGCACGCCTGAGCAAATCGGCCGCGCCCAGCGTGTAGCCCGCGAGCAGCTGCGTCGCCTGCATTACCTGTTCCTGGTAAATCAAGATCCCGTAGGTCTCCTTCGCGATGGATTCCAGCAACGGATGCTCATACTCGATCTTCACCTCGCCATGCCGGCGCTTGATGAATTCGGGAATAAGATCCATCGGGCCGGGACGATATAGGGCCACGAGCGCGGTGATGTGCTCGACCGAGCTGATCTGAAACTTTCGGCACAAGTCGCGCATTCCGCCCGATTCCAACTGGAACACGCCCAGGGTTTCGGCCCGGTTCAGCAGATCGTATGTTTTCTTATCGTCCAACGGCAGAGTATCAATCGGCACCTCGATGCCGTGCGTCTGCTTCACCATCTCGCAGGTGTTGCGGATGACCGTCAGCGTTTTCAGCCCCAGAAAATCCATCTTGAGCAGGCCGAGATCGCCGACGGGATTCATCGCGTACTGCGTCACCACCGCGCCGTCTTCGTCGGTCTTGAGCGGCAGGAGATTCACCAGCGGTTGATCGCCGATGACCACGCCCGCCGCATGAACACTGGCGTTGCGCGTGAGGTCTTCCAGGATGAACGCCGTATCCAGCAGCTCGCGCGTCGTCTCTTCGGTGTCGTAAGCCTGCTTGAGTTCCGGCGATTGCTTGAGGGCTTTCGCCAAATCCATTTTTAATTCGGCTGGAATCATCTTCGCCAGCCGGTCGCAGTCGGCGTAGCCCAGCCCCATCACGCGGCCCACGTCGCGCACCACGGACTTCGCGCCCATCGTGCCGAACGTGACGATCTGCGCGACTGAATCATTGCCATATTTTTTACGCACGTAATCGATCACGTCCGCGCGGCGGTCGTCCGCGAAATCAATGTCGATATCCGGCGGGTTCACGCGTTCCGGGTTGAGAAACCGCTCGAACAGCAGGCCGTAACGGATCGGATCCACGTTCGCGATCTCCAGTAGATACGTCACGAGCGAACCGGCGGCACTGCCGCGCGCGACGCAGGAAATGCCCTTGCTGCGGCCGTAGCGAATGAAATCGCCGACGATCAGGAAGTAGGAGATGAACCCGGTTTTCTCGATGACCTTCATCTCCACATCCAGCCGGTCAATCACGACTTTGATGGCCGCGGCGACAGCGGGATCGCTCAAAGCGGCAGTGGAATCTGCGCCTGCTTTGTAAGTCGGCAGCCGTGTCGGATCCTCAATGCCTTCAACAATGAACTCTTGCCCGACTGCCTTGGCATGGATGCTGTAGCGCAGCAGCAGGCCTTCCGCCAGCCACTGCCGCAGGAAGCCTTCGCGGGTGAAATGTTCCGGCGGATGAAACACCGGGTAATGCAATTTGCCGAATTCGATCTCCAGATTGCACTTCTCCGCCACCTCCAGGGTATTGGTTATCGCCTCGGGAATTTCCGCAAAGCGCGCCTTCATGTCCTCGGGCGAGCGCAGATAAAACTGCTCCTTCGCGTAGCCGGCGCTCATGCGCTTGGGATCACTCAACAGCGATTGCGTGCCGATGCAGACGAGGCAGTCATGCGCGTGCGAATGGCTTTTCTCGACGTAATGAACGTCGTTGGACGCCACGCATTTCAAACCAAACTCCTTCGCCCATTGGATCAAGTGCTTGTTGACCTTGGCCTGCTCGGCGATGCCGTGGTTCTGAAGTTCGAGATAAAAATTCTCCGCGCCAAGCGTCTGCTTGAACCAGTCAATCGAGTCGCGCGCCTTCGCCAGCTGCTCCTTCATGATGGCCTCGGGAATTTCGCTGGCCAGACAGCCGGACAACACGATCAAGCCTTCCTTGTGCGCCGCGAGAATTTCTTTGTCAATGCGCGGCTTGTAATAATAGCCCTCCAAATGCGCCGCCGTGGTGAGCCTGATGAGATTCTTGTAGCCAACCTCGTCCTTGGCCAGCAGCACGAGATGGTTGTAAACATCGCGCATGCCGCCGGTGCCGTTGGTCTTGCGATCCAGCCGGCTGCCCGGCGCCACGTAAACCTCGCACCCGATGATGGGCTTGATGCCTTTCGCGCGCGCAGCCTGATAAAATTCAATCGCCCCATGCATCGCGCCGTGATCCGTGATAGCCAGGGCGGGAAACTTCAGCTCATGCGCCTTGTCCATGAGCCGGTCCAAACGGCACGCCCCATCGAGCAGGGAATACTCGGTGTGCAGATGGAGATGAACAAAGTCAGCATGCGACATGCGGACAAGTTACCGCCCGAAGCGGACACGACGCAAGAAGGGGATATTCACAGTCGGACAATTTTCTGAACCTGGCTTGGATTTGCGTAGCGGCGCGTCGGCAGACCGCCGGATTTATTTGGTTTGCGGCGCTCTGCTGAGTCGCTGCTTCGCCGCGTCAATAAACCAGCACCGACACCGCCGCCCGCTTGGCCTGCTCCACGACCTCCTCAAATTTAATCTCCCTCCCGTTCGCCTCCTTGGGTTTCAATTGGCGGTCGGCAAAGACCTCCAGAAGGTTCAGCGGATAACTGCACTTCTGCGCGCAATTAACATTCTCCGGCAGGGCCCGCTCAACGCCAGCGCTGCCGTGGCATTCAGCTTGGCCGACTGCGGCGCTTTCCCCGCCACTTTCGCGTCATTACGTATCCGAAAACTCCAGCACCCTCCCAGGGCGTTGCACCGCTCTGCGCGGCGCTGACTCCTCGCAGCGCGAGGAGTTCTACCTAGCCGAGAAATTATCTTCCAAACATCCCCGGCAGGCCGCCGCCCATCTTGGCCATCATCTTCGACATCTTGCCCATCTTTTTCATCATCTGCTGCATCTGCGTGAACTTGTTCAGCATGGTGTTGATCTCCGTCACCGTCACGCCGCTGCCCTTGGCGATGCGGATGCGGCGCTTGGCGTTGAGGATTTGCGGGCTGCGCCGTTCTTGCGGGGTCATGCCGCAGATCATCGCCTCCATGTGCTTGAATTCCTTTTCGGATTTTGAAATGTCATGCCCCTTCAAGGCTTCCGCGCCGCCGGGCATCATCTTCATGATGTTTTCCAACGGGCCGAGTTTCTTCATCTGGCGCAACTGTTCCAGAAAATCTTCCAGCGAGAACTCGCCCTTGCGCATCTTTTCCTCCATGCGCTTCATGTCGTCCTCGCTCACCGCCTCGGCGGCTTTTTCGACGAGGCTGACGACGTCGCCCATGCCGAGGATCCGGGACGCCATGCGCTCGGGATGAAACGGCTCGAAGTCCTCCAGCTTTTCACCAATGCCCATGAACTTGATCGGCTTGCCGGTGACGGACTTCATGCTCAGCGCCGCGCCGCCGAGCGCGTCGCCGTCGAGCTTCGTCAAAATGGATCCGGTGATGTTCAGCGCCTGATCGAAATGCGTGGCGACGTTCACGGCTTCCTGACCAGTGGCGGCGTCGAGGACGAGGAGAATTTCCTGAGGCTTCACCAGATCGCGCAGACGGACGAGTTCCTGCACGAGCGGCTCGTCGATCTGCAATCGCCCGGCGGTGTCGAAGATGATCGTGTTGCGATTGTTCGCCTTGGCGAAGTCCAGCGCTTCGCGGGCGATTTTCAGCACATCGGTTTCGCCGCGCTTCAGGAAGACGGGAACTTCAAGCTGCTTTCCGAGCGTCTCCAGTTGATCCATCGCAGCGGGCCGATAAACGTCCGCAGCGACGAGCAAAGGCGCGCGGCCCTGCTTGTGCAACAGGCGCGCGAGCTTGCCGCTGGAAGTGGTTTTGCCCGCGCCATGCAGGCCGACCATCATGATGCAGTTGGGATTGGCGCTGAGATCGAGGGCGGCGTTCTGCGAGCCGAGCAGTTCGGTGAGTTCGTCCGAGATGATCTTGATGATCTGCTGGCCGGGCTGGACGGTCGTGATGACTTCCGCGCCGAGGGACTTGGTCTTGACGCGCTCGATGAAATCGCGGGCGACTTTGAAATTCACGTCGGCGTCGAGCAGCGCCATGCGGACTTCGCGCAGGGCGTCGCCGATGTTGGCCTCGGAGATTTTGCCGAGGCCGCGCAGGTTTTTGAAGGCGTTCTGGAGCTTGCCGCTTAAAGAATCGAACATCGTGCCAGCGTAAAGCGGGCGGGGCAGAGTTCAAGATTCAAAGTTTGGCGTACAGTCCGGCTTGTGGTCTTGGGGCGACAGCTTTTACGGAATGAAGTCAAAGGCGGAGTGCGCCCGTCCCAGGGCGCAGCAGCGTTGAAAGTCCAGGCGGGGTTGGCTTTTCGAGTGCATCCGCAAGGCTCACCCGGCTGCGCCCGAGGACGGGCGCACTCCCGTGCAGGACTTTTGAAACAGGGGCTCAAGCCTGATTCTGTTCCGCGTAATACCGGTAGCGGTTGACGCGATAGACCCAGGCGAGGACTTCCGCGACGGCGGCGTACAGTTGCGCGGGAACCTCGCTGCCCACCTTGCCGTGCTTGAACAGCATCCGCGCCAGCGGCTTGTTTTCAATGATCGGCACCTGGTGCTGCTGGGCCAGCTCGCGGATTTTTTTCGCGTTCAGGCGGATGCCCTTGGCGACGATCTTCGGGGCGCGCATGGACTTTCGGTCGTAACGCAGGGCGATGGCGATGCGCGTCGGGTTGGTGACGATGACGTCGGCCTTGGGCACCTCGGCGAGCGACTTGGCCTTGCTGATGGAGCGGCGGCGGCGGCGGGCCTGTTTGACCTGCTGGTTGCCCTCGGAGCTTTTTGAATCTTCCTTCACTTCCTCCTTGGTCATCTTCAAATCCTGCGCGGTCTTCCAAAACTGGTAGCCGTAATCCGCCGCCGCGAGGCCCGCCAGCACCATCGTGACGCGGAAGGTGATCCGCAGACAGGTCTGCGCCAGGAATTCCGCGAGCCGTCCCACGCTGACCGAGCTGGTGAAGATCGGATCGGTCAGGATGCTTTGAATCTCGGTGTAGGACAGCGCGAGGATGAGGGCGAGCTTGGCTCCGGCAATGGTCGTCGGCACGAACTGGCTGGTGGAGAAAATACGTTTGAAACCTTCGACCGGATTCAACCGGTTCCAATCCGGCGTAAGCGCCTCGGACGCCGTGTTGAAGCGGTTTTGCATGGTGCCCGCCAGCAGGCCGCCGATCATGGCGGCCAGCACGATCGGCCCGGCGCAGCGCAGCAAAACCAGGCAGCCGGAAACGCCGTAGCCCTGCAGCGAATTGGCGGTGAGCGGCGTGTCATGCAGATGGCCGAGCGTGAGCATCATGGTGCCGACCAGTTGCTGCCACATCTCCCGGCCCATGAACGACAGCGCCCCCAAGCCGGCGAGCAGCACGAACACGGTCTGGACTTCCGGGCTGCGCGCGATCTGGCCGTGCTTTAACGCATCCTCCAGCTTTTTCTGCGTTGGTTGCTCTGTCTTCTCGCCCGTTTGCTCGCTCACAGTTTTCCTCCCCCGATCATCTGCGCGATGACGAGCAGATCATCCGGCAGCCGGCGCAGGTTGTTCATCACATGCACGGCGGTCAGTTGCAGGGTAAAGCCGAACACGATCAAGCCGGCGGCGATGCGGAAGCCGAAACTTTCCGCGAAGACATTCATCTGCGGCACGGCGCGGCTCAGGACGGCAAAGATCATGGTGACCACGAACGAGACGGCGATCATCGGCGCGGAAATCTGCAGCGCCACCATGAAGATGCGGGAAGTCTGCGCCACCACCGCCTCGAAGAGCGCCCCGTTGAGATGCGCGCCGCCGACGGGCAGCACGAGATAGGTGCGCTCGAAGCCCATTAAAATCCAGTGGTGCAAATCCAGGGTGACCATGACGACCGTGGCCAGGAAAAATAGAATCATGCCGGGCGCCTGCGAGCTTTGCTGGTCCAGCGGATTCATGACTGAGGCGAGGTTCAGGCCCATCTCGGTGGCGATGAGGCCGCCGGCCATTTCGACGGCGTAAAAAATCATGCGCGCCAGAAACCCCAGCAGCAGGCCGATGCTGATTTCCTGGAAGATCACGCCGAGCAGGGCGAAGAAACTGAGTTTGCCCAGGGCGAAGGGCGGCAGCAGCGGCGCGATCAGCAATGCGGTGAGCACTGACAACGCCACGCGCAGCGTGTGGGGAAAGTTCACCGTCGAAAAAAACGGCAAGACCATCAGGAACGCGCTGATCCGCATGAACACCAGCAGCGAGTTGTAGTAGTCAAAGTTCATTCACGCCGCTTTGCGGATCGGGAATCACTGCACCATCTGCGGAATCTTTTGAATGATCGCCGTGGTGAACTCCACCAGCGAACGCACGATCCACGGCAGCAGCAGGAGCAAAATGCCCACGACCGCGAGCGCCTTGGGCACAAACGTCAGCGTCTGTTCGTGGATGCTGGTCACGGTTTGAAACAAACTCACCGCCAGCCCGATGACCATTGCCGTGATGAGAATGGGCGCGGCCAGCATGAGGCCCTGGTAGATCATGGTCTTGAGCAGTTCAACCGCAAATTCAGGATTCATAATTTAAGCTACGCATTGCATAGCGGATTCCATGCCGGGAAAGCGCGGGCGACTTGCCTTTGGATTTCCAAGATCGGAAATTTTTAAACGCGAAATACACAAACCACGCGAAAGAAAAGCGGAGCTGCTTAACCCGCTTTTCGCGTGGTTCGTGTATTTCGCGGTCAACTCTTCCGTTTTTTTTGGATGGATCCTCGCGGTTCTGGCTACATTCCGAAACTGCGGACGAGCGATTGCACGACCAGCGACCAGCCGTCCACCAGCACGAACAGAAGCAGTTTGAGCGGCAAAGAAATCGTGGCGGGCGGCATCATCATCATGCCCATGCTCATCAGCACGGTGGCGACGACCAGATCAATCAGGATGAACGGCACGAAAATCAGGAAGCCCATTTGAAACGCCGTGCGCAGCTCGCTGATGATGAATCCGGGGATCACCACGCGCAGGGGCAGCTTGTCGGGCGAGGTCGGCGCCATCTTGGACATGGCGACGAACAGCTCCACGTCCTTGGGCCGCGTCTGCTTGAGCATGAAGTTGCGAATGTGGCCGGAGGCCAGATCGAGCGCTTGCGGGCCGGTGATTTTTTGGGCCTGATACGGCACGAGGGCGTCGCGATTGATGTTTTCCCATACCGGGGCCATGACGAAATACGTGATGAACAGAGAAAGCCCGATGATGATCTGGTTGGCCGGCGTGCCCTGCAACTGCAAGGCTGAGCGCACAAACGAAAGCACAATGGCGACGCGCGTAAAACAGGTCATCAACAGCAACAGCGACGGCGCGAGCGAGAGCAGCGTGATGAAGAAAAGAATCTTGATGCCCGAGTCCACGTCCTGCGGGCCGTTGTTGGCGCCCAGCGTGATTTGCACCGGGCCGAAGCCGGTGGTGAGGTTGGTCTGGGCGGAGGCGGTCAGGGTGGCGACGGCGGAAAACAAAACGGCGATCAATAGAAATTTTCTCAAAAGCGGAAAGCGCGAAAGCGGAAAGCGGAAACAACCTGGCGCCTCGCCGCCTCGGCTGCTGCGGGGATTAAAATGGATGGCGCGCGGGTTCATTTCCCCTTGAGCACCTGCGCGAGCGTTCCCGCAAACGACGGCGCGGCCAGAACATTGTTGCCGGTCGGCGATTCCTCCACACCGGCCGCCGGCAGATGACTTACAAGGTTCACGCCGGTGGGCGAGACGGCGATGAGCAGGCGCTCCTGCTGGTAGCCGACGACGTGGAGAGTGTGGCGTCCGCCGAGCGAACGGGTTTCGAGGAGATTCAGTTTGGGGGTGCGTCCGCGCGGCTGGGTGAGGCGCTGCCAGTTGCGGAAGAGCCAGACACCGCCCAGAAAAAGGCCGATGACCAGCGCCAGCGCACCGAAGATGCGCAGCACGGAGAACGTTGGGTCAGGAAGCGTAGGCGCCGTGAGTGGAGCTGCTGCGGAATTGGTGAGCTGGGCGAGCGCCGGCGCGGCGATGAGGCACGACGCGCTGGAAAAAATCATCCGCATTGCGCAGCGCGGAAAGCGTCTGCAACTGGACAAAACTGGCTGGCTGGCGCGGCTCATGCGTGCGGGGGTTGGGCTGGTTTTTGTTCAAGCGTTGACGGGGTTGCCGAGGACTTCGGTGATCTTGACGCCGTAGCGTTCCTCGATGACGACGACTTCGCCGCGGGCGATCAGTTTGCCGTTGATGCTCAGTTCGACGGGTGCGTCGGCGGCCTGATCCAGCTGGACGACGGAGCCGATGTTGAGCTGGAGGACTTCGCGCATCGGCAACTGACAGCCGCCGAGTTTGATGGTGAGGCTGACCGGCACATCCAGGACGAGATTCATGTTCGAGGGATTTTCGAGAGTCGCGTTCATTGATTTTTATTTCAGGAGACGATGGCGCTGGTCAGTTGCACGGCCCATTTGCCGCCGCACGTTCCGGGGCGCCCGGTAAATTTGGCAATCTCGCTCAAGCGTAGCTGTACCTGTGCCGCGACCCCCGGATCGAGCGTGATGACATCGCCCGCTTTCAGCTGGGTGATCTGGCCGGCCGACATCTTCAGCCCGTGCCATTCGGCGATGACGGGGACCCGCATGTCGTCAAAGCCCGCGCTCCACTTGGGTTTTCCCGTGCGCACCGGCGCGGCATCGGAATCGGGCATGGCCGGGGTGAGCAGGCGCATGAGCGGTTCGACGGTGGCGAACGGGAAGGCGATCTGGATCGGCTCGAGTTTTTCGCCGAAGCCGCCCTCCAGGCTCAGGACGAGCATGGCGGTGTCGGGCGTGGCGGTCTGGAGATATTTGCTGTTGTTCTCGTGGCCGAGCAGGGCGGAATGGAGTTCGCGCATCTCCGGCCAGTGATTGCACCATTCGGTGAGGATGAGCGTGGCCACCTGGTCAATGAGCGCGACTTCGATCTCGCTCAGATCGCGGGTGGACTCAGGCGACTTGCCGGGACCGCCGAGCAGCCGGTCGACAAAGGCGAGACCGAGCGCGGGTGTCATCACGAGCAGGCTCACGCCCTTGAGCGGCTCGGTTTTGAAGAGCGTGATGTGGGTGGGGCTGGGCAGGGCGTCGGTGAATTTTTGGTAGCTGATGATCTGCACCCTGCCGAGCTGGAGGGCGAATTCGAGCCGGAGGAAGATGGCCAGGCGCGCGGCCACGCCCCGGATAAACTGCTCGTGGCGCTGCTTGATGCGGCGGAGCTCGCTCGGCGCGAGAAAGCCCGACTGGCGGAAGTCGTGTTTGCGGATGTCGCCCGCCTTGTGATGGGCGCGCGCGCCGGCCGTCGCGACCACCTCCACGTCGGCAGTGTCGGGGATGGGGGACTCGGCCGTTGCGGTGGGCGGGGTGGGGGAATTCATTTGCCTATTGGATGGCGAACTCGGTGAAGTAAATTTCCTGCACCATCGCGCTGCCCAGAATGTTGTTGAAGCCGGTGATCAGCTCGGTGCGGATGAGGTTGCGCGCGTTGGGTTTTTCCAG
>JANPGB010000152.1:0-3591 GCA_031423695.1 Verrucomicrobiota bacterium
GTTGTTGGCGCGCCAACGCGACATCTTCATCGGGTGTGCCGTCGAACTGCGAGCACAGGCAGCGTCGCACCACGTCCCGCACCCGGATCATTCCCCGAATCCGCCGGGCAACTTGTGAAGGCAACCCGGTCAGCACCTGCAGCGTGTCCCAGTCGCGCATCGCCAGTTGTTGGTTCACGATGGCGTAAGCATTGGGCTTGATGTGTTCCGGGGCAGGGAAGGAGTGTTCGACTGATGGCCGGGCCACCCGTTGCGTTTCCGGTTTGAAAACATCTTTCGGCAGCAGGGCGATGACTTCGGGGAGTCGATCAACGAGGGGACGACCGTTGGGAATCAATGTCGGTTCGCTGCGCGCATACATCGTTCCATCGAGCCGCATTTCACCCAACAGCATCTCAGCATGCGCGGCGAAGTATTCATTCACTGGGATCGTCTCACCGACGGAGTTGGTGATCTCAGACAGGTCTTTCCATGCAGGACCACCGGGCAGTTCGCCGGGCAGCCGTTTGCGCAGCATCACGATGTCAGTGGTGACTTCGGTGTGCGCGTTTTTCTTGAAGGCATCGTTGGGCAGCCGGATCGCACCGAGTAGATCAGCCTGGTTGGAAACATATTCGCGCAATGCGCCATCCAGTTTGTCCATCGTGCCGCGCGAAGTAATAAACAGAATCAGGCCGCCGGGCCGCACCTTGTCGAGCGCCTTGGCAAAGAAATAATCGTGAATCAGAAAGTTCCAGGATTTGAAACGCGGATCGAACGGTTTGTAATCGCCGAAGGGAATGTTGGAAATCGCCACGTCATAAAATCCGTCGGCGAGTTTCGTTTCCTCGAACGGCTGATGCCGGATGTCAGCATCGGGATACAACTGCCGCGCCAACCTCGCCGTGATGGAATCAATCTCCACGCCGGTGATGAGCGAATGGGATTGCATTTCGTCGGGCATGAGGCCAATGAAGTGGCCCAGACCGAGAGCCGGTTCGAGCACTCGACCCTGCCGAAATCCGAACCGTTGCAGCGCGGCATACATCGCCCGGATGACGACTGGCGCGGTGTAATGGGCATTGAGCGTGGTGGCGCGGGCCGATTCGAGTTCGTCTGTCGTCAGCAGTGACGCCAACTGCTCGCGCTCCTTTTTCCACTGCTCGTTCAGTGAATCAAAAACCTGCGGCAGCCCGCCCCAGCCGACGTAACGGACCAGCGTTTGTTTTGTGTCGTGTTCAACTGGGATTGATTGGCTTTCAGCTATTTTTAGCAGCTCAATCGCCGCAAGGTTGTCGCGGCACTTTTGTTTCAACGACCCAATGCCGATTCGTTCCGCATCGGTTATGTGGAAGTTGTTCTGATTGCGAAGCGGTTCGGGCTCGCCGGCTTCAGAATTTAGACCGGCCTCTCCTTCGGGTTTTTCATGCTGGTCGTCCGCTAGGACTCCGGCGGCAGGAAGATGTATCGCTGACAGACCATTTCCCAAGCCTGCGCGTGCGCCTGTTGTGGCGTCGCTCCCTGCTGAATCAACTTCCGACGAATCTGGTCCAGTTCCATTTCGGTCTGGTGCTCCGCCGTTAGCAGCATCGCGTGGAGCTGATTCTTGGCTTCTAGTTCCGCGACCATCTTCGGCCGGAACTCCCGCCAGTGCTTCTCGGCCGTCCGGCCGTATTGGGTGAGTGGTTTCATAAATGGGTATCCTTAGTGCATTGACGGTGAACAGTTCAAGCTGTGGTTCGTTGGTGGTTTTGGTTCTGACGGCGGCCCGCATTTACCTCCTGAAGATGTTTTCCTTCTCCAAACACGGTTTACCCCATTTCACGCCCTCCAGTCAACCGGCCCCAAACGACGTTTCAGCCGGGCCGCTCATTCAGGAATCCCCGCAGCGTGACCGAGATTCTGCGGCCGGTTCGGCGGGTCGAAGCCGGGACCTCGTGCGTGAAGACACGGTTGGTATCCCACGGCATCACAAACACCGTGCCGTGACTGGCCGGGAAATCAATGGGTGTTGCCCCGGGCTGCGCCGGCCAAGGGCGCAGCCGAAAGGTTCGTTCTTCGCCGATGGAAATCGTGACGATTGCCGCTCCTGGAACCAGGTGCTGGATGCTGTCACGGTGGCGACCAATGTAGTGGCCGCGTTGTCCGTCATACCAGTTTAGTAAGAGGCCGTTGAGCGCATCATCCACATTTTTCCTCGCCCAGTGCAGGAAGGGTTCAAGCAGCGACGGGATTGGGAGCGCCTGGTTGACTTTGCCTGTGTAGTGGTAGTCCCGGCCAAACGCCTGCTGCCAGCGCGGCGTTTTCACGAGGCGACCGTGCATCAAAACTTCATGGAATTCTTCCGGGTGCAGTTGCCACAACGATTCAAACGCCGCTGAATCTGGCGTCAGCGCGTCCGGGAGCCGGCCTGTCCAGAGTGTGCCGCCGCCCAGGTCGTGACATTCAAAACTTGAGAGGTTGACCTGACCTATGATTTGATTGGTCAATTTCATATCGGGGTTCCGCCCAAACAAAGTGGACGATTCTGTATGCGTTTTCTGGCAATATACCCGATCACTCACCATCAAGGTGTTCAACCTCGTTGCCTCTGGCCGCGAGAAACTCCGCGATCTGAAGCCGGTGGCAGTCGGCGACGCGGCGTTCAGCACACAGCAGGCACAGGGGAGGCGTGAGCTCATCCAGTCGACGCACCAGCAGGTGGCCCGCGCTTTCGATGAGCGCTGTGTAGCGTTCGCGCCAATCATCACAATCCCGAAAAACGTTGCCCAATTCAGGCAGCGAGCGGTAGGCAATGCCGGCTGAGGCCAGCAACCGTTCAATCCCTCTGTCAGCTGTCTTGGCTTTGACAAAAACGCCCATGCTGGCACGGTCGGGACGCAACCGCACATCCACAACGGTGCGGACGCCCGCGTCGCACAAGCGTTTGAGCAGATCGTCGGGCGTCCTACCGCCGTAACCAATGCTGAATAGTTTCATGGTGTTATTGTTCAGCCTGTTTGCTTGCTGGCAGTTGCTGGGCCAGATCAGCGTCATGGTTCATTTGATTCTTCGTCCGATGGTTTCAAAGCACGCTTCACCGTGGCAGCCGGCAATCGCTTGATGAGTTCCCGCAATTGCAATTCGTTCAATGCACCCAGCTCCAGTTCCAGATTCGACTTTTCCTGCTCGCTGGTTGTGCCTGCCCTTTCGCGCAGGACTTGTTCGCGCGCCTGATTCCACTTCGCCTCGACCGGGTCCAGGTTTTTGCGCTCCCGGACCACCGTCTCCAGCAGTTCGGTCAGTGCATCACTGAATCCCCGGCTGCCATCATAGCCGAAGATATGGGTGTGCTCATGCAGGAGCACGGCGAGCGCCTCGGCAAAGTCGGCCACAAAAACCCGGGTCGAAAGAAACACTTCGCGTGAGTGATAATTCCGCTTTTCCTTGAGCTCTCCAAGAATGGTCTCGGTTTCGGCGACGCTGTAAGTCGTCGTGCGCTGGTCAAAGATTTTCATCACGGCCGGAGCCAGATCCCGGACGGTTTCCGTCAGGATTTTGATGGCCCCTCGTTCGGCATAGGTTGGCACCCGGTGGTGTCTGGCTTTCGCTTCCACGTAGGCCTTGCGCTTC
>JANPGB010000153.1:0-3959 GCA_031423695.1 Verrucomicrobiota bacterium
GTGTCCGCCTCGTGGCGGGTGAATTGAAGCAGGAACGCGAACAGCGCCTGGGCATGTTCGTCGTAGAGCCGCTGAAGTTCGGACTCGTCGGGCATCAATTTGCTTAGATGACGCACCGGGCGATTCGTTTTGTCTATTCCGTTTTTAAAACTTTGCTTGCGGGGCGGGCGTGGCGTGATTACGAACAGGCCGTGATTTTGAACGTCATTCTGGGAAGCCTCGCCGGTCTGAGCCTCGGGCTGCTGCTCTGGCAATGGCTGGCCGCCCGGCGCTTTCCACTGCACGAACGGGTGGGCGACAGCTCCTTTGCTCCGCCTGTCACCGTGTTCAAACCGCTCAAAGGCGCCGATGCCCACACGGAAAACTGCCTGCAAAGCTGGTTCGCCCAGGACTATGCCGGGCCGATCCAAATTCTGCTGGGCGTCCACTCCGCAGATGATCCGGCCGGCCCGGCCATCCAAAAGCTGCTCGCGGAATTTCCAAACCGAGACGCCCAATTGGTAGTAACCAGCGGCCAGCTCGGAACCAACGGCAAGGTTTCCAATCTCGCGCAACTGGTCAGGCTCGCGAAGCACGAGGTGTTCGTCATCAGTGACGCCGACGTGCGAGTGCCGGGGGATTTTCTGTTGCATGCGGTGGTGCCGCTGGCGGAGCCCCAAGTGGGTTTGGTGAATTGCTTTTACCGTCTGGCCAATCCGACGACGCTGGCGATGCAATGGGAAGCCATCGCCATCAACGCGGATTTCTGGAGCCAGGTGTTGCAGTCGAAAAGCCTGAAGCCGCTCGACTTCGCGCTCGGCGCGGTGATGGTCACGCGGCGGCGGCAGTTGGAAGAGATCGGCGGCTTCGAGTCGCTGGCGGATTGTCTGGCGGACGATTACCAACTCGGCCACCGCATCGCGCGCAAGGGTCATCGCATCGAACTGTGCCCGGTGGTGGTGGAATGCTGGCATTCGCCCCAAGCGTGGCGCGAAGTCTGGAAACATCAGCTTCGTTGGGCCCGGACGATCCGCGTCTGCCAGCCGGCGCCGTATTTTTTCAGCATCCTCAGCAATGCGACTTTTTGGCCGCTCCTATGGCTGGCCTTGGTTCCCAGCCCGCTGGCAGCGGGTTTCTTCGCGTCAAGCCTGCTCATCCGCGCCCTGCTCACGGAGAATCTTCAACGGCGGTTGACAGATAAACCCACGGGCGTCTGGCCGGCCCTGGCGCCCGTCAAAGACCTGCTGCAATTCGTCATCTGGCTCGGCGCCTTCGCCGGCAACACGATTGAGTGGCGTGGACAGCGGTTTCAGCTGCGCAAGGACGGCACGCTGGTTAAGCTGTAAGACATGAACCCAACCCCTTTCCCTGCGGTGCAGCGAGGCAAAACCACCGGCGAAGGAGCGCGGACCGCCGAGTCCGCGAATGCGTTCGAGCGGACTCGGCGGGCGGCTTTCCCTGGCCGTTTAACATGACCTCCACCGAACACACGAAGGATTCGCCCCCCGCAGCGGGCGGCATTTTTACACCCACGCACTGGAGCGTCGTCGTGGCGGCGGGCCGCAACGACTCAACCCATGCCCGCGTCGCGCTGGAAAAACTTTGCCGTGCCTACTGGCCGCCGATTTATGCCTTCGTCCGGCGGCAGGGCCACAATCCCCACGATGCGCAGGATCTGACGCAGGAATTTTTCGCGCGGCTGCTGGAGAAAAATTATGTCGCCGAGGTGGACCGCTCGAAAGGCCGTTTCCGCTCGTTTCTGCTGGCGTCGCTGAAACATTTTCTCGCCAACGAATGGGACAAGTCGCAGGCGCAGAAGCGCGGCGGCGGCCAGGTTTGGATTCCGATTGATGCTGCGAGCGTGGAATCATCGTGCGGCTTCCAGCCCGCCGACCAAACCACCGGGGAAAAAATCTACGAACGACGTTGGGCGCTCACGTTGCTGGACCAGGTGCTGCGCCGGCTGCGCGCCGACTACGCCCGCGACGGCAAGGAGAAGCTGTTTGAGCAGTTGAAGCCCACGCTGACCGAGGCCAGCCGGACGGTGGCGTATGCGGAGATCGCCACGCGGCTTGGCTCCACCGAAGGCGCGGTGAAGGTGGCGGTGCATCGGCTGCGGCAGCGTTACCGCGAACTGCTGCGTGCGGAGATCGGCGAAACCGTGGCCAGTCCCGCCGAGGTGGAGGATGAGATTCGCAATCTGTTCGCGGCGCTGGCGGGATGAGGCTGAAAGGCGGAAAGCGGAAACACAAAAACCGCGCGGCTGGCCATCTTGTTTCCGCTTTCCGCTTTCCGCTTTTTCCCCGTAACCTTTCGCCGGAATTACTTCTGTAACGGGTGGAATGAATAATTTTATGATACCTGTGATGTTAGCTGAACCGAGTACGATTGTGCTATTTTGGTTCGGTGTTCTGCCTTTTGTATTTCTGGCGCTTGCCGCACTGGCTGCGATTGTCGCAATCGCTTTCACCGTGAGCAGGTTGAACAAAACCAAAAGCACCGGGAATCAACCGCCACCCATCGCTCCCACCACTCAAGTCATGGCGCGCAAATGCCCGCAGTGCGGCGCGGCCTTGCAGCCCGACGTGCCGGAAGGGCTTTGCCCGGCGTGCTTGTTGCAACGCGGCATCGCCACGGAAGGTGGTGCACCACCCGGCACCCCGCCGTTTGTGCCGCCCACGATTCCCGAACTTGCAAAACTTTTCCCGCAGTTGGGGATTCTCGAGCTCGTCGGCAAAGGTGGCATGGGCGCGGTCTATAAAGCGCGACAACCGGCGCTGGACCGTTTCGTGGCGCTGAAAATTCTCGCACCGCGCGGCGGCGGCGACCTGGATTTTGGCGGACGCTTCTCTCGCGAGGCCCGCGCGCTTGCGAAGCTCAGCCATCCGAACATCGTCGGCGTTTACGACTTCGGGCAGACGGAAAGTCTGAGCTATTTCATCATGGAATTTGTGGACGGGCCGAACCTGCGGCAGGCGGGCCGACTCTCGCCGCGCGTGGCGATGGAAATCATTCCACAAATCTGCGCCGCGCTTCAGTTCGCCCACGACGAAGGCATCGTGCATCGTGACATCAAGCCGGAGAATGTGTTGCTCGACAAAAAGGGCCGCGTGAAGATTGCCGACTTCGGACTGGCGAAAATTCTAGGGCAGGAGCAAAAAGATTTGCGGCTGACCGGCCTGCGGGACGTGATGGGCACGCCGCATTACATGGCCCCGGAACAGGTCGAGCGCCCGCAGGACGTGGATCATCGCGCGGACATTTATTCGCTGGGCGTGGTGTTTTACGAAATGCTCACCGGCGAACTGCCGCTGGGGAAATTCCAGTCACCGTCGCAAAAGGTGCAGGTAGACGTGCGGCTGGACGAAGTCGTCCTGCGCTCGCTGGCCAAGGAACCGGAGCTGCGCTACCAGCAGGTCAGTGAAATGGGCACGCGGGTGGAGACGATTGCGAGTGGCGTTGCCGACAGAACGCCCCCACTTGCTTCGTCAATGCCGAACGGCCCGCGACCTTTGCTGCGCGGGCTGAAGGTCGCCGGCTGGATATTTCTTGGCTGCCTGCTGGTGGCGGTGTTGATAACCATGCTCATTCCGAACACGTACATGGCCTCGGCGCGGTTCATTATTCCATTAGTTGCCGAACAAGCTGTAGAAAGCTCCGCGCCCAACACCTACCGACTACCCAGTCCAGATTCCATTCAGACCGAAGTTCAAGGCCTGCGTTCCCTGGATTTTTTAAAAAAAGCTGGCAATAATCTGGATCTTCCGAAGCGGTGGGGCCAGAAATTCAACAACGGAACCGCCTTGAGTGACGACCGCACTGCGGCGTTGTTGCAACAAATAATAGAGGTGGAATCAGTGCCCCGATCTGCAATTGTGGTGCTTCGTTGCTATAGCGACTCAGCAACCGAGGCTGCGGAGATCGCCAACGCTCTGGTGAATACTTACTCCAGCCTGCAACCAGACGTGCGAATAAAGATT
>JANPGB010000154.1:0-3383 GCA_031423695.1 Verrucomicrobiota bacterium
GTTGGCGGAAAATCTGCCGGGCGTGAAAGTGAATTTACGCTCCGGCTTCTGGCCGGCGTGGCACGCGGCTCGGCACACGGAATTACGCGGGACGGTTTCTAAAAACGAAAGCAAGGTCGCGCATCAGATGGCCAGCGATTATAATTTGAACTTGGTAAAATGAACCCGATGCTTTCAGACATCAGCCCAAGAATTTTCGAGAAGCTTCTGAAAAGCCTGCCAGAAGTTGAGCAGGATGCTTTTCGGAGAAGTCAGCATCCTTGTCAGGATAATAATCAGACAGGCTGGATTGTCGCCCGTTGCTGCGCCGAAGCGCTTCGAGCGGAACTTCGAAATCTTAAATATTTCAAACGCGTCGAGGTGGGTGCTTGGGTGCGAAATTCAAATCATTTGTGGGTGTTGACTGTTATTGTGAACCAGGATTGTGATTGGAAGCCGCTCCCTTTCTACCGTGGTTTTATGGTGAGCCCGAAGATCGAACATGAAAACGCGCCAAGCTATAGTTCTTGAAACGATAGAGCCGGTCCTCACAACAGAATTGCTCATTCTGCCGGACGGCCAGATCCTCGTTCACAACCTGACCGAACCCTTCGCCGAACTGTTGAGCGAACTCAATCCCAACTGCGAACAAATTAATTCACGTATCAAGTCTCCCGCCTTACCCCAACATGAACTTCCAGACTGAAATCGAAACCCTCATCCGCGCCCGTTACCCGATCCTCTACCTCATCACGAACGAGGAGATGCGGGTGCAGAACATGATCGTGGAGATCGCCGCCAAGCGGCAGAAGAAGGTGTTTGAGTGGACTTACAGCAATGGCATCATGCCCGCTGGCGCATCCATCCAGTCGCAGAAAAGCCGCAGCGCCTCCACCAAGGATCCGCTCGCCGCGCTGGACCAGGTGATTGAGCAGGTGGAGCCGGCGATTTATCTGTTCAAGGACTTCCACCCCTTCCTCACGAAAAACAATTTCGCAATCATTCGCAAACTCAAGGATATCGCGCTCCACCTTAAAAATAGTTTCAAGACCATCATCCTGATTTCGCCGGTCATGGAAATTCCAGCGGAGCTCGACAAGGAAATCACCGTGCTGAATTTTCCGCAGCCGACCAAGGAAGACCTCGGGATCATGCTCGATAAAATCGTCGCTGAAGTCCGCGACCGGCGGCAGATTCAAATTGATCTCGACGACGAAGGCCGCGAGCGCCTGCTCTCGGCAGCGCTCGGCCTGACCCTCGGCGAGGCGGAAAATGTCTTCGCCAAAATCATCGTGCAAAACCAGCGCCTCAGCGGCGAGCACGTCAACGAAGTGTTCGCCGAAAAGCAGCAGATCATCCGCAAGAGCGGGCTGCTCGAGTACTACGCGGCGGACGAAGACTTCTCGAACATCGGTGGCCTGAGCGTGCTGAAAGACTGGCTGACCAAGCGATCCATCGCCTTCACGGACGAAGCGCGCGCGTTTGGGCTGCCTGCGCCGAAAGGCATCCTGCTCCTCGGCGTGCAAGGCTGCGGCAAAAGCCTGTGCGCCAAGGCGGTTTCGCGCCTGTGGCAACTGCCGCTGCTGCGCTTCGACATGGGCCGCATGTTTGGCAGCCTCGTGGGATCGTCGGAGGAAAACGTCCGGCGCGCGATTGCCGTGGCGGAGTCGGTGGCGCCGGCGGTGTTGTGGGTGGACGAAATTGACAAGGCCTTTGTCGGCTCGCAAAGCTCCGGCGCAACGGATGGCGGCACCACCGCGCGCGTCTTTGGAACTTTCCTCACCTGGCTCTCCGAGAAAAAATCGCCAGTGTTCGTCGTGGCCACGGCGAACGACGTTTCGCAACTGCCGCCCGAGCTGCTGCGCAAGGGGCGGCTCGATGAGATTTTCTACGTGGACCTGCCCAGCCCGGAGGAGCGCGCGGAAATTTTCCGCATCCACCTGGCCAAGCGCGGGCGCGATCCGCAGAAGTTTGATCTGCCGGAGCTGGTCGCGACCAGCAAGGATCTGAGCGGCGCGGAAATCGAGGAGGCGCTCATCAGCGCGCTGTATGACGCGTTCTACGCCAAGCAGGAACTGTCCACGTCCCATGTCCTCGGCACGCTGGCGCAGACGGTGCCGCTCGCCAAAACGATGTCGGAAAAAATCATGTCGCAACGCAATTGGGCCAGCGGCCGGGCGCGCAATGCCAGCGTGCCGCAGCCGATCCTGGCGCAGTCGGCGGAACGGCGGATGGAGTTGTAAGCCCACGATGAACTCTTTTTGGCATGGCTTCTCGGAACACTTCAAAAGCTGTGGGCGCGACGCCACGCTGTTTTTGATCACGCTTGGCGGCATGTTCGCCTTGCTGATCGGGGCGGCAATCGTGATGCAAACAAGTCATCGGCAGGCGGTTGGTTATGGACTATTGGTGGTGGCTGGGCTGGCGGTGATCCGATTGGTGTTGGTTCTTCACCGGGCGATCATCGCCGGACGCCAGCGGACAAAAAGAATGCAATTGTCGAGTGACGAACTGGCCAAGGCCCGGTCTAAACTTCTGAAACATCAAAATCGCTGAAACCTATGAGTTGCGTTTGCATATTAACCCCCGTCGTGATTGCGGCGTGGCCGGCCTTCAGCGCGGCGGTCGCGGCAGCGGCGACCTCGCTGGGTTATGCGATCGTAGAGGAAGGCGTCCGCCAAAGTCAGAGCAACCAGGTGACCGAAGTGGGCGAACGCCAGGTCAGCCTTGAAATCGAGCAGAGCGAAATCGTCACCAACCAGTTGGGCCGTGATCAGCGCATCAAGGTCACGCGCGGGGATGTGACGGTTACTTTCTCCAGGGATGCGCGCGGGAAGGCGGCGATCTGCGTGACCGGGCCGGGCCATTCCGACGAGGAATTGCGGGCGATGGGCGAGGAATTGAGCCAGCGCGTGGTGCAGAAATATGTGTATCAGCGTCTGACGGATGAAATCAAAGCCCGGCAGTTCGTGGTCGTGGAAGAGGAAGTGGACGAGAACAACGCGATCCGGCTGAAGGTGCGGCACTGGGATGGGTGAACGGATTGGTGGATAAATGGATTGATGATGGCGAGCGCGTTCATCAATCCATTCATCCAATAATTCAACAATCCAGTTTTTATGCCCCAACGAGAATTTGAAATCACAATTGCCGCGGACGGCAGCGTGGAGCTGCATGTCAAAGGCTACAAAGGCAAGAGCTGCCTGGAAGCGATGAAGATCTTCGAGCAGGTCGTCGGCGAAATGAAGTCGCAGCGCGAGACCAGCGAGATTTACGAACCGGATGAGCATGTGCAGATCAACATTGACCAGCGGCATTAGGATTGTGGGGACGGGGCTGGTGGAGGTGGTCGCGCTGCGACCACCTCGCCTGCTCGGCGCAGGCGGCTCCGACATCGGCAGAGA
>JANPGB010000155.1:0-1662 GCA_031423695.1 Verrucomicrobiota bacterium
ACGAAGCCGGCGGGTGGCAGGCCCAGCACGCGCGCGGCGATCTGCCGCGCCGCCGGACGCGTCAGGCGCAAGGCCGCGGAACCCGTGGCCTTGCCGGTAAAAGTGATCTCACACAGCGCGTGTTCGCCCAGCACCGGCAGATCGGCGGGGGCCAGCAATTCCAACTCGACGCCGAGCATGGTGGAAAAAGTCCGTTGCACGGCAGACAGCAAGGGAACATGCATGGCCACGAGCAACGCGCTGCCCATGCCGGTGCGTTGGAGTGCCTCCGCGACCGTGGTGCAGGTGTACTGCGCTTCGCTGGCGGCGCGGGGATTGGCCGCCCGCAGCAGCCGGGCGGTGAACTCCCGGTCCTGGCAAATGAGCTGGGCCACCTCCTCCGTGGTGGCCTCGGGGCGGCTGACCAACTGGCCCAGACGGCGGACGCTTTCGGGCACGCCACCCAGGCCGCAGCGTTCGGCAAAGTCCGCGGCGGGTGCGACCGTCGGCATGGGGAATGGGCGGCTCACGCGGCCTTCTTCTGGAGCGGGACGATGCGCATGACTTTCTCGATGAGCTGTTCGTCCCGGAACGGCTTCACCAAATAATCCCGCGCGCCGAGCTCCGCGAGATACACCACGTTCTCCCGGCCGGACTCGGCGGTGAGCATGATCACGGGGATGTCCTTCAAGTCGGCGCTTTCCTTGAGCTTGGTGAGCATGGTCACGCCGTCCATCACCGGCATGGTGATGTCGAGCACGATGACGTCCGGCCGCAGGGCCGCGGCCGCGACGAGGCCTTCCGCGCCGTTGGCGGCTTCGAGGACGTTCACGTCGTACGCGCTGAACGTGCGCTTGACGATCAGTCGGATCATCCGGCTGTCATCCACGCTGAGAATCGTCACTGGCATAAACTTGATCGGTCGAATCGCGAAAGCACCGGCCCGGCGAAACGCCGGCCGGGGCGGTCAAAACAAGCCCGCTTCGCGCACGGTCAAAAACCCGACGGCAGGCTGACCCCACTGAATGCATCGGCGTCTTGGCGCGACCCCTTGAGTCGGAATGCGTCCGTCCGCGGCGGGGCGGTGAGGATCGAGGGCTTCAGCCGTAGCGATACGGCTTTTCCATCGGGAACGTGTTGGGCAGATGCCGGACTTCACGGACGGCTCCGTCCTCCAGCAGCACTTCCACAATGTCGAAGCGGATTTTCACCTCCGGATTTTTCAGCAGCCGCAGATAATCCAGCGCGGTCTGGGAAAGCAGCCGCCGCTTGCGCGCATCCACGGCGGCGGCGGGACGGGTCCAGGTCTCGGAGGAACGGGTCTTCACCTCCACAAAGACAAGGCAGTCCGCGTCGCGAAAAATCAAATCCACCTCGCCGCGCGCGGAACGGAAATTGGCCGTGAGGAATTTCAGGCCGAGCCGTTGAAGATGTTTTCGGGCCGCGCGCTCGCCCAGTTCGCCGCGCCGCAGATGCTCCGGCTTGGCCTTGCGGGTGAACCATGCCTGGATGCGTTCGATAAAATTCATCTTAAACGCCACAGTTGAACCGCAGATATACGCAGAGGAACGCAGATGGGAATGAGGTTTTCATGGTTTGGATGGTTTACCTGCCGCGTGCTGGTCTCAGGCTCAGAAACTGATTTGAATTCCATCTTTTATCTGCGCTTATCCGCGTCCATCT
>JANPGB010000156.1:0-6383 GCA_031423695.1 Verrucomicrobiota bacterium
CAAATTCGAGAAAGAGTGCGATCGCTCGTTGCTTGTTCGACGTCTGTATCTGGATCTGACGGGTCTGCCGCCGACGCCAAAGGAATCGGCAGAATTTCTGGCCGACAAATCGCGCGACGCGTACGAGCGCCTTGTGGACAAGTTGCTGGCTTCGCCGCGCTATGGCGAACACTGGGGCCGGCTGTGGCTCGACGCGGTTCGCTACAGCGACAGTAACGGTTTCGATTGGGACGAGTTCCGGCCGCGCGCGTGGCGATTCCGAGATTACGTCGTGCGCTCGTTCAATTCGGACAAATCGTTCGACCAGTTCATTCGCGAACAGCTTGCCGGCGATGAAATGTTGGACGGCCCGCCAAAAAGTGCGGCGGATCAGGATCGCCTGATCGCCACTGGCTATCTGCGGCTCGGCCCGCACGACAATTCAGCCGCCGGATTCAACGAACAGGACCGCAGCCGCGCCGAACTGCTGGCCGATCTCACCGAGACGACGAGCAGTGCTTTCCTCGGCCTGACGATGGGTTGCTGCCGGTGTCACGATCACAAATACGATCCGCTTTCTCAGGCTGATCACTTCCGACTGCGCGCGTTTTTTGAGCCGGTGAAATTCGCGGACGATCTGCCGCTCGACCTCGCACCCGAGCAAGAAGCCATTCGCCGTAAGAACCAAGTGTTCGATGAAAAAATCAAAAAGGTCGAAACCGAGCGCGAAGCACTGGTCGCACCAGTGAAGGAGCGGTTGCGCGCAGAGCGTTTGGCGAAGCTCACGCCTCCTGAGGCGGAATTGATAAAGCTACCCAAGGAGAAGCGAGTCGCCGAAACGCAGAAACAAATCGAGGCGATCGAGAAGAAGCTCGAGCCTGACAACAAAGAAGTGAATGCTGCACTCACGCCCGAGCAGACCGCAGCACGCGATGGGTTCACCAAGCAGATCGACGAGATAAAAAAACAGAAAGACACATACACGCTTGGACTGTTGATGACCGACGCGGAGGGTAAACCGCCCGTCACCAAAATTCTATTGCAGGGTAATCACAAAGATCCGCGCGCTGTGGTGCAGCCAGGTTTTATCTCTGTCTTGAATCCAAACCCGGCGACGATCCGCACGCCGCCAAATCCAAAGACCACGGGCCGTCGTCTCACGCTGGCAGAGTGGATTGCATCGCCGAAAAATCCGCTTACGGCGCGCGTGTTCGTCAACCGCGTCTGGCAGTCGCACTTTGGTCAGGGCCTCGTTGCCACACCGAACGATCTTGGTCTTGCGGGTGCGAGACCGACGCATCCCGAACTGCTCGACTGGCTCGCGAACAAGTTTGTGCATGACGGCTGGTCGGTAAAGAAACTGCACCGGCTGATGGTGACGAGCGCGACGTATCGGCAGGCGAGTTCCAGCTACGACTTGCGGAATACGATTGAAGGTCAACGCGTAAAATCCGGGGTTGCACAAGTTGATTTCAAATCTCAACTCGCAACCCCCGACGCCAGCAACTCACTCCTCGCCCGCCAAAGCCTGCGCCGACTGAGCGCCGAGCAATTGCGCGACTCGCTGCTCGCTGTCTCCGGCACGTTGCTGGATTGCAACGGCGGGCCGCCGGTTTGGCCGGAACTGTCGCCGGAAATCCTTCAGGCCAATCCGGCGTTTCTTGACGACAACGAGGCGAAGACCAAGGGTTGGTACCCTTCGGCGGCCACGAATCAGAACGTCCGCAGCTTCTATCTGATTCAGAAGAGATCGGTGCGAGTGCCGTTCATGGAGACGTTCGATCTGCCTGAAAACTCCGCCTCCTGTCCGCGCCGCAATGAATCCATCGTCGCTCCACAGGCTTTGACACTGATGAACGGTGCGCAGGCCGTCGCCGCCGCGCGCGCTTTGGCGGAGCGAGTGAAGCGCGAAGCCGGGGCGGACACTCTGACGCAAGTCGATCGCGCCATCGCCTTGGCCTTTCAACGCGCGCCCGGAGTCGCAGAGCGCGACGCCTGCGTGAAATTTTTGCAAGAGCGCAACCTGACCGAACTTTGCCGCGTGCTGCTCAACGCGAACGAGTTCATCTACGTGGATTGAGGAGGAAGCGGTCGCTTCCACCGAGACATTGGTCCTTTTCCGACCGTTAGGCTGGTTCATTCAGATGACTCAGTCACGGCAATATTTCACTCGGCTCGCCATCTAGACCGTGTGTTGATTGACTTTGGTTGCGACCATTCCTTTGCCTGGGCGGCGGGCAGTGTGCCGGAGCATTATGGATTTGAGATCGACGTTGGCGCATTTAGGGTTCCCTATCCTGAAGCACCTGTCTGTCCAGGCGGGAATCCGCACAACTCATGACACCAGCCCACAGGGAATAACCTCAAAGACCGCAATACGCGTCGTTACATCGCGTCGTGATTCGCACGTTAATCATTCATTGTGCCTGTTTTTACAGTGGCACAAGGGGTATTAACCAAGACGGGCGAGGCTGTGTCGGTTAATTTTGGCCAATGAAGATTTCTTACCTCTTCGCCCGCTGCTTAAGGTTGTTGCCGTACGGCGACGGCGGCGCGGGGTCGGAAGCCTTTCCTTCATTGCCTTAAATTCATCAAGCTCATCAGCGCAACACCTATGAACGTCGCAACTCGAACCCCTCGAACACTCGTCCTGCTCCTGGCTGGCCTTTTCCTCACCCAATTGGCCTCCGCCCAAACCACTTTCAACTGGACCAGCGGCAGCGGCATCGACACCAACTGGTCAACTATTGCCAACTGGGACAATGGTGCCGCGACGCCCGGCTCACTGGACACAGCCATTTTTGGAGCTGCAGCCACGGTGGGAAATGCCACGACTATCAACAATGTGGTGGACACGAGCGCGACCGTGGCCACCCTGAGGTACACCAACTCGATCACGGGCCAGTGGCATGTTACTCAAATCCCAGCAGCCACCACCTTGACGGTCAGCGGCGCTTTGACGGCTGGCGGCATAACGGCCGATGCCCTTACTAATTTAACCGCCATCACCGGCGAAGGAACCTTGGTGGTCAATGGCAGCGTGACCGTTGGGGAAATTGGTGCTACTGCCGCCAACAGTTCCTCAATGCTAGACCTGTCCGGGTTGAGCAATTTTGTTTTCAACAATTCAGCGGGCAATCTTCAGGTGGGTAACGGCGCCCGCAGCGGAGCTGATATGAAATTTGCGGCAGTCAGCAACAACGTCACCGCCGCCAACGTGAATTTTGACAATGCTTCCATCAGTAGTGCTCCCAAGAACGCCACGGTCACTCTGGGTTCGGGGACCAATATCTTCAACGTCGCCAACATTTTCGTCACGGCTTGGTCTAGGAATACCTGCACCCTGCAATTCCCGGGTGCAACCGGCGGATTGCGTTTGCGTGGACCGAGCGGGGCGGATGCTGATCCCTGTCCGACTTATCAGGTGGGTTTTCGCGCCAATTTCAATTCCACCGGCGGCGGATCCAGCGCCGGCACGAACAATTTCTTCGGCCATCCCGTGGATATGTTAATCAACCAGTTGACCGTAGGCAGAGAAAGTGTTGGCGGCCAGACGGTCGGCGGGAACGTGAGCACAGGCACCGGCGTACTTAATTTCGGCCCGGGAACAATCAAAGTTTTGACGGAGATTGAAATCGGCCGTGCCACTTCTCAAGGACCCCAGGCAAACGGGGTCGGTATTTTGAACATCAGCGGCGGCACGCTGATTTACGCAGGCACCGGAGCCAATTCATCTAGCGCTGGTTTTAACCTTGGCTATGACACCGGCACCGCCACCACCGCCGGCACTTCAACTGCGTTTCTGAATGTTACTAACGGTTCGGTCATTTCCAGCAATAGTATATTGCGGCAATATGCCACCGGTTTTGGGAATGGAAGCAGTTTCATTAACTTGATCCGCAGTTCAATGACTGTCGCGGGCGGTGGATTGATCGGCCTGCCGGCGGTTCCCATCAACACGCTGACCATCGGTGACTCCACGCTTTCGCTAGCGATTCCCCTCGGTTCCACCAACGTCAGTGTGACCACCCTCAACAATGTCAGCACCACGAACAACACGATCAACATCCTCTCGTTTCCGACCATCCTGAATTATCCGACGACCTATCGTCTCATCAAGTATGCCAGCGGCACGCCCGGGTCATTTGTGCTTGGCTCAGTCCCCGCCAACTTGCCCGCATTTAAGGGCTACCTGAGCAATAACGTCGTCAATAACTCAATTGATTTTGTCCTGACGAACGGCCCTGCGCCCGCCGTCCAGACGTTGGTGTGGAATGGAAATGTCAGCGGTAACTGGGATACCACCACGGCGAACTGGACCGGTGGGGCAGTCTATAATCAAAACGATTATGTGACGTTCAACGACAGCGCGAGCGGCAGCACCACCGTTAACCTGACCACAACGCTGACTCCTGGCGCGGGCAGCGGCTTGATCGTCAGTAATTTCGCCAAGCTCTACACCTTCAGCGGCGCGGGAAATATTGGCGGGCCAACTTCCGTCGCCAAATCCGGCACCAACACGCTGGTGTTTGCCAATGGCACCAACAACAACTTTAGTGGCGGTCTCAACATCAATGGTGGCAGGGTCCAGCTGACTAACCTGGACAATCTTTTGCCGACGAGCGGTGCGGTGTCCCTCGCCAACACCGCGGGTGTCAGCGTGGATCTGAATAACTACAATCAGAGTATCGGCGCGTTGACCGGCGGCGGTGCAAGCGGTGGCAATGTCACTCTTGGTGCCAGTGGAACCAACACCCTGACGGTCAACGGCGGAGGTAATTACTTCGGAGTAATCAGTGGCAACGGAGCCGTGAACAAACCCGGCGGTGCCACCGAGACTTTCTATGGTGCGAACACTTACACTGGCGGCACAACCATCAGTTCTTCAATTCTAGCGGTGGCCAATTCATCCGGCAGCGCGACCGGTCCAGGACCGATAACCATTGGCGCGGGCGGCTTCCTTCAGATTGGCGACGGCTTTACTTCGGGTAGCGTGGCCACCGCGATTATAACCAATAATGGCGGCGTGAGCTTCAATACCCCCAATAACCTTACGTTCACCAACCAGATCACGGGGGCCGGCACCGTCAATCAAAACGCCAACAATACGACGACTCTGCCTACCGCGAATCCCGGCCTGACTGGAATTATTAATATTAATTCTGGAACATTGCTCTCTACCGATTCGGGAGCGCTTGGTAACCCAGGCAATGTAGTTATCGCCAACAGTGGATCTTCATGCTTGGCTGTGGCGAACAACCTCAACTTGAATGTGCCGATTCAGATGTACTGCAAAGGTTCCGGCAACGGGCCATCACTGCTGAACGTCAGTGGCACGAACACTTTGCCAGGAGGCGTCTTTTTGAGCGAAGGCGGACAAAATTGGGTGCTATCTTCAGCTTCCGGCAGGCTGATCCTTTCGGGAAACTGGTTCAACGGCGTTACGTCTGGTTCACGCACCATGTGGCTGACTGGTTCGGGCGATGGCGAATTCAACAGCAACCTCGGCAACGGTTCTGGTGGTGCCAGCACTAGCTTGCTCAAGGATGGTTCGGGCACATGGACGCTCAGCGGAAATTACACCTATACGGACACAACAACAGTGAGCAACGGCACTTTGCTGGTCAACGGAACCATTCCATCCAGCAGCAGCATCAGGGTTCGCGGCGGTACGCTCGGGGGCACTGGCGGGACCCTCGCACCCGTGACCGTGAGCTCCGGAGGCACCCTGTCTCCCGGCGTTGGCATCGGTACTCTCACAGTGTTCAATGACTTGACCCTGGCAGGCACCACGGTAATGGAGTTGTCCAAAGTGGGTAATGTGATTACGAGCGATTTGGTTGACGGGGTTGGTGTGCTCACTGAAGGCGGCACTTTAACCGTCACACTCACCGGTGCGGTTGCCGGCGGCGATGTATTCACCCTGTTCAATGCGTCGGCCTACGTAGGATCATTCAGCGCGACGAACCTCCCGGCGTTGCCGGCCGGTTTGAGCTGGGATGCAAGTAATCTGTCGGTCAACGGCACGCTGGCAGTCGTCGGTCCGCCGACGCTCAACACCTCTCAATCCGGCAACGTCCTGACCTTCTCATGGACGGGCAGCTTCAAACTACAATCACAAACCAACGCGCTGAATGTCGGTATCCAAACCGGCAACGCCAACTGGTTTGACTACCCAGGCGGCGCGAGCAGCCCGGTTAGCACGACGATTGACCCCGCAAACCCGTCGGTATTCTTCCGTTTGATTTCGCCTTAAGTCCGGGTGGCACCAAACACCTCCCGCGTCGCTGGTCAGACGCGGGAGAGGATCAGGGTGGAGTGGAAGCGGGGGGTTGCGAAGGGCCCCCCCCCCGTCTGTTTTTTTAGGGCCCCCCCAAACTCCAAAAACTAATGTTTACAAAACA
>JANPGB010000157.1:0-1824 GCA_031423695.1 Verrucomicrobiota bacterium
AACAGCTCGATGGAATTCTCCGGCGCCCACGGGCCGCAGGAAATTGTCCTGGCCCAATTCACCGTCCTTGGCAAGGAGGCGAAAAGCAACGCCAACCAGCGGGCGGTGGACGTGGCCAGCCATGGCGCCTACGGCGGCACTTCCGGAATTGACCGCAAAGTCACGCGACCCTTCGAGGCAACCGCGATCTCTGAGGACATCTACAAACTCGTTCCCAAGGACGACCTGGCGGATGGGGAATATGGCTTCTGCCCCGGCATCATCGGCGGCCAGAACCGGTTCTTCACCTTTGGCATCAAGGCCAAGTAAGAACTGCGGCGGTCGTGTCGGTTCTGAAATTTGCGATCAGGCAACACTGGTCGCAAATTTTTTTTGATCACGCTTGCACAATATCTGGATGACATGCCGCCCTGAATACAGACACGGCGGCACGCCCCCTCCCGGCATGATCCACTGGCCGGCCATGTAGAAATTCTCCAGCCCGGGCAGCGTTTTTGGCAGGAGTGTGCGCAGCGCCTTCGGCGTCGGCACCCAGCCCATGAAAGCACCTTTATGATTCAGCGTGTAGCGCCAGGTCGTGTAAGGCGTGGCGATGTCGGTCATCTCCACTTTCGCGGTGATGCCCGGATAATGCGCTTCGAGCCGCTCCAACGTTTCGGCGCAGACGCGCTTCTTCTCCGCTTCGTAAGCCGGACGGTCTTGCAGCAGTTTCTCCCAAAAATCCCAGTCGGAATGCAGCAGCGCCTGCACGATGGTTTTGCCCGGCGGCGAAAAGCCCTTGGTGCCGTAGTTGAAAATGCGGACGGGAAATCCTGTAATGGTGATGTTGCCGATGGTCATCGGCTTTTTCAGCAGCAGAAAATTCAGCGGCGTGATGCCGGGATATTCCTGGCCGACGCCGAAGCTCAGCGTGACGATGGGCACAAGATGCTGCCAGTTTTGGTAACAATCCTTGAGCTTCTTGCTCGTGTAACGGTCACCGAGCAGTTTGAACAACGTGCTGTAGCCATCGCCCGCCGCCACGACCACATCGGCGCGCTGCTCCCCGCCGTCGACGAGCCGCACGCCGACGGCGCGATTGTTCTCGACGATAATTTCCTTCACCGTGGCGTTGTATTGGACCTCGCCGCCAAGCTTTTTGTAGCGGTCCTCCATGCTTTCGACGAAATCCTTGCAACTGCCTTCGAGCAAACCCATCTGCCGGTTCGCCAGCAGCGACATGATCAGGAGCACGAACCACACGGGTACTTCCGGCAGGAACAGATTTACCAAGATACGGCGCAGACCTTCATTCTTGATGCCGCCGACAAATTTTTCCATCGGCTCATTGAACGGCCCGCCGAAATACGGCAGCACCCGGCGCAGCGCCCAGAACTGTTTGATGAAGTCCGTCGGCCCCATTAATTCCGGTGGCTTTTCCAGCGTCCCAAAAATGTCCGTGCGCTGAAACGCCCCGATGCCGCCAATGAACCGATCCACAAACCTGGCGTCCTCCGGCGCGATGACTTTCAAGTCGCGCGCCAGCTTTTCCAGATCGCCGGTGAAATCCACGCTCCGGCCGGTGATCTCATCGGCGAAGTGGACGAACGTTTCCAGATCGGGAAAGTGGCGTTTGTGGAGAATGCCGAGTTCGCGGTAAATCTCGTGGCAGGCGGGGCCGGGGCGATGACCCATCAGGTAATGAATCCCGCCGTCAATGAGATAGCCGCTGTGCTTCCACGCCTTCGCCACGCCGCCGGGTTCGCTGTGATGTTCCACGATGCGGGTGCGGTAGCCGTTCATCTGCCCGTAGCTGCCCGTGGCCAGTCCGGCGATGCCGGCGCC
>JANPGB010000158.1:0-20647 GCA_031423695.1 Verrucomicrobiota bacterium
CACCCGACCAAGGGGGGATGGCATGGCTTGTGGATAAAAAGGCAGCCGGTCGCAAAACGCTTCATTCACTTGTTTTTCCAGCAAATCCTCCGTCGGTTCAAGGCTTGGAATCGGGTGCATCCCTGAAGAGCCTTCGTTCAAAGCTTACCCCCGCAGTCAGTATTCGAAACAATCCTCATTGGCATGATGCTTGAATCTGCTCCGCGAACCTCCGGCCGCCAGCCGGCCGGCGGCTCCACTAGATTGTGCTTTCGACCGGTTGGGTGAAGCGATAACCTGCGCATCATTATTTCCGTGAAGCCATACGAGCTGATTTCCTTCCAGAACTCCAAGGCGCTCGCCGAGACGGCGGCGACGGCGTGGCTGGAGGAGGTCGAAAAGGCCGGCCGCGCGGGCCAGCCCTATTGCGTCGCGCTTTCAGGGGGACGGATCACGCAGGATTTTTTTTCTTCCGTCGTGCGAATGGTCGGCCCCCGTTCCACCTGCTTCGATGCGGTCCATTTCTTCTGGGTGGATGAGCGCTGCGTTCCGCCGACCGATCCACAAAGCAATTACCGCCTCGCCCGCGAATTGTTGTTTGATCCATTGAATATCGCTCCTCATCAAATCCACCGGGTGCGCGGTGAAGATTCCCCGACCGCCGCCGCTTCAGCCGCGACCGCAGATTTGTGCGGCCTCGCGGCTCAAGATGATCAGGGCCAGCCGGTGGTGGACATGATTTTTCTCGGCCTTGGTGAGGATGGACACGTCGCGTCACTTTTCCCCGGCGAGATCAAGGATCTGACGGCGAGTCCGGCGGTTTACCGGTCCGTTGCCAATTCACCAAAACCGCCACCCAATCGTATCACGCTGGGTTATTCCACGATCGCCGCAGCGCGCAAGGTGTGGATGCTGGCCTCTGGAAATGGCAAGGAAGCGCCGCTGCGCAATTCCCTTTCACCCGACGGAACCACACCTTTCGCCCGGGTTTTGCAGACTCGCAGTGACACTCGCATCTTCACGGACGTTCTGGCCTGGTGAATCTGCTCTGCAGTGCGGTTTTTTTCGTGCAACCGGCCCGGTGAAAATATTATCCGCCCCCTTTTGGAAAAATAATTTGAACAAACCCGGCCCGTGTGGAATCTATCTTGTGTAACGAATGAATTTCGCTGTTCGTTTAGGGTTAGCATAGAGGCTTTGCTCGTAATACGGTTCGAACAGCGGCGGAAAAAGTTGGCCGTATTACGCTTCTGAGCGCCTGAGCGAAGGCGTATTTAGCCTCATCGCTTGAGAGCCGGACGCAAGTCCGGCTCCCTGCTGTACCGAATTCAACATTGCCTGATCCGCGGCGACCGACTAATTTTCCAGCGATGAAACATCAGCTCGACTTTGAAAAGCCGATCATTGAATTGCAGAACAAGCTTGCCGAGCTGCGCAAACATCCCGACACGCATGCGCTCGGTATTCATTTTGACGAGGAAGTCGCCCAGATCGAAAAGAAAATCGAGGACACGCGTCGGCACATTTTCACCCGGCTTAGCGCCTGGGACCGCGTCAAAATCGCCCGGCATCCCAAGCGCCCGTTCACGCTGGATTACCTCGCCGCCACCTTCGCGAATTTTTCCGAGCTGCATGGTGACCGCCTGTTTGCCGAAGACCGTGCCGTGGTCGGCGGTTTCGCACGGCTCGGCGAACACAAAGTCATGGTCATTGGCACGCAAAAAGGCCGTGATACCAAGGAGAACATCCTGCGCAACTTCGGCTCCGCGCATCCCGAAGGCTATCGCAAGGCCCTGCGTCTGATGAAACTGGCGAACAAATTCAATCTCCCGATCATCACTCTCATCGACACTGCTGGTGCCTATCCTGGCATCGGCGCGGAGGAACGGCACATCGCCGAAGCCATCGCGGTGAACCTGCGCGAAATGATGCTGCTCAAAGTTCCCGTCATCGCCGCGGTCATCGGCGAAGGCGGCTCCGGCGGCGCGCTCGGCATCGGCGTCGCGGATCGTGTTTTGATTTTGGAAAACGCCTACTATTCTGTCATCAGCCCTGAAGGCTGTGCCGCGATTCTTTGGAAAGACCGCGCGGCGGCATCGAAAGCGGCGCAGGCATTGAAAATCACCGCCAAAGACCTGCTCAAGCTCGGGCTCACCGACGAAACCATTCCCGAACCGCTTGGCGGTGCGCACACTGATTTGAAAACCACCGCCGCCAATTTGAAAGTCGTTTTGGAAAAACATCTAAAGGAGCTGCTTGCCATGACCGTGGAAGTGCGGTTGAAAAAGCGTTACGAAAAATTCCGCGCCTTCGGCCATTTTAACGAGAAGCAGCCGGAGTTGGCTGAAGCGGCCAAAGTTTGAAACTTGTGCGTGCACCGGGCAAGATTTTCGATCCGCCAAATGGCTTCCGGCGGTTTTCAATCGCCAATCGTCACTCGTAAATCCTAAATGAGTTTGCTTTATCCGCTGACCTTTCAACCCGCCTTCAAGGAGCGCGTCTGGGGCGGACGCTCACTGGAAACGCTCTACCACAAGAATCTTCCTCCCCTGGTTCCCATCGGCGAGTCCTGGGAGATCAGCGACCGGCCCGGCGACGAAAGCGTCATCGCCAACGGCCCTCTCGCCGGAAAAAGCTTGCGCTGGTTGATGGCGCGCCATGCCGGCGAAGTTCTCGGGCGCGCCAAGCCCGCCGCCGACAACCGCTTTCCTCTGCTCTGCAAAATCCTCGACGCCCGCGATAAGCTCTCGCTCCAGGTGCATCCGCCCGCGAGCAAGGCCGCCGTGCTCGGTGGCGAGCCCAAGACGGAAATGTGGTACATCACAGACGCCGCGCCGGATGCGGAGCTGTACGTGGGACTCAAGCCTGGCGTGACGCGTGCGGAGTTCGAGCGGAAAATCCAGACCGGGGAAGTCGCCGGATGTTTTCATCGAATCCCCGTGCGCAGCGGCGACACGATGTTTCTGCCCAGCGGCCGCGTTCATGCCATCGGTGCGGGCCTGGTCATCTTTGAAATCCAGCAAAACTCTGACACCACCTACCGCGTGTTTGACTGGAACCGCGTCGGTCTGGACGGCCAACCGCGTAAACTGCACGTTCCCCAGTCGCTCGCGAGCATTGACTTCAACGACTTTGCACCGGCGCTGGTGGACAATTCGTTTTCCACGGCGGGCCAGTTTCAAGTCCGGCCATTGGTTCGCCACCCGCTGTTCAAGGCCGACGTGCTCCGGGCCCTTTCGGCGGAGACGATTCTGTTCCGGCAGCCGCGCCTGAGGATAGTGGCTGTTCTGGAAAAAGAAATCGTGGTTACGAGCCACGATGTCTCGGTGAAACTGCAGCCCGGCCAGTTCTGCCTGCTGCCGGTCGGTTTGGACGAAGTGGCGATGGCAACTGAAAGCGGTTCGAGTTTTCTCCTCGTCGAACCTGGCGAATAACGCGACGGCACAATTGGTTTGTCCCTTGTAATCTCGGGCAGTCTGTTTCATCTTCCGCAGGATGAACGTCACGAACGCATGTCACCAAAACTGAAAAAATTCCTGCAAAGCTGGATCATCAACACCCTCGCGGTGGCGGTGGCGGCTTTTGTTCTGCCAGGCATTACCTACACAAAACCCACCGACCTGATCATCGCTTCATTGGTGCTCGGAATTTTGAACGCCTTCCTGCGTCCGATCCTGCTGCTGATGGCCCTGCCGCTGCTGGTGTTCACGCTCGGCCTGTTCATCCTCGTCATCAACGCCGTGCTGCTGTGGTTCGTGGGGCAGATCAGCCCGGAACATTTTGCGGTGAAAGATTTCAGCTCCGCATTTTGGGGCGCGCTCATTATTGGCGTTGTTTCCTTGTTGCTCAATTCGCTGACCGGCTCGGGCACTTCCCGAATTCAAGTTCATCGGGGAGGTCGGCCTCCGGGTTCGGACAAGGGCGGCGGCGGGCCGGTCATCGATGTTTAAGAGCAGCGCCGTACTCAACGGCGCTGATACGCAGCGCGCAAGGTGGCGATTCCCCCGCTGTTAAAATTCTTCTCAAAGTCCGTGACTACGGCGCTTAATTCGTGCGGCGTCTCCGCCGGGTGAAACAATGGACTCGCTCCGAACACAGTATGCATCTGCTTGGAGTAATCTAGGTCGTCCGTCCGCAGATAAACGATTCCACCCGGCGCAAGCACCTGGTGCGCAAGCTGGGTGAAACGCTCGTTGATCAGCCGGTTCCGCCGATGCTTCCGCTTCGGCCACGGGTCGGGAAAATAAATGTGCAGCGCGACCGCGCAATTTTTTGGCAGCAGATATTCCAGCAGATACGCCGACTCGATCCGCACCCCGCGCAGGTTGGTCAAGCCCATGCGCCGGCCTTTCCGGTCCACCTTGCGGATGCGTCCCAGCAACCGCTCCACGCCAATGAAGTTCCGCTCCGGGTGCTGCTTCGCATAGTTCACCAGAAACGAGGCGTCTCCGCAGCCGAGTTCCACCTCCAGCGGCTGTGCGGTGGAAAAAAGCGCGGCCAAGTCCATTCGTTCAAGGATGGACGGCAGTTCGTAAATCAGATTCTGCGGCGGACTGGCAACCGATTGCATGGCGCAGGTTATAGCGGGTTTGTCCCGCCGACACAAATGTCCATCCCGATTTTAAATGGTCGACAGTTTGCTGACAGGAATGCTTGCAAGCCGCGAATGGTTTCAGCGTGACCGAGGGTGCATAAAACAAGCGGGAAGAAAATGGTCGGGGCGGGGAGATTTGAACTCCCGACCTCTTGTACCCGAAACAAGCGCGCTAGCCAGACTACGCTACGCCCCGAACCAAGGAAATAAAACTTTGCCCACTGCCGGATGGAATTGCAATCTGAATTTCTCGGAATGTTGGCGTTCGCAAAATTTCCAAGTGTCAGCCGCGCGACGCTCGGGCGATCGATCACGGGAGGATTGCTCCCAAATGTTGAAGTCTTGCCCAGCGGGTCCCACTGCGTCGCGCCGCTCAAGAGGCCATCGCTGGACATGAATAATCTACTCAATTGCAGATGGTCCAGTCCCAAACAACGGTTCAAACAGTTATCTGCGTGCGTGTGCACGCTTGCTGGAAGGGCTGTTTTGGTGCGATTCAAAGTAAGGCGAACGGCCGGCGGCATCCACCCGCACCAACGAGCGCAAAAAGACATACCGCAAAGCCGGCTCCGTCCCGGCTGCGACGTGAGCTTTGTCGCGCGTCGTCGCGATAAAAAGGACGGGTGCGGGAAGAACCTGCGCCGTCTTTTGCCGGGTAAGATTCCAAGGTGGATCGGGCGTGAAGATTGACATGCTCCCCGAGGCTAAAGTGGCATTGCCGGCGGCGCTGGGTTGGTCATAAATGTGGGGGTGGTTGCGATTGATGAAAAGGGAGCGATACTTTGGCGTTACAAATGAATCCAACAAACGCTCAAGTGTCATGATAATTACAGATGATCACCGTATTGCTCGCATGGAACGGGAGACCGGTTTCGGGCTGACGCCAGTTTGCCCGCCTTGCTAACGTGCCAGCATCCGCCCCCATGAAATCTCCGCTCCAGATCCTGCACTTGGAGGATGCGCCGAGCGATGCAGAGCTTGTCTGCCGCAAGCTTGCCGAGGAATCCATTGCTTGCATCATTCAGGTCGTGAACAGCCGCGCTGCTTTTGTGGCGGCGTTGGAGCGGGGAAAATTCGACTTGGTGCTCGCAGATTTCGCGCTGCCCGGATTCAACGGTCTGTCGGCGCTGGCTCTCTTGCGCAAAAAATTTCCGGAGACGCCCTTCATCCTGTTGTCCGGCACGGTGGGGGAGGAACAGGCGGTTGAATCGCTCAAGAGCGGCGCGACGGATTATGTGTTGAAAGACCGGCTCACGCGGCTGGTGCCGGCGGTGCGGCGCGCGATGCTGGAAGTCGAACAACACGCCGGGCGCAAGCGGGCCGAGGCGGAGCGACGGATGTACGGGCGAAAACTGCAGGCGCTTTCCCGCCGGCTCGTGTCCGTGCAGGAAACCGAGCGCCGACACATCGCGCGCGAACTGCATGACCAGGTGGGCCAGGCGCTCACTGCCGCACAGTTGAATCTGCAATCGATATCCCGGTTGCCCGCCGCTGCCGCCATCAATGGCCGACTGCAAGAAACCATGGCGGTGCTCGTGCAGGTGCTGGAACAGGTGCGCAGCCTTTCCCTGGAGCTGCGTCCGGCGCTCCTTGATGATTTGGGATTGGAGCCCGCGTTGCGGTGGTACACGGAGAAGCAGGCGGCCACGGCCGGACTGAAGATTGAACTGGTGACCGAGCTGGCAGCGCAACGCCTTGATCCGGTCATCGAAACCGAATGTTTCCGGCTGGTGCAGGAAGCGTTGACCAATGTGGCGCGTCATGCCAAAGCGCAAAATGTGACGGTGGAATTGTGTCAGGAAAAGGGTTGCCTCCATCTGCGGGTGCGCGACGATGGCGTCGGGTTTGCAGTCGGTGCGGTCCGGGAGCAGGCTGTGCGGGGCGCGAGCCTGGGTTTGTTGGGCATGGAAGAACGCGCGGCGCTCGCCGGCGGGGAACTGGAATTCAATTCGGCGCCCGGTCGGGGCGCAGAAGTCCACGCTTGGTTTCCCGTTGCATTGGCAAAATGACCTTGCCCGACCCAAAGTTGAGGAGCGGTCTGGCCAACCCCATTCGTGTAGTGCTGGCGGATGACCACGCGCTGGTTCGGGCGGGAGTTCGGGCGGAATTGGAACGGCTTCCATCGGTGAAAGTGGTAGGGGAAGCCAGCGATGGTCGCGCCGCCTTGAAACTCGTGCAGGCACTGCGTCCGGACGTGGTCTTGATTGATATTTCCATGCCCGGGCTCAATGGGCTGGAAGCCCTCCGGCGCATGAGCTCGGAATTCCCGGACGTGCGCGTCGTCGTTCTGTCCATGCACGAGAACGAAGAATATGTCTGGCGGGCGATGCGGGTCGGGGCCGCCGGCTATCTGCTCAAAAAAGCGGCCACCGAGGAGATTGGCACCGCCTTGCAGCAGGTGATGCGGGGGGAGAATTACCTTTGCGAAGACATCGCCTCCCTGCTCGCAAAGAAATTTCCCAGAAAGGGAATCACCGAGTCGCGATTGGAACGGCTCACCAGCCGCCAGCGGGAGATTTTACAGCTCATCGCCGAGGGTCGCAACACCAAGGAAATCGCGGAGATTCTGGAGCTGGGCACGAAAACCGTCGAGGCGCACCGGATGAAGTTGATGCAGAATTTGAACGTGCGCAATATTCCCGGCCTGGTGAGGTTCGCGGTGCAGGCCGGGCTGATCGAGGGGTAATCCTAATGGACGCCTCGCCGCTGCGGGCTTGGCGTTGCAATCAGTTTGGTTGGTCCACCGCGCGGTGGAGCGAGCGGCCGCATTGAGGGGAGGGCGGGGTGTTCGCTAGTTCGGCTTCGGCGAGCATTCGCAGCAAGCACCAGAGTTCGTGCGCAGACAAAGGACCCGGGCTGGGAGCGCGACGGATGCACACCTTGAAGCAGGAGTTTTTGGCGGACGAACCGGTGGGCCAGGCGACCTGGATTTGGGTGGTTGCTTTCATGGCTGCGTGTCGCGGGTGCGATAGAATCGCGACCGATAGTCCGCCGCAGAGTAGTCCACGAAGCTGAAGCAACCGTCTGCGGCCGCCGTCTGCGTGCCGATGGCGGTCCAGTCGGAGAAATTCGTGGTCGCTTGGATTTCATAGGTGTGGCCGCTGAGTCCCGTCACCACCAGTCTGAATGTGCCGCCCGCTGCGCCGCTGATTTGCATTTGTGCCGCTTGCACCGCCGGGACGTTATAACTGGCTTCATTTGAGAAAACACTTTCCTGACCAAGATCATCAAACGCCGTCACCACAAAGTAATAAGTCGCGCCTTCATCCAGACCTGAGACGACGCCACCCTGCAAATCACCAACGGAAACCAGATTTGTGTATGAACCACTTTCTCCGCCATAATAGATGTTGTAACCAACCACGCTCGGGTCGGGACTTGGGTCCCAGGACAGAAATGCACTTTGGGCACCTCGGGCGGTCGGAGATGTGGCCAAGGCCAGCAGCAGCAACCACAGGTATCTGGCCATCCCTGTCAGGCGGAAGCCAAGGGGGGCATTGCCGGAAGAGAGTTCCGGTGGGCGCGGTTGCTTCGCTGTTAGTTCGCAATTAATGATCATGCCCCAGTATCGGAGGCACGCTCTTTAGCTCAACTGGGGGGTTCCTGCGCATCAACAGGAAATTCCTAGGCGCGGGCGCGGGGTTGGTCAAAGGGGCCGTGTCTTTCCGCAAGGCTGAACGATTGGATGGGCGGGGGTGCGTTCCGGATAAAGGGCGGCTCACGAATCTTTCCGACGCCAGATCATGAGCCGCTCGGGGTTGTCCAGTCCGTAGCGCGCGGTCAGAGACTTCAGGTGGGTGAGTTTCCACGGTTGCGCGAAGTTGTTTCCATTCTTGGTGAAGACCAGATCGTCGGCAATGTAGACGGCGGAATGGATGGCGTTGCCGGCGCGGTCCAGGAACAGAATAATGTCCCCATAGCTGGTGGGCTTGGCGATCATGTAGTAATTGGCTTTCAGAAAGGAGACGGTATAGCCCGGATCGGTGAACCGGTTGTCGGGTTTCTCCGTGAAGAAATTCATGGTGGTCCAATGGCAGTCCATGACCGGATCGTCCTTCTCGGACGGCATGGGAAAGGTGTAGAGCCGCTGGCGGGCGAACTGCGGCAACAGATAGAGCAGGCTGATGGTGGAGCCGCCCCGAATGCGGGTCATGGATTCGAGCAGGGGCCGGACATCCTTCACTTTCATACCCTTGTCCCAGTAGCCGAGAATCTTGTCCACATCGGTTTCGGGCCGGATGCGCAAGCGGGCCAGCACGGCGGGTTGGCGGGAGAGGGCTTTCAGGAGATTGATCTTGTCCGCCGCCTCTGGAAGCTGCTGCATCACGATTTCATAATCGCTGAAACATTGGGCCTCGCCCCGCGCATACAGGAGTTTTCTGACCAGCTCCTCCGTGGCTTTGGGAACCGCATCGTCGCGAAAACATTCCTCAAAACTTTTACCCGGAAAAATGAAGGGAAATTGCATGTAATGATTGGCGGAATCGGCGGCCAGTTCCCGATAGAGTTTGGTCCGCACTTCCGGAGTCAGCGAAAATACCAGTCCGTCGTCCAGCTTGATGACGGTGCCAGCACTGGAAACTGAAGCGCGGGCCGGGGACAGGGCGAGCGAAATTTGCGCGGGGGCAACACCGCACTCGGTCAGCCGGGTGCGAACCTGTTCGGGGGTGAGGCCTCGAAAGGTCCAGGTGGGCGAATTGATGTTTTGCAGTTCAAAGGCAAGGTATTCCTCTGGAGCCTCCAGGGTGATGTCGGCGGTGGTCAGTTCGCCCCAAGGCGGCGTTTCCGCCGGTGCCGCATCATCGGCACCGTTGTGGGTGGGATGAAAAAGATTTCCCGCCGACAGATGTGGCGAAGTAATTACGATCAGAGCATAAGACAGCAGGCCACCCGCCAGCACGAGGGCCGTGCTGAAAATCACCAAGGCGGTGAGGTTGAACCGCACCACAAATTTTTCGTCCGATGGGAGCTCGCCGTCTTGCTTTGCCATAAAGTTTCGGGACCATCCAGCTGGCGGAGCCTACGGGAAATTGCGGCACGCGCAAAGCACCAATCGGGTAAGCGGCACAGCCCATTCCTGTGAAGGGTCCAACGAATCGACAGAACTTCGAGCGCGTTTCGGCGTTTCCTTTTCCTTTGGTTCGCGAGCACTTCTGCCTCGATCAACCTTTCGGTTAACACTCCGGACTGGCCCATTGCGCGGCCAGGTTGAGCAGGTCAGCGCAGTTGCAAAAACACCTTGCTGCCGTTGGTTCTCACGCCGCCGGGCTGGCTTTCCGTGAGGAAAATTCTTTCCGGCTCCACTTTGCCGGTCTGCAAAATACAGGCGCGCACGGTCTTGGCGCGCTCGGCGGCGAGCGCTGCCAGTTCGCTGTCTTCGATGGGAATCTGATTCAACAAAACCTGCTCAATTTCATTCTCAGGATGGGACGTTTGTGAAAGCACGCCGGCGGCACTGATCGAAAGGGTGGGGGAGGTGGCCTTGGGCCGCTGCATCAGCATCGTCGCGCCTTTCATCGGCTCCCGTCGGCCGGGTTGTCTTGTGGCCTGGGCTGTGTTCCGGACGAGGTTGGTTTCCGTCTGCATCAGGCCTTTCGCTGAAACCTCCCAGTAAATTTTTTTCAAGAGCCGGTTGCGTTCTTCCGGTGCCAGCAGAATTTGATCGGGGGTCGTGGCCGAGCGCTCAGATTTCCACAGCGACTGCCATTTTTCCGTGTGGAGCTGTTTCTCCAACGCCGCCTGCCGCAGACCCAGGCGGTCGGCATCCGCCGCCACACTGCCGGTGATTTCAAGCTGCAACCCGGGCCGCTCATAAAGTCCTTTGATCAGCAGATCGAGCTTGTTGGTGCCGTCCGCCGACAACGCAAAACTTCCGGGCGCGAAGTCCTGGTAATTCAACTCCTCGCCGCGTCCGCCAAACACCGCGCCGAGCGCGGCGAACGGCGAGGTGACGATCTTGACCAGAATACTTTCAATCGCGTGCCAGATGACCTTGTTCAGCTTGAACTGCGGATCATCGAGACTGCCTTCGATGGGAACGTCGAGTTCGATCTTGCCGTTGCGGTCTTTCAGAATCGCGACGCCCAGGCGCACCGGCAGTTTGGTCGCGTCGGGGCTGTCCACCTTTTCGCCGAACATGAACTGGTCAAGTGTGAGCTTGTTCTCCGATTTGAGCTGGCGGCCTTGCAGATGGTAGGCCAGCGCGAGGGCGAGCTTGCCCTTGGCGATGCGGTAGCCGGCAAATTTCCCCGAGTACGGACTGGTCGGCGTCAAGTCCACGTCTTTCACGGTGATGGTCACATTGTTGGTCGAATGTTCGTTGAACGGATTGATGTTGCCGGTGATTTCAGCCGGCCCGACGTTGTCCACTTTGCCGTGGATGTTTATATTGGCGTGCTGAAGTTGTTCGGTGGAAAGTCCGGCTATCGTGCCGCCCGCCTGTTGGATCGAAAGATTCACGTCCGGGCTCAACGAGCGGTCGGTGAAACGAATCTGCGCGTTGGTGACGGTGATGTTCGTGATGGAAATCTTCGGCAACGCCGCAGACGCGGGGTTGTTGGTGGCGAGTTCTGAGCTTGCGACGGCCAAAACTTTTTTACCCTTGCCGGATTTTTTTACGGGCTGTTCCACCGGTGTTTCGGATGGAGCATTGGTGTCCACGAGGCGCAAGGCAGCGAGCAGATTGATGGTGCGATTGGTTTCAATGATGATCCGCGCGTAGGCGTCGTCCACGGTGATTTCCTTGATCGCGACGGATTGCGGATTCAGGTGCGCCGCAATGCCGGAAACGCGTACGGAACGCCATTTCACCAGGTCTTCACCGAAGTCGCCGTCCACGGTGGCAAAATCGTTGAGCCAGGCGTCGCCGTCGAAAGTAATCCGGGGCAGTTCATTTTTCGGCGTGCGCAGTAGCACACGGCCGTTGAGGCCAAGCTTGCCGTCGAGAATGAAAAGATTGAGCTGCGACTCGAGATAGGGATCCAGCGGGCGCAGTTCCACCTGGTTGAGATCGAGATGAACGTCGGCGGTCAGTGGCTGCAATGAAGCGGACACGTCGGCGCGAATGCTGCCGTTGGTGTTCCAGCGCAGCGCGAGCGTGGATGTCAGTCCCGCACCGGGAGCGCTGGAAATGTTCGTGGCCGTCAGGGAAATGTGGTCAAGGTTCAGCGTTGCGGGCCGCGCGTTGACCAGGTCGGAGAGCGCCAGCGCGTTGTCCTGCAAATTCACTTCGTGGATCACACCCGTCCAGCCGTTGGTGCTGTCGAGCAGTTGCGCGACGAGGTTGGTGACCGAGCGCAGCAGGAAAAGAATTCCGCCCGGCGCATTGGCGGCAGTTTCGGCGGGCCTGGCAAGTTCGACGACATTGATGGCGGCATTTTCGTCGCGCCGCAAAAAAAGTTTTCCGCCGGAGCTGGACACGGAGGCGATTTCGCCATGGTGCGCCTGGATGTCAGCGCTCGCACCGGCCACGGCGAACTCCGGCAGTTCCATGAAGTTCGTGGGGCTGCCGGGTTCGGCCAGCTTGAAGGAATGCAGCGCGAAGGAGGCATTGGTCGCGACGGCCACGCGGTTGGTGGCGCTCAGTTCAAACTGGTAGCTCGTGCGCAGGTCCACCACGCCGTCGCGGATCTGGAAGCGCACGAAGTCCTGATACAGCGGCGCGTATTTGTTCAGCGAAAGATTTTCCAGCGTGAGTTCGCCCTGGGAGCGGATCGGGGTGAGGTAGAAATAGCCGCTCCAGGAAATTTTTTCGCCGCCATCGGTGGTGCCTGAAAAGGAGCAGGCGTTTTTATTGGCGGGGTCGGTGCGGAAATGATCAAGCGTGATGTCCAGCGGCCCGACGACCCGTATGAACGGCGTGCTGGGAGTGAGGTCGGCGAGCGACGTGGTGGCGCGGACGATGCGCAGGCGGTCAATCCACACCGCGAGCGGCCGGGCGGGTGTGTTCGTGGAAAATTTCGCGACCAAGTCGGAGAAATTCAGCGAGTAATCCTGGTTCATCTGGACGCGGATGAAGGTGTTCGACGTGCTGACCTCCTTGAAAATCCAGGGATGCCCAAAGCACGAGGCCAGCTCCAGGTTCACATAGACTTCATCCCACGAGACGAACGGCTGGCCGTCCTTGTCCTTGATGAGCAGCCCGCGGATCGTGGTGGAAAGCGCGAACGGGTTGAGCCGGATTTTTTCAATCGAAACCTCGCGATCGAGCTGCCGCGACAATTGTTTGACCGCCAAGGAACGGATGATTGGCGGAAGGATGAGAAAGCCAAAGACGGTGTAGAAAACGAACAGGCCGGCGGCCCAGCGCAATAATCTGCGCCGCTTGGGAGATCTGCCGGGCTTCGCCGCGTTCATCACCTTGACTGTGTGCGGGAAGGGAAGGGTTTGCCAGAAAATTTTGGGTGGGATTCACCGCAGGCCGGCCTGAAAATAAGGATTGATTCGACGGGTGAGTTTGCTAAGTTCCCCAGCCCTTGACGGAGGTGACAAGCAATTGTCGATGCCGCGAGGGAATTGAACGGCCTTAAATTTTTCCGCCCTCGTGTGAGTGTGGAGGCCGCAACAACATCAAAAACAATCCCGTCTTCCGCGGGATGGTTCGCACCAGCGGACTCTCAACCAAAGGAAAATAAAGTGATCAGTATCGGCGTAAAAGAATTGTTGGAATCCGGTGTTCATTTCGGACACCAAACGAAGCGTTGGAACCCGAAGATGAAGCCCTTCATCTTCGATGCCCGCAACGGCATCCACATCATCAATCTCAGCAAGACCGTGGAGCAGCTTGAAGCCGCGTGCGACTTCCTGACCACCACCGTCGCCAAGGGCGGCCGCGTGCTCTTCGTCGGCACCAAGAAACAGGCGCAGCACGCCGTCATGGAAACCGCCAAGGAATGCGGACAGTTTTACGTGACCGAACGCTGGCTCGGCGGCACCTTGACCAATTTTCAGACCATCAAACGCTCCATCGCCCGCATGAAGGCGATTGAAAAGATGGAAGCCGACGGCAGCATCAACAACTACGTCAAGCAGGAGCAGTCCATGATCCGCCGCGAAGCCGCGCGCCAGGTCAAATACTTTGACGGTATCCGCGGCATGGACAAGTATCCCGCCGTCATGTTCGTCGTGGACATCAAGCGTGAGCACAATGCCATCGCCGAAGCCCGCCGCCTGAAGATCCCGATCGTCGCCCTGACGGACACGAACACCGATCCGAACCTCGTGGACTACCCGATTGCCGCTAACGACGACGCTATCCGTTCCGTGCGTCTGATCTTGCAGACCATCGGCCAGACCGTTCTCCGCGCCCACGCCGAGCACGAAGCCAAGTTTGCCCGCCGCAAAAATGCTGAAGAGGGCGCGGCCCCGGCCGGCGAAGCGGCTGCGGCAGAAGCTGCGGCGGTGACTGAAGCTCCCGCACAGGCCTAGTTCCATTTGGCCGCGCGGAACTTCGCACCACGAAGTTTCGCGCGGCCGTTTCACCTCCCCACTTTCAACAAACGACCAATTTAATTATTATGGCTGAAATCACCCCCGCACTCGTAGGCAAGCTGCGCGAAATGACCAGCGCAGGCTTGATGGATTGCAAAAAGGCGCTCGTCGAAGCCAACGGCGATCTGGATGCCGCGGTGGACACGTTGCGCAAGAAAGGCACCGCCACCGCGGCCAAGAAGGCGACCCGCGATGCCAACGAAGGCATCATCGCCCAGCACATCACCCCCGGCGGCAAACTCGGCGTGCTCGTCGAGATCAACTGCGAAACCGACTTTGTCGCGCGCAATGATTCCTTCCGCGCCTTCGGCGACGACACCGCGAAAAAAATCGCGGCCGACGCCAATGTGAACCTCGAATCCGACCGCGAATCCGCCGTCGCCAAGATCGGCGAGAACATCAAGATCGCCCGTAATGCCCGCATGGAAGTCAGTGGCAACGGCCTCGTCGCCGCCTACATTCACGCCGGCGCCAAGATCGGCGTGCTCGTCGAAGTCGGCGCGGGCAAGGATAGCACCGTGGCGAACGACGAGTTCAAGCAGCTCGTGAAAGACATCACCTTGCAGATCGCCGCCGGGCATCCGCACGCCGTCTCCCGCGAGCAGGTGGCCCCCGAAGTCATCGCCAAGGAGCGCGAAATCGCCGCGAACTCGGACCGCCTCAAAGGCAAGCCGCCGCAGGCGATGGAAAAAATCCTGCAAGGCGTGATTGATAAATTCTTTCAGACCTACTGCCTCGTGGACCAGGGCTTCGTGAAGAATCCTGAGCAGACCATTGCGCAGCATGTCGCGGAAGTCTCCAAGAAAATCGGCGATCAAATCACGATCCGCCGATTCGTGCGCTTCCAGGTCGGCGAAGCCGTGGCTTAAACTGGCTTCCAGAGAATTCAAAAAGGGCGTCCGCAAGGGCGCCCTTTTTCTTTAGGCAGGTAGGGGTTGTCGCGCGGCGACAACCCCGCCCGTGAAGCGGGCGGAACAGACTTGCCCAAGTCACTCGGTTTATGGAGCCGATGCAGGCGGCGCGGACTCCTCGCAGCGCGACGAGTTCCGGCAGGTCATTGTGAAAGAAACATTGCATTGCAGCCCTCAAGCCGCGTAAATTTTCTGCATGGTTCAAGCCGCGCTTAACCCACACCCGGAGGCAGTTGGCCTCGCTCCCGCTTTTCGTGACACCTGCCTGAAGGCTTACCGCTTCATGCTGCTCGCGCGGATTTTGGACGACAAGCTGGCCAGCCTTTATCGCGCGGGAAAAATTCACGGCGGCGTATTTCTGGGACGCGGTCAGGAGGCTTTGAGTGTTTCCGTCGGCCTGGCTCTGCGCCCGGGCGACACCTTTGCTCCGCTCATCCGGGACGCGGCGGGGCGGTTGGCGTTTGGCGAAACGGTGCTCGACGCTGTGCGGACTTACATGGGCTCGCCGCTCGGACCGATGCGCGCGCGCGACGGCAATGTGCATCGCGGCCGTCCCAAGGACGGCCTCCTGCCGATGATCAGCCATTTGGGTGCGATGATTTCCGTGGTGAACGGAACCCTGCTGGCCCGGCGGTTTCGCGGCGTCACCGGCACGGTTGGCGCCACCTGCATCGGCGACGGGGCTACGTCCACCGGCGCGGTTCACGAGGCGCTGAATCAGGCGGCGGTGGAAAAACTGCCGCTCGTGCTCGTGGTGGCGGACAATCAATACGCCTACTCCACGCCAACCAGCCGGCAGTTCGTCTGTGACTCGCTCGCGGATCGGGCCATCGGCTACGGCGTGGAAAGTCATTCCGTGGATGGCACAAGCCTGGACGCCTGTTTGAAAACGGTGGGTCGCGCTGTTGACCAGGCCCGCGCCGGTCACGGCCCCCAACTGGTGGTCGCGAAACTTCTGCGCCTATGCGGCCACGGCGAGCATGATGACTCCAGCTACATTGATCCCCATTTGAAAAGCTCGCCGCTGGGCAGCGACTGTCTGAAAGTTGCGGAGGAAAATCTGACGAAGCAAAACTGGCTGAACGCGGAGACTGTCGCGGCGTGGCGCAACGAGGCCGCGCACAAGGTCGAGCAGGCCGTCGCCACCGTGCAACGCGAGGTGGCGCCGGATCCGTTCCAGGAAAATTGGTGCGCCCTTTCAATGGAACATCTGAGCGAGGGCAACGAACAGAAGAACAAGTGAACGAAAATGTTTGCCTCGAAGCCAGAAAATCAAGGTGACGTCATCCCTCAATCGCGCGCAATGAGCATCACCTATCTCGAAGCCATCCGCGAAGCTCAGGCCAAGGCGCTGGCTGATGATCCGCGCGTGTTCATCTACGGGCAGGATGTCGGCGCCTTCGGTGGCGCGTTCAAGGCGACCAAGGGACTGGCAAAGGAATTTCCCGGACGCGTTCTGGATTCCCCGATCAGCGAAGATGCGATGGTGGGTTCCGCCGTCGGTGCGGCCATCGAAGGCATGCGGCCGATCATCGAGATGCAGTTCGCTGATTTTTCCACGGTCGGCTTCAACCAGATCGTCAACCAGGCCGCCACGCTGTTCTGGCGCACGAATGTCTCCTGTCCCATCACCATCCGGTTGCCGTTCGGCGGCACTTCCGGCGGCGGTCCGTTTCACAGTCAGTCGCTGGAAACGATTTACGCCCACTACCCCGGCCTGATCGTGATGACGCCCGCGACGGTGGAAGACGCCTACAGCATGTTGCTCGAAGCCGTGGCGATTGATGATCCGGTCATTTTCTGCGAGCACAAACTTCTCTATTACCATCTCAAGGCACCCGGCTTGCCGACGGAAGCACTGCCCACCGGCAAGGCACGCATCGCCCGCGAAGGCCGCGATCTGACCATCGTAGCTTACAGCGCGATGGTGCATGAAGCCCTTGCCGCCGCCGAAGAACTCGTGAGCGAAGGTGTGCAGATTGAAGTCGTGGATCTGCGCTCCGTGAAACCGCTCGACACCGACACCGTGATGGCCTCGGTCGCGCGCACGGGGCGGTTGTTGTGCGTGGGTGAATCCTGGCCCTGGGGCGGCGTCACGGCGGAAGTCATCGCGCGCGTGGCCAGCGAAGGCTTCGGGCTGCTGGACGCCCCGCCGCAGCGGCTCAACGCCAAAGACACGCCCATCCCGTATCATCCGAACCTGTGGGCCGCGCATCGTCCGACCACGCGCAGCATCGCGGCGGCGGCGAGAAATTTATTGCGGCTATGACTGCGTTCAAAATCGTAAATCGTAAATCGTAAATCAAAAATTTCCGATGACCCAAATCCCCATCATCATGCCGCAGCTTGGCGAGTCCATCGCCGAGGCCGCCATCATCAACTTCCTCGTCAAGCCCGGCGACACCGTTGAGGCCGACCAGGATCTGATCGAAGTAGAAACGAACAAGGCCACGATGAACGTCGCCTCGCCTTGCCGGGGCAAGGTGGAAAAATTTATCGCCAAGGCCGGAGAAAGTTACGCCGTCGGTGCCGTGCTGGGTCATCTCAAAGTGAGCGCCGCCGACGCTAAGAAGCTCGGTCTCGACATGCCGGCCCCGGAAAAGAACGGCGAAGAGGAGACGACATTTCAGACGGAAAAGAAACCCTCCTCCGGCAGCGCGGCAAACAAGGTCAAACCCACCATCCGCGGACTGCCCGTGCCGGCCAATGCGGCGGGCGCGAGCTTCATGTCGCCGCGGATGAAGGCGCGGATGCACGAACTGGGATTGCACGCGGCCGACTTGGCAGGCATCGCCGGCAGCGGCGCGGCGGGGCGGCTGACCATCCAGGATTTTGAAAAATTTTTGGCGAACCTGGAAAAACAAAAGATGAGCCAGGCCTCGTCCATGCGCGTCGCCGTGGCGGATGCCATGCGTCGCAGTTGGACGCGTCCGCTCGCCACGGTCGGGCTTTCCGTCTGTCTGGATCCGCTGTTTGCCTTTCGCAAAATGGCACAACCGAAACCCGGCCCGGCGCTGACGGCCTTGCGCGCGCTGGCCTTGGCGCTGGCGGAAAACAGCGCGCCCGCCGGACGGCTCGTGGGCAACAAGATTGTTCATCCATCGTCCATTGACATCGGTTTCGCCGTGGAAGCGGAAGACGGCGTGCTGGTGCCGGTGCTGCGCCAGGCCGACCAGCGGCTGCTGAAAGATCTGGTCGCGCCCTACAACGAACTGGTTGAACTCGCCCGGCAACGCAAGCTGCCTGCCGATGCGACCGGCGGTTCCATTGCCACCGTCACGAACTTCGGCACGTTCGGGCTGGAATGGGCCACGCCGATTCCACTGCCGGAACAGACGCTCGTGCTCGGCATGGGCGCGGCGCGGCGCGCCCCGCAGTGGGACACGGTGAGGGAACAGTTCGTGCCGGTGATGCAGGCGAATCTTACGCTCAGCTTTGATCATCGCGTGATGGACGGCGGCGCGGCCGGGCGCTTGTTGCAGCGCATTTCCGAGCTGCTCGCGCATCCGGAGAAACTGTGACACGCGCCACCAGCCTTATTTTGCGCTCGGTGCACGCTTGACGTGGCAATCCGCTCCGTTCATTTTTTCTTTTTTACGGGTGGAATAAAAACACCCGGCTGAATGATTCTTTATGAGCAACGCACACAACCTGTTCAACACACTGCAAAAGTTTGACCTCGGCAACGGCAAGACCGGCAAATTCTACTCGCTCCCCGCTTTGGAAGCCGCCGGGGTAGGCCCGGTTTCCAAGCTGCCCGTTTCCATCCGCATCGTCCTTGAATCCGTCCTGCGCAACTGCGACGGCTTGAAGGTGCAGGAGGCGAACATCAAGGAGTTGGCGAACTGGAATCCCACCGAGGAGCGCACGGCAGAAATTCCCTTCGTGGTCGCGCGCATCGTGTTGCAGGATTTTACCGGCGTGCCGTTGCTAGTGGACCTCGCCGCGATGCGCACGGCCGTCGCCAAGCTCGGCAAGAATCCCAAGATCATTGAGCCGCTCGTGCCCGTGGACCTGGTGGTGGATCACTCGGTGCAGGTGGACTTTGCCGGCGCGGCGGATTCCATGGCGCGCAACCTGGATTTGGAATTCACCCGCAACCGCGAACGCTACCAGTTCCTCAAGTGGGGCATGCAGGCGTTCGACACCTTCAAGGTCGTCCCGCCCGGCATTGGCATCGTGCATCAGGTCAATCTCGAATACCTCGCCAAGGGCGTGCTGGATCAGGGCGGCGTTTACTACCCTGACACGCTCGTCGGCACCGACTCGCATACGACCATGATCAATGGACTGGGCATTGTGGGCTGGGGCGTGGGCGGCATCGAGGCCGAAGCGGGCATGCTCGGTCAGCCGGTTTATTTTCTCACGCCCGACGTGGTGGGCGTTCATCTCACTGGCGCAATTCGCGAAGGCGTCACCGCGACGGACGTTGCGCTGACCGTCACGCAGATGCTGCGCAAGGCGAAGGTCGTCGGCAAGTTCGTCGAGTTCTTCGGCGTCGGTGCCGCCGCGTTGCCGCTGGTGGATCGAGCGACCATTGCGAACATGGCGCCGGAGTATGGCGCGACGATGGGCTTCTTCCCGATTGACGAGGAGTGTGTGAACTACCTGCGCGCCACCGGTCGCAGTGAGGCGCATTGCCAGATGTATGAAAACTACTACAAGGCGCAAGGTCTTTGGGGCATTCCGCAGGCCGGCCAGATTGAATACTCGCAGGTTGTCGAGCTCGATCTAGGTGCCGTCCGCCCAAGCGTCGCCGGTCCGAAGCGTCCGCAAGACCGCATCGAGCTGCCAAATCTCCGCCGCGAATTTTTCAACGCCATCCAACGCCCCGTCAACGAAAACGGTTTCGGCAAAACGCGGCAGGCTTTTGGCAAATCCGTCAAAGTCGAGATGGCTTCCAAGAAGAAAGCGATCATCACCACCGGCTCGGTTCTCATCGCGGCGATTACTTCCTGCACGAATACTTCCAACCCCAGCGTCATGCTGGCCGCCGGTTTGCTCGCCAAGAAGGCCGTTGAAAAAGGCCTCAAAGTAAATCCCGCCGTGAAGGCTTCGCTCGCGCCCGGATCGCGCGTCGTCACCGATTATCTCAAGAAGACCGGCCTCACGCCGTATCTGAACAAGCTTCGCTTCAACACCGTCGGCTACGGCTGCACCACCTGCATCGGCAACTCCGGCCCGCTCGATCCGGCCATCGAGGATGCCGTGGTGAAGAACGATTTCGTCACCGCCAGCGTGCTCTCCGGCAACCGCAACTTTGAGGCGCGCGTGCATCAGAACGTGAAGTCCAACTTCCTCATGTCGCCGCCGCTGGTCGTCGCGTTCGCGCTGGCGGGCCGCGTGACATTGACCTGAGCTGCGAGCCGCTGGGCACAGACAAGGAAGGCGCGCCGGTTTATCTTGCCGACCTCTGGCCGACGTTGCAGGAAGTCCGCGACGCGATGCAGAGCGCGCTCAAGCCCGAAGTCTTCCGCAAGCTCTACAAGGATTTCGCCGCGCAGAATCCGAAGTGGAACGAGATCCCGTCGAGCGTCGGCAACGTGTATGAGTGGGACACCAAGTCCACTTACATCCAAGAGCCGCCGTTCTTCACGAATTTCGCACTCACGCCCGGCAGCATCAAGCCGATCACCGGCGCGCGCGCATTGGCGATTTTTGGCGACAGCGTCAC
>JANPGB010000159.1:0-4818 GCA_031423695.1 Verrucomicrobiota bacterium
CCACGGGCGCGGCTGAATTGGGAGTGCCGGCCCAGGTCGGGCCGATGAACAGAAGCAGAAGCAGGCCGACCCACAGCAACCGAGGCTCCAGGAACTCTGGCTTGAACTCAGCGCAACGCCGGCCTGGCGCGAGCGGTTGGTGGTCTGGGGGCAACGAGGGTTTAGAGGTGTGCAGATTCATAGCGATCCTTTTGGTTGTGGTTGATTTGTTTTGGTCTTACCAGAAACGCCACGGCATCCAAGTCTTGGCGACCCCGGATTGGTTTGTGTGAATTCTTCCTGCCTGATGCCGACCCTCTCTCAGAGAACCGTTTCAATCAAGACAATATTGCAAAAGTTATTCACCGCCTTAAGACGTCCCGGACGGGCTGGGATGCAAAGTCCGCGCAGGCACCTTGCGGCGGACCAAGGACGTGAAGGTTTCGCCACGCGGGTGCGGCGGGGCAAATCAGGCGCCGGAAAACGCGCTTGCGACACGGCCCGAGGGTCGCTGGGAAATCAGTCTGCCTTGAGCCGCATTACGGTCATCGAGTTGGCGGGAAAGATGTGGCGGAAGGTTTTGGCCACGTCCGCCAATGCGGATTCGACAGGTGCAACGGCGGTCGGGTTTGTAAACGAGTTCACATCCGCATTCGCGCCGGCCAGCACGGTGATCCGGCCATGGCCCGCCACGGCGCCAGAGGTGGCGAGTTTGATTTCCGCCTCGGCGGAAGCGGCGACGGCGTTGACCACTTTCAAGATGACCTCCCCGGCGGCGTTGTCGCGCACGGCCGAGGCGAAGAATCTGTTCGTTGGGATTTCCAACGCGTCGAGTTTCACCGGCAGGATCGCGTCGCCCCGATTGCGGCTGAAGAGTTGCTGGACGTAATAATTCGGCGTCGCGTAAAGATTCAAACTGTCCACCCAGATCATGTTGGGCGTCCATTGCCACGCCTCGGCGCTGGCGAAGAGCGGCGCGTAACTCGCCATGCGGACCACCTCGGCATTGCGCTCCAGCCCGGTCATGTAGGCGGCCTCGGCGATGGCGCACTCCCAGGTGTTGCGGTTCTTGACGCTCACGACCTTGTCGCTTTGCGCGGCGTATTCGTCGAAGAAAACTTTCGGGCCGTTGCGGTCATAGCTGTCGAAGCGGTGCGTGTTGTTGAGAAACCAAGCGGGCTTGTCGTAGCAATGCTCGTCCACGATGTCCGCGTGCAGCTCGCGCAACTTCGGCCAGGCGAATTTGAAATGCGCGTCGTTCGGGGACGGGCCGGCGCTGGAGACCAGCTGGATTTCCGGATGCGCCGCCTTCAGCGCCGCATGGAATTTTGCGTAGCGCTCGAGGTAGGGCGCGTCCCAGTTTTCGTTGCCCACGCCCATCATTTTCAGATGGAACGCTTCGGGATGTCCGAGCGCGGCGCGCCTCGCGCCCCAGCGGGTGGCGGCGGAACCGTTTGCAAACTCGATCAAATCCAGCGCGTCCTGGATGTAGGGATCCAGCTGATCGAGCGGGCAGAGTTCGCCGGAGTTGAACTGGCAGGCGATGCCGCAGCTCAGGATCGGCAGCGGCTCCGCGCCGATGTCCTCGCACAACTGGAAAAACTCCAGGAAACCCAGGCCGAAGGACTGAAAATAATCCGGGGCCGGACGATGAAGAAATTCGTAGTTCCAGCGGTTGATCAACAACTCGCGCTCCTCGACCGGCCCGATGGTTTTTTTCCACTGGTAGCGTTTGTTCAGCTCGCTGCCCTCGACAATGCAGCCGCCGGGAAAGCGCATGAAACCGGGATGCAGCTCCGCCAGCGACTGCACCATGTCCGCGCGCAGCCCGCCGGGGCGATGCTTCCAGGTGTGGTCGGGAAACAGCGAGATGAAATCCAAATCCACCGCGCCCTGGCCATCCACGAGCACGTAAAGCTTCGCCTTCGCGTCGGTGTCCTTGGGATGCAAAACGGCGGTGACTTTTTTCCAGTCGCCGGAGAACTTTTCCAGCTTCACCGTGTCGAGCAGCGCGCCGTCGCTGGAGTAAAGTTCAATCCGCAGCGCGGGCGAGCCGGAGACGTTGCGGATTTGCGCGGAAAAATTGTAGGCCTCGCCGGCCTTCACGCCCATGCCGCGAAAACCTTCGTTGGCGACGCCGAACAAATCTTGGCCCTCGGATTCGAGGCGCAGATAATGCGGGTTGGCGGGGCTGAACGGGCTCTCGCTGTGGAGGGACAACTGGCCGCGGGCCTTGCTCGGACTTAGCTTCGACCAGCCCATCAGGGCGTCGGGAAACTCGAAGCCGCGGTTCTTCACCAGCTCGGCGTAAAGCCCCCCGTCCGCGCCAAAGTTGATGTCTTCAAAAAAGATCCCCCACATGGCGGGATTGATTTTCGCGCCGGGCTGGTCCACCTGGACTTCGATGGTGGCGGCGCGAACGGCCGTGGAAAATGCGAGGAGGGCGGCGAGCAAACCGGCCTGAATTTTTGAGTGCATGGCTTGTTCGTATTTTGTCGGCCGGACAAAATCAACGCGAAAGTTTCGCCCAATGGATTTTCATCCGCTCACGGCTCGTAAATCTTGACGCGGAAGAAGCGATTGGTGTTGAAGGTCAGCGGGCCAGTGACCGCATCGGAGAAGTTGGAGGAGCTGAACCAGAGCACATTGCCCGGCACATTCCACGGCGACCAGTTGCCAAAGGTCTCGCTGGTCTCGACGACGAAGCCGCGATTGGCCAGGCGGGGGAACTGAATGTTCGCATTGGTCCCATTCTTCGCGATGCCGATGCGCCACGGCGGCGGCACGGCGTTGGTGGGTGAAGTCTGCGTGAGGTATTCGTAATAATTGTTCGCGCCGTCGCCGTCCGGATCGGCGGCGGCCTGGGCGTTCACGGCGTTGGTGGAGCCGAAATACGCAAGCTGCCATTGCGCGAAGGTCAGCCGGTTGGTGAGGTCGCTGAAAATCCAGGTCGTCAACAAATTGGTTGCCGCCTGGTCAATCACCGACGTGGCGAGCGGCGGCATGCGGCTGAAACCGTTGCCGCGAATGCGCTGAAGCAGGACGGAATGCGCGAGATCACCGGGGATGACGAGTTTGTTCGCGGGATTCGCGCCGTTGTTGTAGGGCGTGCCGTTGATCAAACCGGTTTCGTCGAGCGTCAACCAGGGACGTGCGTCCCAAGTGCCCGGGCCGGCCCCGGCAGGTTGATGACACTGGACGCAGTTCACGGCGAGATAAGAGCGGACGCGCGATTCCAAGCTGGCGCTGGTGTTGGTAGCGGCGGCAAACGCGGGCAAGGTTTGGGGCGCGGTCACAGGATTGGCGAAGTAACCGGCGGCGCTCAAGGTCGCGAGCTGGTTGGCGGTGACGCCGTTCATGGTGGCAGTCTGATTCAACTCGCGGGTGTTGAAACTCAAGGCGTGACCCGCCGCCGGGACATGGCAGGCGAGACATTCGGTGCGCGAAGGAATCGTCCAGGTCTGCGTGACGGTGTTCGCGCCTTCGGTGATGGTAAGATTAAAATTCGTGCCGCCGTCCGGAACGAGAAAGGCCTCGTCGCCGGCGGCATTCCACGCGTAGCTGACGCCATACACGCCCTCGGGGTTGCGAACGAGGAAGCGCGTCTCGAGGCGTTTCTTGGTCGCCGGATTGCCGCGCGTGAGTTCGAGATCGAAATGTTTCACCCAGACCATGCCAGTAGGCAGCGTCCAGTTGGTATTGGCGGCGTGAGTGATCGTGCTGACCAGATCGGGGATGGCGAACCATCGGCGCTTGATGGCGTAGTCGGACCAGAACGACACGATGGGCTCGTAACTCACCAGACCAGGATTGGGCGCGAGCGTCATCAAGTCGGCGAACGCACCGGTGTCGCTCAACTTTGCGGGGAAAGTGGAACCCGCCGTGTCCACGCGCACGAGCCGCTGGATCTGGTTGAGGGCGTAGTTGGCCAGCAGCACGTCGCCGTTGCCGGGGTCGAGGCCGAAGCCGGCCACGCCCGCCTGGCCGGCGATGCGGTTGGTCAGCACGGTGTTGTTGGTGCGGAATAGCGACCAGATGTTTGCCGAGACAAAGTCGGCGACGATGTAGGAACCGGTGAGCGCGGGAATTTTTGCGCCGCGATACACGACGCCGCCGCTGATGGAGTTGCCCTTGTATTGCGCGTCGCCGGGCAGTCCGGTGTGGGGATAGAACCAGACCGGCGGGCTGTTGAAAAAATTCGTGGGTGGGTTGGCGAGCAGCGTGGTCTGGCTGGGATACAATGACAGGGCCGGGGTGAGCGCTTCGTAGTAAGCCCAGCCGTAATTGCCGCCATTCGTGACGACGTTCACCTCCTCGTAACTGTCCTGGCCAACATCGCCCACCCAAATGTCGCCAGTGGGTTGATCAATCGAAAACCTCCAGATGTGCCGGAAACCGGTGGCGAAAATCTCCGCGCGCAGCGTGTTGGTGTTGATGGGCGAGCCGAGATAGGAGACGGCATTCACAAACGGATTGTTCGTCGGGATGCTGTAATACGCCTTGCCCAGCGCGTTGGTGTAAATCGTTGTGGTGTTGGCGGACGGGCGCGGTTCGGGGTTGCCGGGCTTCTTATCCACGTCAATCCGCAGCAGCGAGGAAAACAAATCCTTGTCAATGCGCTGCGAATTCAACTGGGCGTTGTACTGGTTGCCCTCGTCGCCCGTGCCGATGTAGAGGTAGCCGTCGTTGCCGAAATGCAAATCGCCGCCGTGGTGGACGAGCAGTTCAACCACAACGGCGGCGATTTGCATTTCGGCAACGACGGCTACCTCTACATCGGCACGGGCGACGAGGGCAACCAGTACAACGCCCAGTTGAATTCGCAGCGCATTGACAAGG
>JANPGB010000160.1:0-2361 GCA_031423695.1 Verrucomicrobiota bacterium
TGTGTTTCATATTTTTGGTGACTTTTGTTTCGGTTGATTTGTGGGCAGAAGGTTTTGGTCCGCCGCCCGTCCGGTTCTAACAACAGGATTCTTTTCCGCTCGTTACATTGCGCAAAAGCCCTGCCGTATTGGGATTGGGGCCGAACCCCGCTTCTACCCTCTGTGAACACGGCGAATCCCGCCCGAATCCAGGGCTGCATCAAGCCGCGGCGTTTGCTGAAGCCTAGCGCAGCTAATTCTCTATTTTCTGGACCTTCCCGATTGAATCTTTTTTGATGGGCGGATGCCAAAACCGCATCGATTACCAGACTCCGACGAGCAGGCCATTTTGGATCAACTCCGAGTGGAGTTGATCGCGCCCGAGCAGAAGAAACGGTGGAACCAGTTGGTTTGCCGACACCATTATCTGAAGAGTGCTGATTTGGTGGGCGAGCAACTCCGTTACGTGGTCACTGACGCCAAGGGGAAGTGGCTGGCCTTGATCGGCTGGAGCGCCCCCGCCCTCCATCTCAAAGCCCGCGACCAGTCCATTGGCTGGTCGGACGAGCAGCGGGAGCGACGGCTGTCTCTGCTGGCGCAAAACAGCCGCTTTGTCATCCTGGCGGATCGCCAGCAACTGCCCAATCTGGCCTCCCGCAGCCTAAGTCTGTGCCTCAAACGGTTGCCCGCCGATTGGCAAAAACAGTATGGCCATCCGATTCTCTTGGTGGAGAGCTTTGTGGATCGCCACCTCTTCCGCGCCACCGCTTACAAAGCCAGCGGCTGGCAAGCCTTGGGCTACAGTGCTGGGTTCAAGCGCGTGAGCGAAGATTTCTATCAGAGACACAACCGGCCCAAGGAACTGTGGGTCAAGGCCCTGGAGCCCCAGGCCTGCCAGTGGCTGCGCAGCCAGCAGTTGCCCGCGCACTTGGCCCGTCATGAAAAGGCCACCCCGCCGCGCTCGACGATCCAAACGGAAGCCTTGCCCAGCCTCTTTGAGCGCTTTCACCAAATCGAGGATTGGCGCCAGTCCATCGGCAAGCGGCATCGCCTGGCCACCGTCATGGCTATTGTCGGGCTGGCCTGTCTGGCCGGAGTGGGCCAAGGCTACCGGGCCGTGAGCCGTTTTGCCAAAAGGCTGACTAAATTGCAGCGCCAGGCGTTGCGCTGCTGGGTGCATCCGGACACGGGCAAGACGCAGGTTCCGAGCGAGGCAGTATTTCAGCGGGTCTTGCACCAGATTCCACGGGAGCAGATCGAGCAAATCGCCCTCCAGTGGCAGAACGATCTGTTGGGAGCGCTGCCGCCGGGTGAGGTGGTGGTCATCGACGGCAAGGAAGCGCGCGGCGGGGATATCATGCTGGTCAACGCCGTCGCGCAGCCCAGCCAGCGGCTCTTGGGCGTCGAGGCGGTCCAAAGCAAGACCAACGAAATCCCCACCGCCCGCACGCTCCTGAAACGCTTGGACCTCAGAAACCGGCTGGTACAACTCGATGCCCTCCACACCCAGCACCAAACCGTCCATCAGATCCTCTACGACCAAGGAGCCGATTACAACCTGCCCATCCGCGACAATCAACCAACCCTGCTCAAAACCGCCCAAACCCTCCTGCCGGCGGACGTTCCCCCCTCGGGTAGAAAAAACCCTGCGCCGGGGCGGACGCAAGGAATACCGGGCCATTGTCGCCAAGCCGATTGAACCCAAACAACTGGGTTTGGCGGGCGCGGTTCAGATTGCGCGCGTGGATCGCCGCATTGGAGTCAAAGGCCAATTGACACACACTTGGATGGTCGCTTCTCGAGCCAAGGAGCGCTTGAGCGAGAGCGAGTGGCTGGAGTTGGATCAAAGGCATTGGGGGATTGAAAATTGCACTCATCACACTTTAGATGTGACCCATCGGGAGGATGAAAGCCGGGTGCGCCAACCGAACGCGGCCACGGTCTTGGGGATCCTGCGGCGCATCTCGAACGCTTGCAAACAGGTCTGGGCCAAAGGGCGCCCCAAGCGGGAAGCCACCTCGCGAGATTGGATCGAAGAAAATCATTTCAACCGCTGGCGTGGCATCCACCTGATCACGCGCCCGATTCCCCAAGTTGCCAAATCAGGGTGAAAAACCGCGCCCAAAGGCTTGCTGCCACTGGCCGGAGCGAGCTTGATGCAGCCCTGGCCCGAATCTTTCAGGAAAGAAAACTCCTTGCCATAATCCGCGCGCTTGGTGACCATTCATCCGAATTCTAATAAAGGCGTGAGCGATACAACCTCGACAGACGAGAATTCGTACGGTCCTGTCCAGTTTCCGAAAACACGGTGGACATTGGTCCTGGAGGCTCGCGACAATCCCGCCCGGGCCGAACAGGCCCTGCGCGATCTCTGCGAACGCT
>JANPGB010000161.1:0-1536 GCA_031423695.1 Verrucomicrobiota bacterium
CGCCGAAAGTGTTGATGACAAATTGAGCGGTCACGCCCGCCCTGTGCTATCTCATGCTGTCGCGCGTCGCGCCGCACAAAGAACCGCGCTATGTGCGCTGGCTCAAAGAACGGCATCGCGGATGGCTGGAAGGTGTGAGCCGTCGCCCGCGAACTGTGATTGCGTTGGCAGTGGTCTTATGTTTGGGCGCGGCAGCCACGCTGCCATTTTTCGGCGGCGAATTCCTGCCGGAATTTCGCGAAGGCCATTTCATCGTCCACATGGCCGCGATTCCGGGAACGTCCCTCGAAGAATCCTTGCGCATTGGCCGCGAAGTCACGCTGGAGTTGCTGAAGGACCCGCACATCCGTTCCGTCTCGCAACAAGCGGGCCGGGCCGAACAAGGCGAGGACACCTGGGGGACGCATTACAGCGAATTACATGTGGACTTGCAGCCCCTAGGCGGTGAGGAGGCCGAGGCGGTGACGGGCGAGATTCGTCAGGCGCTGGGGAAATTTCCCGGCCTCACTTTCAAGATCATGCCTTTTCTGACCGAACGCATTGAAGAAACGATTTCGGGCGTGACCGCTCAATTTGTCATCAACACTTTCGGCGACGACCTGGATGTGCTCGACCAGAAAGCCGGGGAAATCCGGCAAGTCCTCTCACAGGTGGACGGTGCGGTGGATGTGGAAATGGAATCGCAACCTGGCTTGCAAGAAACCGTCGCGCGTCTGCGACCAGAGCGGCTGTTGCAACTCGGCTTTCACCCGGTGGACGTGATGGACGCGATTCAGACGGCATATCAAGGAACGGTCGTGGCGCAGACTTATCAGGGCAACCGTGTGTTTGATGTGGCGGTGATTCTTCACCCAGCCAGCCGAAAGAATGCCGAGACGCTGGGAGCGCTCGTCGTGCGCAACGTGCAAGGTCTGCGCGTGCCGCTGCGGGAATTGGCGGAGATTTATTCCGGCAACAGCCGCTACGTCGTGACGCACGATGGCGCGCGCCGCCGCCAGCAGGTGACTTGCAACATTGCCGGTGGCGACGCGGCGGCGTTTGCCAAAGAAGTAAAAAAACAAATCGAGAGCAAGGTGTCCCTGCCCACCGGCGTCTATCTGGTTTACAGCGGTTCAGCGGAAACGCAGACCAAGGCGCGGCGCGACCTGCTCATCCATTCGTCAATTGCTGCTGTGGCCATTGTGCTGTTGCTGGCGATTCTGTTTGGAACGACGCGAAATCTTCTGCTCATTCTGGCCAACCTGCCGTTCGCACTGATCGGCGGTGTGCTGGCGGTGTTTGCGAGCGGTGGTTTGCTCTCCATCGGTTCGCTCGTCGGTTTCGTCACGCTGTTCGGCATCACGATGCGCAATTCGATCATGATGATTTCGCACTTCGAGCATCTGGTGCAGGAGGAGGGCATGACTTGGGGACTCGACGCGGCCATTCGCGGCGCGTCGGAACGGTTGCTGCCGATCTTGATGACGGCACTGGTAACGGCACTCGGTTTGTTGCCGTTGGCGATTGGGTCGGGCGAAGCGGGCCGTGAAATCGAAG
>JANPGB010000162.1:0-3318 GCA_031423695.1 Verrucomicrobiota bacterium
GTCCGTCACCGCGGTTCTGCCCGGCCCGACCATCAGCAGCATTTCCAATGATGGCGTCAACGTCACCATCAACGCAAACAGCGGAGCCCCGAACGGGCCCTTCACCCTGTTGAGCTCGACGAACCTGGCGCTTCCCCTCGCCAGCTGGACCACGGTCACGACAGGCACGTTTGACGGTACGGGCGCGCTGAATCCGCCGCTCGTGGTTCCGGTTGACCCGGCCGCCGACCAGCAGTTTTACCTGCTCAAGGTTCAATAATCTGCCGTGCTCGCAGCTCGCCGGCGTGCGGAGCAAAAACTTCGCACGCCGGTTTTTTTTGATGGCCCGCAGTTTCGTATTCGATCACCTCAGCGCATGAACACAAAAGCTCACGGATGGTTGGTGGTTCTGCTTCTCGCCACCGCGCCGCTCGCACGGGCACAGCTGCCCGCCTTTCCCGGCGCCGAAGGATTCGGTCGGTTCGCCACCGGCGGGCGGGGCGGAGCGGTCTATCACGTCACCACCCTGGCGGATCGTGGCCCGGGATCGTTCCGCGACGCTGTCAGCCAATCTGGCCGGACTGTGGTCTTTGATGTCGGCGGCGTCATCCGCATCACCAATCGCGTTAGTGTGGCGCCGAACATCACTCTCGCCGGCCAGACCGCGCCCGGCGAGGGCATCGTTGTTTATGGCAACGGGGTTTCCTTTTCCGGCGCGAACAACTCCATCACCCGTCATCTGCGCTTTCGCATGGGAATCCACGGGGACGCCGGCAAGGACGCCTTGGGCATTGCGAACGGCCACGACCTGATTTTTGACCACGTTTCCGTGTCCTGGGGGCGCGATGAGAATTTTTCCATTAACGGCCCGGTCACGAATGTCACGATCCAGAACTGCATCATTGCCCAGGGTCTGCAGCACCACTCGGCGGGCGGGTTGATCCAGACCGGTGGCGGCGTGAGCATCCTGCGCACACTTTATGTGGACAACCACACGCGCAATCCCAAGGTCAAAGGCGTGAACCAGTTCGTGAACAATGTCATTTACAACTGGGGCGGTGGCGGCGGCTACATCCTCGGCGACTCCGAGGGCGACTCGCGCGCCAATGTCATCAACAACTATTTCATCGCCGGTTCCAACACGACGGCGGCGGCCTTCAGCCGGGGCAATTTGCACTTCCGCATTTTCGCGAGGAACAATTTTCTGGATGGAAACAAGAATGGCCAGCTCGATGGCGAGATCATTCCGTCGTCCGCCTACGGCACCGTGAGCTGGCTGGACAAGCCTTGTGATCAGCCCGCCGTCACCGTGCTGGCTCCGGATGCGGCGGTCGCGTGGGTTGCCCGGCAGGCGGGTGCCTCGCGGCATCGCGACGAAGTGGACCGGCGTTTGATTGAGGAACTGACTTCCTTCGGGAAGCTCGGCCAGATCATCACCCGCGAAACCGAGGCGCCGATGAGTGGTGCGGGAACCGTGCGCGGCGGCGCCGTCCTGGCCGACACCGATCAGGACGGCATGCCGGATGAATGGGAACTGGCCCACGGGCTGAACCCGAAAGACCCGGACGATCGCAACCAGGCTGTTGCGGACGGTTACACTCGACTCGAAGACTACCTGAACTCGCTCGCGGCACTGCCCGGCGTCGCGGAAAAAACTCATTAAATCCCCTGTGAAACCGATGTTAAATTCATTGAAGAAAAAGATTTTTTGCGGGCTGATCCTGTTCCTTGCTTGCCAGTTGCGCGCCCAACTCCCCGCCTTCCCTGGCGCGGAAGGTTTTGGCAAGTTCACCACCGGCGCACGCGGCGGCACGGTCTATCACGTCACCACTCTGGCCGACTCCGGCGCGGGTTCGTTTCGCGACGCTTGCAGTGTCTCCGGACGCACCATCGTCTTTGATATTGGCGGCGTGATTGATTATTCCGGCTCCCGTTTCGCGCCCAAGCCCAACATCACCATCGCCGGCCAGACCGCGCCCGGCGACGGCATCACCATTTACGGCAATGGCCTTTCCTTTTCCGGCGCGAACAACAACCTCGTGCGTTTCATCCGCGTGCGCGAAGGCATCAACGGCGACAGCGGCACCGACGCGATGGGGATCGCCAACGGCAATACGATGATTTTCGATCACATCACATCGTCCTGGGGCCGCGACGAAACTTTTTCCATCAACGGCGTCGTCAACAACATCACCATCCAGTCCGCGATCATTTCGCAGGGCTTGCAGGGCCACTCGGCGGGCGGGTTGATCCAGACGGACGGCGGCGTCAGCATTCTGCGTTCGCTTTACATTGATAACGACACGCGCAACCCGAAGGTCAAAGGCGTCAACGAATACGTCAACAACGTCGTCTGCAACTGGGAGACCATCGGCTACAACATGGGCGGCGATTCCGCCGGCGAATCTTTCGTGAACGTCTTCAATAATTATTTCATGCGCGGCCAGGCGGGCAGTTCGAGCGCGATTTACGGCGGCAACACGGACTTCCACATCTACGCGACGAACAACTGGAGCGACATGAACAAGAACGGCGTGCTGGACGGCGGCGAAATGTCCTTCGCCTCCTATGGTCCGATGGATTTGAAGACCACGCCGTTCGCTTATCCGATCACCAACGCCTATTCACCGCTCACCGCGCTCAAGCTCGCCATCAGCGACTCCGGCCCATCATTCAAGCGCGACAGCGTGGATGAACTGATGATGACGCAGCTCACGTCCTGGGGTTTGCTCGGCGGCACGATCACGTCTGAACTTGTTGCGCCGATGAACGGTCCCGGCGTCGTCCGCAACGGCACGCCCTATACCGACACCGATCAGGACGGCATGCCAGACTTTTGGGAGAATGGCACCGGCTCCAATCCCGCCGTCGCCAACAACAACGATCCCAGCCCGAGCGGCAGCGGCTACACGCGCCTGGAAGATTATTTGAACTGGCTCGCCGAACCGCACGGTATCGCATTGATGAACACCAACGTCGTCATTGATCTCCGCCAGTTCACGCGTGGCTGGGTTGTGGTGAATCATTCGCCGTCCTGGTCCGTCAGCAGTCCCGTCAACGGCACGGTAACGCTGATCAATTCCTACTTCGCGCAGTTCGTCCCCACGCCCGGCCTGAACAGCAACGCGAGTTTCGCCTTTACCGTCAACGACGCCGACGGCAGTCCCGTCACACGCACGATGAATCTCTTCTTCACTCCGTCCGCGCAGAGCTACAAAACCTATTGGCACGGCGACGACCTCACGAACAACTGGAACACGCTCGCCGACTTCAACTGGCACGACGGCACTTCGCTGCTCTATCAATTTCACGCCGGTGAAGCCGTCACATTCGACGACA
>JANPGB010000163.1:0-4595 GCA_031423695.1 Verrucomicrobiota bacterium
GCTCGAAAAGCACGTCAGCATCAGATCGCCCAGGCCGCTCAGTCCGGCGAACGTCTCGGCCTGCGCCCCGCACGCCACCCCCAGCCGTCGCACCTCCGAAAGCGCCCGCGTGACCAGCCCCGCCTTGGTGTTGTCGCCGAAGCCCAGCCCGTCGCTCACGCCCGCCGCGATGGCGATCACATTCTTCAGCGCGCCGCCATATTCCACGCCGAGCAGATCCGTGCTCCGATAAATGCGAAACTCCGGGCGGTGAAAAAGTCCCTGCACCGTCCGCGCCGTGCCGTCGCTCTCACAGGCGCACACGACCGCCGAAGGAATCCCCAGCGCGACTTCCCGCGCAAAGCTCGGCCCCGACAGCGCGGCCACCCGGTCCGCCGGCGCCAGCTCCCGCAGGATGCGGCTCATGGTCAGCCCCGTTTCAAATTCAATGCCCTTGGTCACGCTGACAAAAATTCCCGGATGCCCTTTCAGCCGCGCCGCGATCTGCCGGAACGCCTGCGACGGAACCGCCAGCAACAGACACTCGCTCCCGCCGACCGCCTTGGAAAAATCCGCCTCCAGCCGCCAGTCCGTCGGCAGCTTCACGCCCGGCAGATACTGTTCGCTGCGGCCGCGCCGGAGTTCGTCGAGCAATTCCGCCCGGTGATTCCAGAGCGTCACGTTGTTGCCGTTTTCGTGCAGCACCTTGGCCAGCGCCGTTCCCCACGCGCCCGCACCCAACACGGTGATTTTCATTTCACGGCCTCCTGCTTTTTGAATTCGATCCGGTTTTCCGTCCCGGCCATCAGTCGTTGAATGTTCTTTTTGTGTTTGAAAATGGCGAGCGCGCCCAGCACTCCGGTGACGGCCGTCAAACCCGCGTCCTGCGTGGTGAACCAGGTCGCGAACGGCAGCGCCGCCGCCCCCGCGATGGAACCCACCGACACATAACGCGTCGCCGCGAACAGCACGAAGAAAATGACGACCACGATCAGCAGCGCCCACGGCACCAGCGCCGCCATCACCCCGGCGGTGGTGGCAATGCCCTTGCCGCCTTTGAACTTGAGCCAGCAGGTGTAGTTGTGGCCGAGAATCGCGCCGATGCCGGCAATGACTTTGAAGCGTAGTTGAAATTCCACCGGCTCGTTTTGAAAATAAACATAAAGCCCGGAGAAATGCGGCGCGAGCCAGTTGAAAACATGCGGGGCAAGCAACGCACAGGCAGCATAACCTTTCAGCGCATCCACCAGCAGCACAAAAATCCCCAGGGTCTTGCCGACGGAGCGAAACACATTCGTCGCGCCCATGTTTTTGCTGCCCACGGTACGGATGTCCACGCCCTTCGCCTTGCCGACAAGATAGCCCGTCGGAATCGAGCCGAGCAGATACGCGGCGAACACGGTGACGATGTAACTTAAAAATGCCACGCCGTTACTCTAGGGAGCAGACGTCCAAAGTTCAAAGTCCAAAGTTGCTTATCCGATGGCTGTGTTCCGCACTTTCGCCTTTGAACCTGCCGCGCCGAAGCCTAATCTCCGCGCATGGCATCTAAAATCAGGGTGGCCGTCCTCGGCACCGGTTCGCTCGGTCAACATCATGTCCGCGTCTATGCCGAACTCGCGGCGGCGAAACAGGTCGAACTGACCGGCATCTTTGACGCCCACACCGAAACCGCCCGCAAAATCGCCGCCAAACACAACCTGCGCGTGTTCAACTCCGTCGCCGAAGCCGCCGCCAGCGCCGACGCGCTGAACATCGTCACGCCTACCATTACTCACTTCGACCTCGCCAAACAACTGCTCGCTGCCGGTAAACATGTGCTCGTTGAAAAACCGATGACCGACAACACCGAGCAGGCCGCCGAACTCGTCCAGCTTGCGCAGCAGCGCAATTGCGTCCTGCAAGTCGGCCACGTCGAACGCTTCAATCCAGTTTTCAAATATCTCGAATCTGCCGCGCCCGATCCGCGCTTCATCGAAACCCACCGCCTCTCACCCTACCCTGCCCGCTCCACCGACATCGGCGTCGTGCTCGACCTGATGATTCATGATCTCGACGTGATTCTCGCGTTCGTAAAATCGCCCGTGACCAGCGTGGACGCCGTGGGCATTCCCGTGTTGAGCAAGAGCGAGGACATCGCCAACGTGCGCCTGCGCTTTGCCAACGGCTGCGTCGCCAACCTCACCGCCAGCCGCGTCAGCCCGGAACGGATGCGCAAAATCCGCGTCTTCAGCGGCGGCGCGACGCCCAGCTACATCTCGCTCGATTACCGCGCGCAGGAGGGTTTCATCTACCGCATCGCCCGTGACGGCGAGGAGGAAAGCTCGCTGTTGAAAAAAATCATGGCCGCGAAACTCGGCGTCGGCAAAGACTCCAACATCGTCAGCCAGTTTGGCGGCAAGAAAATCGTTCGCGAGCCGGTGCCGATTGCGAAGGACGAGCCGCTCAAGCTCGAACTGCAACACTTCGTCGAGTGCGTCCGCGCGCAGCAAACCCCGATGGTCAGCGGCGAATCGGCCAAACGCGCGCTGGATTTGGCGTTTGAAATTACTAGGCAGGTGCAGCAGAGCAAATGATTTAACGCAAAGGCGCAAAGATTTCACACCCCAATACGACATGAAATCGAAAAACAACCAAAGAAAGAGAACTCAGCCGATGTTTAAAGCTGCTATTGGGGGTGGTGCGTTAGTCGCGGCATTTAATGGCATTGTGATTGTTGGCTACCATCTTTTTGCCAAAGGCACCGGTGAAGGGCTAGATGAATTTTGGCCGCATCTATTTTTATCTCTCCGATTTTATATCGGTATTCCATCATTCTTTTTGGTGGGCAACATGCAATTTCCAAAACCCTTCAATAATGAGTTCACAGATGACTTAATTTGTGTAATTGCAAATGGTTTGCTTGGCGCAATGGCCTTCGCGATTCTCGCTGCTCTTTGGCAATCCTTTCTAAAAATGGCCATGAAAAAAAGGAGCTGATTCCATGAATTTCTCCGTGCTTCTGTGCCTGTGGCAAAAAAATAAACCGTGAAACCAAAATCCTTTATGCCCATCGCCGCCCAACCGCGAAAGTAGGAGACGACGTAAGAAGTCTCTAACTAAAATGAAAACGCTTGAGCATCCAAACAGTTTGAGTCTCGTATCCTCGACTCCTACAAAGTTTATTCGTAGGAGACGACGTGAGGAGTCTCTAATTTCTCCCCCATGAAATTCCAGTCACCCGTCAAACCAACCCGCCACCCACTGAATCGCGCGTTTCACCTGCCGCGCCTGCCCCGCGAATATTATCAGGCCGACGCCGTGGTGTTCTGGACGCTGACGACTTTCGACAAAGTCAAAGGCTGGCTCACGCCGTCATTCCATCAGCGGTTTCGCGAGTTGATGCTTCACGCCGCAGCACGCGAAGGTCTGGTTTGTCCGATCTACTGCCTGATGCCTGATCATTTGCATCTGGTTTGGATGGGTTTGCGGCTGGACACCGATCAAATCAACGGCATGGCGTTTTTGCGGACTTATCTTGAACCGGAACTTACGCCCGCCATGTTTCAACCGCAGGCGCAGGATGAAGTATTACAGGAGGAACAGCGCAAGCGAAACGCCTTCGCCAAGGTTTGCTTTTACATCGCGGCAAATCCAGTTCAGGAAGAACTGGCGGCAACCGTAGCGGACTGGCCGTTCACCGGCTGCGTGATTCCCGGCTATCCGAAGTTAAATCCGCTGGCGGAAGATTTCCGGCCTAAGTTCTGGCGAATCTTTGGCAAGCTGCGTCAGCCGGACGCGGGCGACATCAAACGACCGCCACTCCCGTGAACTTAAAGCAAACAAGTTTGAGTCTCGTCACCTCGACTCCTACAAAGACTATTTGTAGGAGACGACGTGAGGAGGCTCTAACATCCACTTCGCATCATCACGCGTGGCAGCCGGAAATATTTGAGACTCCTCACGTCGTCTCCTACGAAGATCAGAAATGAATCCAAAATCTTTCATGCTCATCGCGGGTGAGGCGAGCGGCGACACGCTCGCGGCGGAACTTGTCGGCGCGTTGCGGCAACGGGTCGTGGCGGAATCCTCTGACTCGACGGCGGATGTTCAACCGCTGCGCACGGCGCTGGCTCCCCGGTTTTTCGGCGCGGGCGGACCAAAGATGGCGGCGGCGGGCGTGGAACTCGCCTTTGACATGACGCAGCACTCGGTCATCGGCATTTCCGAGGTGTTCAAAAAGTATTTTGAGTTTCGCAGGCTGTTCAACCAGTTGCTCAAGCTCGCCATCGAACGCCAGCCGGACGTGATCATCGGCGTGGATTATGGCGGCTTCAATCTGCGATTCGGGCGGGCGGTCAGGCGATTCGTCCGCGCCCACCGCAACCAGTTCAACAACTGGAATCCCAAGATCGTCCAATTCGTCTCGCCGCAGGTCTGGGCGTCGCGTCCCGGCCGCGCCTATAAACTCCAGGACGACTACGATTTGATTCTCAGCATTTTTTCGTTTGAGAAATCCTGGTATGCGAAGCGCACACCGAAACTGCGCGTGGAATTCGTCGGGCATCCGATGGTGGGAAGATTTACTTCGGTAGGGACGCGTTCCACCGCGTCCGAAAAAACTTCCAAAATTAACG
>JANPGB010000164.1:0-10513 GCA_031423695.1 Verrucomicrobiota bacterium
AGCGCGCCGACCACCACCTAAGTGGGGGTTTTGGCCGCAGTTCATTTTGTATTTGTATTTGAGCGGTGAATTCGTTGTCCTTTGGGAATGCGATTTCCCTCAACCGTTTTCACAGCGTCCATGGTGTTGCTGTCACTCACATCCACCTCGGTTTTCGCCCATGACGTGGGCGGACAGATGGCCGAAGCGGCCACCAATTTTCTCGCCACGCTGACGACGGAGCAGCGCGCGACCGCCACGTTTGAGTTCAAGGCGGAAGAGCGGTTCAACTGGCATTTCATTCCGCGCGCCCGCAAAGGTCTGGCGTTTCGCGACATGAGCTTTCCCCAGCAGACACTGGCGCAAGCGCTCATCCAGACGCCTCTCAGTCATCGCGGATATTTCAAGGCGGCCACGATCATGACGCTCGACCAGGTGCTTTACGAAGTGGAAAACCACGCCGAGCGACGCGCTCCCGGCCAATACTCCATCTCCATCTTTGGCACGCCGGGCAAAGACCCGTGAAGCTGGCGCATCGAGGGACATCATCTCTCGCTCAATTTCACCGTCGGCCACGGCGCGGTCGCCAAGACCCCGTCGTTCATGGGTTCCAATCCGGCGGAAGTTCGCAGCGGGCCGCGCCAAGGCTTGCGCGTGCTCGCCCGCGAGGACGATCTCGCGCACACCCTCATCCAATCCCTGACGGACGCGCAGCGGGCCGTGGCGATTGTCACCACCAATGCGCCGCGGGAGATCATCACCAGCACCAACCGCCACGTCACCGCACTGCAACCAGCGGGCATGACGTCCGCGCAGTTCACACCCGAACAACACGGCGTGTTCATGGAACTCCTCCGCGAATATGTCTTCCGGTATCGCGACGAACTGGCGGCGGCGGACTGGCAAAAGATCGAGCAAGCCGGGCCGGAGCAATTGCACTTCGCGTGGGCCGGCGGCATCGCGCCGGGCCAAGGCCATTACTATCGCATTCAAGGGCCGACGTTCCTGATGGAGTTCGACCAGACGCAGGACAACGCGAACCACATCCACACCGTCTGGCGGGACTTGGAAAATGATTTCGGCGACGACCTGCTGCGGCAGCATTACGAGGAAGTGCCGCATGGGAAATAGACGACGGAGCGCGGCTGACAAAACGAGACGACCTCACTTTTAATCACCCTCGCCACGTGATAAGAGCTTCGCTGTTTTATACAAGGAATATATGAAAGTTGACATGTCCGATGAAAAAATTGGTTTCATCCTATCGAAGTCAGCCCGGGCACACTTGAAGGCGGTCTTGCCTGAGTGGGTTGGGGGCTGTCAAAAGAAAAAACTCGTGCCGTTACTTTCCTTTTCAGGCGGAGGAAGACGCGAGGACAAACAGGGCAATGTTACGTGGGAATACAATGGGTCGTTATTCTTACTGGCTGGGCAAAAACGCGAAGCCCTACGGGATGGAAAATACTACGATCTCTTGGGATTTCCGGTTTGGATTGATGATTTTGACAACCATCTGTTGAAAGGCAGGGTTTTGACGTTCTTAAAGGTCGGGAGTCCAGAACCAACAGAAAATCTTGTGATTGAAAATGCTCCGGAAAACTTTTTGGAAATGGTCTCGCGAGAAAATTGCTCCGCCTGTCCAGCACCTGAAATCAAACCAGTTGCCTGACCAACTGAACGGCTGCAAACAAAACGGCCGTTAATTTCCAATCTCGATCCCCGGGTATTCCCAAACTTCTTCATTCTCCCCGCCAGCGTTCTGCTCTGCATCCTCGCCCATGAATGTAGTTGCAGAAGTTTTGCTGTCGCGGTTCACATCATGCGTCGGCGGTGACTCCACTTTCCACATCAGGCACTGGTGCGCGCACGCAGGAATACAGGCTTGTCGAATTCTCGCTTTTTGATACGATTCCCGCATGACAGCAGCAGTCGCACACATCATTGATGAGGTCGAACACCTTTCTCCTGCGGAGCGCGTCGAGCTACGTCGTCATATCGTCGAACATGTTCCGATGTCCGACGACCTGACGGAAGACGATTTCGCCGCCCTTGCGGCCGCGTCTTTCCGCGCGTTGGACGAGGAAGAGGCGCAACGTGCCTGAGCGCGGGGAGGTCTGGCAGGTGGATTTTGGCACCGTCGCCAAGGTTCGTCCCGCGCTGGTCATCAGTCGGCCCTACATCGATGCCGATCGGGCGCTCATCGGCGTCCTCCCGCACACCACATCCGCTCGCGGCTCGCAGTTTGAGGTCGCCGTCGGCGCGCGGTTTCTAGGCGAGGGCGCCTTTCTGGTGCAGGGCATTCAGGCATTCCCACCCAAGTATTTCATGCGGCGCCTTGGCGTCCTCACTCCCGCACAACTTCAGAGCGTGGAGGAGGCTCTGCTTCGATGGCTCGGCATGACAAATCCCAGTGCCCAAAGCCCCTGATGCTGACGGGCTGCAAACGGAGCAGCCGTTGGTTATTAGTCCTGTTCCAAAACTTCTTCATTCTCCCGCTCGTCATTCTGCTCTAACATCTTCGCCCATGAATGTAGTTGAAGAAGTTTTGCCCACCGCCATCGGCGCGCGGCACGTCCTCACGATTGAAGACATCGCCTTCGGCGGCGAGGGCGTGGGGCACGTCGGCGCGTTCGTCGTGTTCGTGCCGTTCGTCGTCGTGGGCGAAACCGTCGAGGTCGAAATGACCGACGTGAAAAAGAAATTTGGCCGGGCGAAACTCCTGCGCGTCGTCGAGGCCTCGCCCTTGCGCGTGACGCCCGAGTGCCGGCACTTCGCGGCGTGCGGCGGCTGCCAGTATCAGCACATCGCCTACACCGAACAGCTCCGCATCAAACACAAGCAGATCGCGGATTTGTTCCAGCGCGTCGGCGGTTTTGCCAAAGCGGTGGTTGCGCCGGTGGTGCCGTGTCCGCAGCCGTATGGCTACCGCAACCGCATCATGATCCGCAGCCAGTGGAACAAGCCGTTGCAGAAATTGAACATCGGCTTCATCCGCTGGGACTGCCCGTGGGTGGAGGACTTGGACGAGTGCATGATCGCGGAGCCGGCGCTCAATGAGCAGATCAAGCACGTCCGCGCCAACCCGCCGCCCAAAGGCGGCATCAAGGTGGTGCTGCGGATTCCACCGGAAGACTGGGTGGTACCGCGCGATTCGTTTTTCCAGAACAATTTTTTTCTGCTGCCCAAGCTCGTGGAGACCGTGCGCGGTTTTGTGCGCGACGGCGGCGCGAAGCATTTGATTGATCTCTACTGCGGCGTGGGGTTTTTCGGCATTGAAGTGGCGGACGCGTTGGAGTCGTTCGTGGGCGTGGAATTTGACCAGCAGGCCATCAAGGCGGCGCGGCAGAACGCGGCTTCGCGGAATCGCACCAACGGCGAGTTCATCGCGGGCATGGTGGAGACGGTGCTGCCGGAATTGATCAAGAAGTTTTCCCCGGAAGCGACCACCACGGTGCTGGACCCGCCGCGCAAGGGTTGCCTGCCGCAGACGCTGCAACTGCTGCGCGACACCGGCCCGGCGCAGATCATCTACATCTCGTGCCATCCGGCGACGATGGCGCGGGATTTGAACGTGCTGTGCGCGGACGGTGTCTTTGAACTGGTGCGAGTGGTGCCGCTGGACATGTTCCCGCAGACGCAGCATGTGGAATGCGTGGCTGATATACGCCGCAAACGGCAGTAACTTCTTGCCTGTCCAGAACGGTTGCGACACCCTCCTCCGACGCATGACGACACAGCACGAGCCGGCGCAGCAGAACAGATTCGTCGGCACCTTTCTCCCCTGGCTGGTGGCGGCCGCGGGTTTGATTTTCTACCTGGCGACGCTGAGCCGCTGGTATTCGCTGGGCAACCTGACCACGGCCGCACGGCTCACGGGCGATCTGCCCGGGGCCGAACTTTACGCGCCGCTGTATTTTCTGGCGACCTATCCCTTGCATTGGATGCCCGCCCATTGGGCTCCCCTGGCGCTTAATATTTTTTCCGCCGTTTGCGCGGCGCTGACCTTGGGGCAACTGGCGCGCTCCGTCGCCCTGCTGCCGCACGACCGGACGCACGACCAGCGGTTGCGCGAGGAAGGGGAGTTTTCGCTGCTGTCCATTCGCGACGCCTGGCTGCCGCCGGTGATGGCGGCGGCCGTGCTGGGCTTGCAGCTCACGATCTGGGAAGGTGCGACTTCGGGCACGCGAGAACTGCTCGATCTGCTGCTGGCCGCCTACATTATCCGGTGCCTCCTCGAATTTCGGATCGACGAGCGAGACTCCTGGCTGTACCGGGCGGCGGGGGTTTACGGTTTGGCGATGACGGAAAACTGGGTGCTGATCGGCCTGCTGCCGGCCTTCGTCGGGGCGATGGTCTGGATTCGCGGGATCAGCTTTTTCAACCTGCGGTTTTTGCGGTGGTTGATCCTCTGCGGCCTCGCCGGCTTGTTGCTCTACCTGCTGCTGCCACTGGTTTATGTCAATTCCGGATTCCAAGAGGGGACGTTCTGGCAGGCGCTGAAAGTGAATCTCAAGGCGCAGAAGGACATTCTCTCGCTCATGATTCATCGCGCGCCCGGGAATGTATTGTTGCTGCTGGCGCTCACCTCCCTGCTGCCCATTCTGCTGATCTCCGTCAAGTGGGCTTCGTATTTTGGCGACCCCAGTCCCGTGGGCATCGCGCTGACCACGGGCATTTTCCACCTGTCCCACGGCACCTTGCTCGGAGCCTGCCTTTGGGCGGCCTTTGACCCCGCGTTCGGACCACGCTACAAAGGTTTTGGCCTGCCGAGCTTGATCCTTCTGCTCATTTACTTCGGCGCGCTGAGCATCGGCTATTTCAGCGGCTATTTTCTGGTGGTCTTCCGACCGCTGAAGGAACGCACGCGGTACGTGCCCTTCTGGAAAACTGCGCTGCACCGCCTCGCCCAAGTGGTGATGTGGCTGCTGCTGCTGCTCGTGCCCGCCGGATTAATCTACAAAAACCTGCCGCAGATCCGCTTGTCCAATGGAGCCACCCTCCGCAACTTCGCCACCCAACTGACGCAAAACCTCCCCGCCAAGGCGGTCGTCCTGAGCGACGACCCGATGCGGCTCCTGCTCGCCAAATCCTGGCTGGCGCGGGACGGCAATCCGTCGGACCGCATTTTTCTGAACACGCAAAATTTGCTCTCGCCGAACTATTTCAACGAACAGCAAAAGCTCCACCCGACCGAATGGCTGGGGCCGGTGGACCCGAAAAAACTGCCGCAGGGGGTTGACCCCAGAACCCTGATCACACTGCTGCTGAAATTCTCCGAGCAGCGCCCGGTGTACTACCTGCATCCGAGTTTTGGCTATTACTTCGAATACTTTTATCCGGTGCCGCACGGCCTGGTTTACGAAATGCGCCGGACCAGCACCAATGCCGTGGCCGTGCCGCCGCTGACGGATTCCGAGATCGTTGAGAATGAAACCTTCTGGAGCCGGCACGCCGACAGCGCGAGCGAACTGCTGCCCTTCATTACCGAGCCGCCCACAAAAAAGCTGCCCACCTTCCGCCAGAAGTTGCTGAAAAAACTTCACGTTCCATTCGAGCCCAGCCCCATGGCCATCACCCTCGGCAACTATTATTCCCTCGCGCTGAATTTCTGGGGGGTCCAGTCCGAAGTGGCCGGCCGGTTGCCGGAAGCCCAGCGGCGCTTTGAACTCTCGCTCAAACTCAACCAGAACAACATTTCAGCGCGCCGCAATCTGGAATTCAACAAAGACCTGCAGGCTGGCGTGCCGACCTCGGTGCAATCACCCAAATCGCTCGAGGCGGATTTCGGAAAATACCGTGACGGTCCGCAAATCATGCGGGAGTGCGGCCCCTTTGACGAACCCACCCACCGCTTTGCCCAAGGGGTGATCTTCGGCCAGACCGGGCTCAACCGCCAGGCTGCCCAGCAATTCGAACGCATTGCGGCGCTGGTTCCCGACTACCTGCCCTCCCAGCTGTGGCTCGCCCAGTTTTATGTCATCAATCGCTTCCCCGAAAAAGCCCTGTCACTCATCCCAAAAATCCGTGCGGCGGCCGAAGCTTCCGCCGATTCCGGCGTGGGCAAATTCGATCTGTTGAAGATTGAGGTCAGCGCCCTCTTTTCCGCAGGCAAGTCCGCGCTGGCGGAACAAAAACTCCGGGAACTGATGAACGAGTATCCCAAAGATATCAACCTCCTCAGTCTGGCGTTCCAGCTCTCCACCACCTTCAAAAGTTACACCAACGCCCTGCGCGCCGTGGATTTCGCCCTGGAGTTGAAGCCCGACGACGTCGGTGCCCTTGTGAACAAAGGTTACCTTTCCATTCAAGTCAACGACCACCCGACCGCCATCGCGGCCCTGACCACCGCCCTTTCCTACGACACCAACAACGCCACCGCCAAGCTCAACCGCGCCATCGCCTATCTGGCCAGCGACAAGCTGCAAGCAGCGCAGCAGGACTACAGCGAGCTGGAAAAACTTTTCCCGAACATGTTTCAAATCTATTACGGCCTCGGAGAAATCGCCTGGCGCAACAAGGATACAAACAACGCCATCCGCAATTACGACCTCTACCTGGCCAACGCCCCCGCGGAAACTGACGAGGCTAAAACCATCAGCGAGCGCCTGCAAAACCTGCGAACGGCGGCACCCTGACCCGGCCCCATGCGCGTCACGCACGTCATCACGCGCTTGATTGTTGGCGGCGCCCAGGAAAACACCATCGCCTCCGTCCTAGGCCTGCGGCAAAAGCCCGGCCTGGAAGTGGAGTTGATCTCCGGCCCCAGCCCCGGCCCGGAAGGCTCGCTTGAAAACGCCTTTGCCGGCGCGCCTCACATCCTTACCATCCTTCCCGAACTCGTCCGTCCCGTTCATCCGTTCAAAGACCTGCTGGTCCGGCGCCGGCTGGAAAACATTTTCCGCGGCACACGACCGGACATCGTCCACACCCACAGCGGCAAGGCGGGCATTCTCGGCCGCCTCGCCGCCGCCCGCGCCGGCGTGCCGCTCATCCTTCACACCATTCACGGCCCCTCGTTTGGCAGTTTCCAGAATGCACCCGCCAATTTTATTTTCCGCGCCGCCGAACGCCGCGCCGCGAAAGTCACCACCCATTTTGTGTCCGTCGCCGATGCGATGACCGAACAGTATCTCGCCGCCGGGATCGGCCGGCCGGCGCAGTACACGAAAATACTCAGCGGCTTCGAGCTGGCCCCCTTCCTCGCCGCGAGATGTGATTCGGGAATCCGCAAGCGGTTTGGCATGGCTGCGGACGACTTCGTCATTGGCACCATCGCCCGCCTGTTCAAGCTCAAAGGCCATGGCGACCTCTTCGCCATCGCGCCCGAGCTGATCCGCCGCTGTCCGCGCATTAAATTTCTGCTCATCGGCGATGGCCCGTGGCGTTCCCGTTTTGAAACCAAGGCCCGCGCCTTGGGTTTGGAAAACCATTTCCGCTTCACCGGCCTGGTCGCCCCCGCTGAAATCCCCACACTGACCGGCCTCCTGGACGTGCTGGTGCATCTGTCGCGCCGCGAAGGCCTGCCGCGCGCCCTGCCGATGGCGCTGGCGGCGGCGAAACCGGTGGTCGCCTACGACTGCGACGGAGCGCGCGAAGTCTGCCTCGACAACGAAACCGGCTTTCTGGTCCGGCCCGGTGATTTGGCCACGCTGACGCGGCGGGTGCTGCAACTGGCCGGCGACGCAGCCCTGTGCGAACGGCTCGGCAGACAGGGACAGGCATTTGTGAAACCGCGCTTCAGCGTTGAAAAAATGGTGGACGATCTGCATCAACTTTATTTGCGCCTCGCTGAAAAAAAGGGAATCCTCGTCCGGTGAATTTTCCCAACGCTTTTTACCTGCTGGCCTTCACCGGCGCCTTCGCAACGGCGCTGCTGGCCTTGCCGTTGTGGCGCCAGTGGTGCCTGCGCGCCGGGCTCGTGGATGATCCGGGCCACCGAAAAATCCATGCCGAACCGGTTCCTCTCGCCGGCGGTCTGGCCGTAATGACCGCGCTGGCCCTGCCCGTCCTGTTAGCCCTGCTCGCTTTGTGGGCACAGCGAAGCCATTTGATTTCGCTGGCGGATCCCGCTACCACGGATCGCCTTGCTTACGGCCTGCACAAACGCAGCCTGGAGCTGACGGCCATTTTTCTCGGCGCGCTCGGCATGTTGATCGTCGGGGTGCTGGACGATAAACATGAGTTGAAGCCGTCGTTGAAATTCGCGGGCCAGTTCCTGATTGCCGGTCTGGTCGCCGCTGCGGGCGCGCGCATCACGCTCTTTGTCCCCAGCCTGATTTTCAGCTACGCCGTCACGATTCTCTGGATTCTCACGGTGATCAACGCCTTTAATTTTATGGACAACATGAACGGGCTGTGTGGCGGCCTCGGCGCCATCAGTGCGCTGGGGTTCGCGCTGCGGTCCGCCCAGGCCGGCCAATACCTCGTCGCGCTGATCGCCTTCCTGACGAGCGGCGCACTGCTCGGTTTTCTGCCTTATAACTTTCCCCGCGCCCGAGCTTTCCTCGGTGATTCGGGAAGCCATCTGGTCGGCTATCTTCTGGCCGTGCTGGCCATCCTGCCGCATTTTCACACGACGAAAAATCCGCAACCCCTCGCCGTGCTCAGTCCGCTGCTCATTTTGGCGGTCCCGCTCGGCGACATGGTCTGGGTGGTTCTGCTGCGTTGGAAGCTGGGCCAGCCCTTTTACCTCGGCGACAACAACCACCTCTCGCATCGCCTGGTGCGCCTCGGCCTGACGCGCGCGAAAGCCGTGCTGCTGATTTGGCTGCTGGCTGCGCTGCTCGGCGCGCTGTCCCTCGTCTGAGCACGAACCGCCGCGCACCCTTGGCCAAATCCCAGCGTCCAGCCTCACCGCACGGTGGTCTGGCCCATTGTAACCTTGGCGGCAAACTGTTTCCAACTTCGAAAGCCACGCCCGTGCTGACTCACATTAGCTGTCACCGCAGGCGGGAGCCGTCACACCGACACCGGTAGAAATTTCCGGAAAATTTCCGGTTGGTCTTTTGCCGGTGGGGATGCATAATTGACCGTGATAAATTTTCCACCGCCGGCAGCATGGCGCTGCGCGGTGGGTTTTTTGTGCAGCCCGCCGCGGGCGGAATTTTTCAATGAGAAACAAACTCGAACAGGTCGCCTTCCGCACCAGCCTGCTCTACTGGATCGTGGCGGCCGTGGCGATTCTGCTTTCCGATCGCTTGCTGGGATTGGTGGTGGAGCATCACGCCGGCTTCAAGCGGTTGGAAACCTACCAGGACTGGGCGTTCGTGACGGTCACCGCGCTGCTGCTCTGGGTGGCGTTGCGCACGCAGTTGCGCCGCTGGGGGCGGGAGGTGGCCGCGCGCAAACAGGCCGAGCTGGCGGTGCAAGCCTCGGAAGAGAAATTCTCGCGCGCCTTTCGTTGCAGCCCCATCGCCATGACCATCACCAGCCTGGCGGATAATCGTTTTCTGGAGGCCAATCAGGCGTTCGAAAAATTGAGCGGCTTCAGCGTGGACGAACTCACCCATTTGACGCGCGACCAATTGGGCCTTGCCCTGGAATCCAGCAGCCGCCTGCAACAGCTTGAACTGCTGGTCGACGCACCACTGCAATGGGAACAGGAGAGCCCGTTGCGCACCCGGTCCGGCACGATCCGGCATGTGCTGCTGGCCACTGAAATGATTTCGCTCAACGGCACGGGGTGTGCGCTGACCACCGCGCTGGACATCACGGAACGCAAACGCGCCGAGGCCCTGGCCAGCGGCAACCAGCAGGTGCTGGAAATGATCGCCCGGGGCGCTCCGCTGGCGGAAACGCTGGAAACCCTTTGCCGCATCATCGAAGCACAGTCGCCGGAAATGCTTTGCTCCATTCTGCTCCTGGATGAAGACGGCACCCGATTGCGGCATGTGGCGGCCCCCAGCCTGCCGCCCGAATATCTCGAGGCGATCGACGACACTAATATCGGACCGAGCGGCGGCTCCTGCGGCACCGCCGCCTACCGCCGGGAACGCGTGCTGGTCGCGGATATTTCCAGCGATCCACTCTGGGAAGACTATCGTCAATTCGCCCAACCCCACGGGCTGCGGGCTTGTTGGTCCACCCCGATTTTTGACGAACAGCAACACCTCCACGGCACCTTTGCGATTTACCAGCGCCAAACCGGTTTGCCGGAAGCCGGGCAGGAGCGGTTGATGGAGATCGCCACCCACACGGCCGCCATCGCCGTGAGCCGGCATCGCACCGGCCAGGCCATGCAAAACGCCAACCGTGCGCTGCGCATGTTGATTGACTGCAATGAAACGCTCGTGCGGGCCACGGACGAAAAAACCTTGCTCGACCATATCTGCCGCATCATGGTGAATCAGGGCGGTTATCAGATGGCCTGGGTGGGCTACTTGAATGATCCCGAAGCGAAGTCCTTGCGGCTCTTGGCCCGCGCGCAATTTGACCCGACTCAGGCGGATCAGCCCCATCCTGACGCGGTGGAGACGGCCCGGGGCAACTCTCCGCTTGAAACTGCATCGGGCATCAATGAGCAGTTGATCCTCGA
>JANPGB010000165.1:0-9933 GCA_031423695.1 Verrucomicrobiota bacterium
GCCAGTTGCTCACGATGCGCCTGTGAATTGAATCGTAGTGCGCTTTGACCCAGTTGATCGGCGCATGTTCCTGGTTGCTCCTCGGCGATGGCGGTGACGGGCGTATGATGATTTTGTCGTAGCCGGCGCCGTCGGATTCAATGCCCGCCAGTTGCCCCATCATCCATTCGCACACTGCGCCAAAGGAATAATGCGCGAAGGAATTCATTGAGGCGTTCTGTTTGCCGTCCACGCCGCCAAACCCGTGATCCTTGGTATAACTATCCCAATGCTCCCAGATGGTCGTCGCGCCCTGATCCACTTCGTATCCCCACGATGGAAACTTGCGGCTTTGGAAATGTTTCACCGCAAGATCATTTTCGCCGACGCTTGTCAGCACCGGCAGCAACGGGCGTGTGCCGAGAAAACCAGTGGTCATGCCGGAATTGTCAGCGGTTTCGCCGGCGCGCAATTTGTCCGCGAGAATTTTCCCCGACTTCGCCCGCAGTTCGGCGGGAATCAAATCCACGAATAACGCCAGCGCATAGGCTGTTTGCGTATCCACCGCGAGCGCGCCGTCGGCCTTCACGTATTTTTGGTTGAATGCCTTCTTGATGTTGCCAAGCAACTCGCGATATTCGGCGGCTTCGGCCTGCCTGCCGATGGCCTCGGCCATTTCAGACATCAGCTTGGTAGAATAGGCAAAGTAAATCGTGTCCACATAATCGATCGGCGTCTTGCCGCCGAAGGAGAGCCAGTCACCCCATTCGTTGCCGTGATTGATGCCGAGGAAATCTTTGCTCGTGGTTTTGCGCCAGTCGAGGAACTTCACCATCGTCGGCCAGCAACGCTCGATGATCCGCGTATCGCCATAGCTCTGCCAGATTGTCCACGGACAAATCACGCCCGCATCACACCAGGCCGTACCGAAATCCCAGCCGTGTTGGAACGGGTAAGGAGCGTAGCCAGGAAACGCACCACTGGGCCGTTGCGATTCCATCAACTCGCGAATCCACTTTGTATAAAATGCCGCCACGTCCGCGTTATAAGTCGCCGTGCGGACATAGATCTGCGCGTCGCCCGTCCAGCCGAAACGTTCGTCGCGCTGCGGACAGTCGGTCGGCAGATCCAGGAAGTTCGCGCGTTGCGTCCAGACCACATTTTTGAACAGGCGATTCGCCATCGGGTCACTGCATTCGAAGTTGCTCGTCATCGGCGTATCGCTGTGCAGCACGATGCCCGTAATGGCATCCTTCCCGGGCTTGCCGGGAAAGCCGCTGACTTCGACATATTGAAAGCCATGAAAGGTGAACCGCGCCGTCCATTCCTCCCCGTTCTTGTCGCCGCGCAATACGTAATGATCCATGGCCCGGGCCTTGCGGTAGTTCTCGTTCATCAAGCGACCGTCCGGATGCAGCATCTCGCCGTAGCGAAGTTGAATCGTCGTGCCCGTCGCGCCTTTGACCTTCAGCCGAACCACGCCCGCGAAGTTTTGTCCGAGATTGAAGATATAAACCCCGTTCGTTGGCGACGTGACGGTCACCGGCTTGATTTCCTCGATCGCGCGCACCGCCAAACCCGGAAACGCTTCTAGCTTCGCTGGGCGCTTGAAAGCGAGATCCACCGCATGACCCTTGATTTCCACCGGACCGCCGGGCTTGTCCGCGTTGACGCACTCGTAGAACGTCGCGGGGACACTGCCATTCTCCGAAGCCGGAATTGCCTGCTCCCATTTCGTGTCGTCGTATCCAGGTTTCGTCCAGCCCGAAGTTTCCTTGCGCGCATCATAATATTCACCCATTAGGAAATCCCCCTCCCGGATCGGGCCATCGCCGGTTGCCTTCCAGGACTTGTCAGTGACGACCGTTTCATGTGAGCCGTCGGCGTATTCGATTTCCAATTGCGCCATCAACGCGGGAGTTTTGCCGTACGTGTTTCGGCCAACGCGCTCCGTGCCCATGCCGGTGAGCAAACCAAATCCGATGTAGCCCGAATACCATCCATCTCCAAGCCACGCGCCGAATGCGTTGCTGCCATTCTTGACCAGCGCCGTGACATCATAGGTCCAGTAGTAAGCGCGTTGCTGATAATCCGTCCAACCCGGCGCGAACCATGCGTCATCAATCCGCTGTCCATTCAGATAGAGCTCATGAATTCCAAGCGACGTGGCATAAACGGTGGCGCGTTTCACAGTTTTGACCGTGGAAAATTCCTTGCGGTATTGATAGGCGGGAGGGAGGAACAGATTCTTTGGATCCTTCCAAACCGGCGTGGTGTCGCGATGGCTGATGTAATCAGCCGACCAATCGAGTGGCTGAAGCAACCCCATCGTCCACGAAGCCGGCACACTCCACCTGGCCTTACCGTCGGCGTCCCAAACACATAACTTCCAGAAACACTGTTGGCGAGACACGAGCGGCTGGCCCGCGTAAGCCACGTTCACGGTGTCGCCGCTGATCACTTTGCCGCTGTCCCAGAGATCTCCGGAATTCTGGCTGAGCAACTCCCGGCTTGAGGCCACGAGGATTTGATACGCCGCCTGCTTCGCGCCGCGCCGGTCCGACTCGACACGCCAGGTCAGGCGCGGTTGCGCCTCGTCGATGCCTAGTGGATTAAACCGGTATTCGCAACGCAGTGCAACCGGTGCAAGGTTGCCGCCGACGACAGAACACGCGCCCAGCAGCGTTGCGAGGCAGGCGATGATGAAAATTGGTTTGGTCATTTTTTAATGCCGCAGAGCTAACCGATTCGGGATTGGATTGTCACCCAAAATTAGGGCAAATTTTTTGACTGCACAGCACCTGAATCGTCCGGCCCTTGCTTCGTGAACCGGGCCCACGGCAGGGAAACCACGGTAATACCCGCACCATTATCGGAGTTCCGGAGTTTAGAACCCTTGCGGCTGGACTCACTGCGGGGATTTTGTGCAAATTGGTTCCGTGAAGCCCAGAATGTTCCTTAAAATGCGCGGCTGCTTTTTGGCGGTGGCGTTATTGCTGTGCGTTGCCGGCGACGAAGCCGCCAGCGCGGAGGTGAAGGTGGATTTTACGCAGGACATCCTGCCCCTGTTGGAAAAAAAACTGTTTCGACTGTCACGGTTCGGAAAAGCAAAAATCCGGCCTGCGCCTCGACCGCAAGGCCGATGCGCTCAAAGGCGGCGACGCCGGCAACCTGTTCGTCGCGGGAAATGGCACCGGCAGTCTGCTGCTGCAGGTCGTCGAGGGCAAGCACGCCGAAATCGGACGGATGCCCAAGAAACGCGATCCATTGCCACCGGAGCAGATTGCGTTACTGCGCGCGTGGGTTGACCAGGGAGCGGATTGGCCGGACGTCAAATCGCAGAAAGTGGATTCGAGACTTGCGCATTGGGCGTTCCAAGCGCCGACGCGCCCGGCTTTGCCAACAGTGAAGAACCAGCGCTGGCCGCGCAACGCGGTTGACCGCTTTGTGCTCGCACGATTGGAAAAGGAGAAACTCGCACCTTCACCAGCAGCCGAGAAGATCACGCTGCTGCGCCGCGTGTCCCTGGATCTGATCGGTCTGCCGCCGACACCCGAAGAGGTGGATGCCTTCCTCGCCGACAAATCTCCCGCCGCTTATCAGAAACAAGTGGAGCGATTACTCAGCTCGCCACATTACGGCGAGAAGTGGGGACGCCATTGGCTCGACGCGGCGCGCTATGCGGATTCCGACGGGTTCGAGAAAGATAAACCGCGCAATGTCTGGTTCTATCGCGACTGGGTTGTAAATGCCTTCAACCAGGATCTGGCCTACGACCAATTCATCACCAAACAACTCGCCGGCGATCTCCTGCCCAATGCGACCCGGGACGACATCGTGGCCACGGGCTTTCTCCGCAACTCAATGGTCAACGAAGAAGGCGGCATTGACCCCGAACAATTTCGCATGGAGGCGATGTTCGACCGCATGGATGCCATTGGCAAAAGCGTGCTCGGCCTGACCATCCAATGCGCGCAATGTCACAACCATAAATTCGATCCGATCTCGCAGGAGGAGTATTACAAGCTGTTCGCCTTTCTGAACAACGATAACGAGGCGGCTCAAGTTTTTTACACGCCGCAACAACAAATGCAGGTGGCGAATCTCTCGCGACAGGTACTCGATCTCGAAACCGGATTGCGCCATACGACTTCCGACTGGCAGGCCCGCATGAACCAGTGGGAAGACTCGGTCAAGAACGACCAACCGGAATGGCTCACGGTGAAGTCCCGCCTGCATCCGGGTGATTTGTCCGGCGCACGGTTTTATTATTACGACGATGATTCCATCCGCGCCGCCGGTTATGCACCCACGAAATGGCAGACTTTATTCGTCGCCACAAACAACGTCATGGACATCGGTGCGTTTCGTTTGGAGCAACTGACCGATCCAAACCTGCCCGGTCACGGACCGGGCCGTTCCATCAAGGGCATGTCGGCGTTGAGCGAATTCAAAGTTGAGTTTGTGGATCTGCAGAACACCTCGAATCGCTTCAAGGTGAACTTTGTCAAAGCCACTGCCGACTTCAGCAACGGCGAAAAGCAATTGGAATCGGAGTTCTATGACAAGAGCGACAAGAAACGCATCTATGGACCGGTTGAATTCGCGATTGATGGGAAGGAGGACACCGCTTGGGGAATTGATGCCGGACCAGGCCGACGAAATCAGGCTCGTAAAGCCGTCTTCATCCCCGACCAGCCGCTGCATTTCACCAACAGCATGATCATGCACGTCCGCCTGGTGCAAGAACACGGCGGTTGGAATTCTGACGACAATCAAAATCACAATCTCGGACGCTTCCGCGTCAGCGTCACGAGCGCGACGAATGTGGTGGCTGACCCGTTTCCTGCCGCAGTCCGCGAGATTTTCAAAACACCGCGCGAACGCCGGAGTGAAGCGCAGACCGCCACTGTGTTCAGCTATTGGCGCACGACGGTGGCGGAGTTCAAGGACACGAACGAAAAAATTGAAACCCTTTGGAAACAGTGGCCGGAGGGCGAATCTTCCTTCACGTTGATCGCCCGCAACGGCAGCGGTGTCGGCGACGACAAGCGCCCGACGCGTCTGCTAAAACGCGGTGACTGGCTCAAACCCGCCGACGAAGTTTCGTTTGGCACGCCCGCCTTCCTTCACCCGCTACCTCCGGATGCCGACGGGTCGCGCCTCACACTCGCCAAGTGGCTCGTGGATAAAAAATCACCGACGACAGCCCGCTCGTTCGTGAACCGCGTCTGGCAATCCTATTTTGGTACCGGCCTGCTGGAGACGCCCGAAGATTTCGGCACACGCGCAGAGTTGCCGTCGCACCCCGAACTCTTGGACTGGTTGGCGTGTGAGTTTATGGACTCAGGCTGGAGCATCAAAAAGCTGCACCGTCTCATCGTCAACTCCTCGACGTACCGCCAATCCTCGCGCGTCACCCCGGAGCTTTACACCTGCGATCCCTACAACCGCCTGCTCGCGCGTGGGCCGCGTTTCCGGGTCGAGGGCGAAATTGTCCGCGACATTGCCCTCGCCAGCAGCGGCCTGTTAAATCTCACACTCGGCGGACACAGCGTGTTTCCACCCGCACCCGAGTTCTTGTTCCAACCACCGGCAAGTTACGGACCGAAGACCTGGAAGGAAGACACCGGCGCGGAGAAGTATCGCCGTAGTCTTTACATCTTCCGCTACCGTTCCGTGCCTTATCCCATGCTGCAAACCTTCGACGCGCCCAACGGCGATTTCTCCTGCGTCCGACGCCTGCGTTCCAACACGCCGCTGCAAGCGCTCGTGTCATTGAACGAAACCACGTTCATGGAATGTGCCCAAGCCCTCGCGCGAAAAACGTTGGCTGAAGGTGGAGCGAGTGACAAAGCTCGGATTGATTTCGCCTTCCGCCGCACTCTCGCGCGCCCCCCGACCGACCGCGAGCGGACTGAATTGCTTTCGCTGTTGGAAAAACAAACCAAGCACATCGGCGACGGCTGGGTGAATGCGACCGAACTTGGCTCAGGTAAAACGGGATCGGTCACCAACCTCCCCAGTGGAACAACACCCACGCAACTTGCCGCCTACACCGTCGTCTCCCGCGTGTTGCTGAACCTCGACGAGGCCATCACGAAAGAATAACCATGAGCTGCCAAGACCCCCTATATCGCGGCAAAAGCCCGCAGGAAATTTCACGGCGCTGGTTCTTTCAACAATGCGGCGTGGGGCTGGGTGCGATTGCGCTCGGCTCATTGCTGCGGGAAAATGGCTTTGCCGCGTCCACGCTTGCCGGACCCCTCGCGCCCAAGCAACCGCACTTCACGCCGAAAGCCAAGCGCGTCATCTTCCTGTTCATGGCTGGTGCGCCGAGTCATCTCGAGTTGTTCGACTATAAGCCGCAGCTTGCGAAATTCGACGGCACCTTGCCGCCGGCAGAATTGATCAAAGATTATCGCGCGGCGTTCATCAGTCCCAATTCCACGTTGCTCGGCCCGAAGTTCAAGTTCGCCAAGCACGGCCAGAGCGGCGCAGAGCTGTCCGAGTTGCTGCCGCATCTGGCAACCATGGCCGACGACATCGCCATCGTTAAGTCCATGCACACGGATGCGTTCAATCATGCGCCGGGACAGTTGCTGATGAACACGGGGACGATGCAGTTCGGTCGTCCGAGCATTGGTGCGTGGTGCAGCTACGGATTGGGCACGGAATCGCAGGACCTGCCGGCGTTCGTCGTGTTCAGCACCGGCACGAAAGGTCCGAGCGCGGGCGCGGGCAACTGGGGCGCGGGGTTTCTGCCATCGGTTCATCAGGGCACAATGTTCCGTAGTGTCGGCGATCCGGTGCTTTATCTTTCCAACCCCAAGGGCGTGGACGATCAAATCCAGCGCGCCACGATTGACTCCATCAAGCGGTTGAACCAGCAACATCTCGATGTGGTCGGCGATCCCGAAATCGCCACGCGCATCAATCAGTTCGAACTCGCATCGCGCATGCAGACGACTGCGCCGGAGTTGATGGATATATCCAAAGAGCCAAAGGAAGTCCTCGAAATGTACGGTGCAGAACCAGGCAAAGGTTCATTCGCCAACGCCTGTCTGCTGGCACGTCGCATGGCGGAGAAAGGCGTGCGGTTCATCGAAATCTTCCATGAAGCATGGGATCAACACGGAAATCTGGTGGGAGATCTGAAAAAGAACTGCGCCAACACAGATCAAGCGAGCGCAGCGTTACTCAAAGACCTCAAGCACCGGGGACTGCTGGATGACACGCTCGTTGTGTGGGGCGATGAATTCGGCCGCACGCCGATGGTGCAAGGCGGCAACGACGGACGCGATCATCATCCGAATTGTTTCTCCATGTGGCTGGCCGGCGGCGGCGTGAAGCGTGGCGTGACCATTGGCGAAAGCGACGACTTCGGTTTCAACGCGACTCAGGACAAAGTCCACGTCCACGACCTGCACGCGACGATTCTCCACCTGCTCGGTTTCGATCACACCAAGCTCACGTATCGTTTCCAGGGCCGCGATTTCCGGCTCACGGATGTCTCGGGGGAACTGGTGGAAAAGCTGTTGGCTTGATCGAACGGTAATTCAATTGTCCTGACTTCCACCCACCAAATCCAAGCGGTTTGCCACGCAATGACGAGGCCGCAATTTTAAGGAGACGCAAGTTTACGCCACGCCTTCATGGAGCGCTGGAGATTCTCACGGGCATCACCCTTGACGCCGTAGTGCTGCAAACCAATCGGGCCGGTGAAATGGATGGCTTGGAGTTGCCGGAGGAATTGCGCCACCTCAAACGCACCTTGATCCAAAGGCTGGATCAATTGATTCCAACCGCCCGCGTGATCCGCGCCGTTCACCGTGACCACAAACAGATGCGGACGACATTGCTGCAGCAACTCCGGAATTTTCTGCTCGTCTCCGACCCGCAGACAATGACACAGGTTGAAAGTCACCCCCACGTTGGCGCGATCCACTTTCTTCACCACGCGCAGGACATCTTGCACCCGCTCCAGCCAGGCACCAGCGTGCGGATAAAGCGCCACGCGCAGTCCGGCCGCGGCCGCCAATCCGGCGATCTCGCGAATGACCGCGACCGCACGCTCATCTCCCTCAATCGCCGATGGCTGATCCGATTTGCTGGAAATCGTAAGCCAGAGGATTGTTCCCCGCCCTTTCAACAGCTCGATAAATTTCAGAAGTTGCGGATCAAACTTCTCTTCCCCGTCGCCGATGCGCACCCCAACGTAAAGAGTCTCCATGTTCAAGCCTTCGTGATCCAGCGACACGAGCATCTCGGAAATACCCGGCGGCGTCCAACCGATGCCGGCATAGCCCACTTGCTTTAGAAACCTGGCCTTGTCCTGCGGAGTCTTTAAACCTTCGCCGTGAACACCCGTGTCCATGGCGAAGAATCGATTCGTCAACCCAAGTCCTTTCGGCTGTTCCTGCGCAGCGGATGTTTCTGTAAAATACGGCAAAATCATCAACGCGAGGAGAGCGGCGAGCCAGAGGTGAAGCGTAAATAATTTCTTTGCCGATCGCCGTTCAGTCAATCGTTCAACCTGGGGCAGTGGTGGATTCATATCATTCGTCTTGGAATCGCATCATGGAAACAAGTTTTCACCCGCCAATCCAGAAGTAATGACAACTGGATTGCCTAACACCCGGCGTTCCGGTCAACTGTACCGAACTATGCGCCATGTGCCCGCTATCATCGCAGTAATGCTTTCGCTGACGGTTTCGACCATTGCCCGCGCCGGCGATGACGATCACCAATCTTCGTCCCGAGCCACGCTCGCCTTGCAGGTGGCGGCGGCGGGCCGGACGCCGCGGCGCGCGCCGACGGGCCACCTCTCGAATTACGACGAGGCCAAAGTCGGCACCTACACGTTGCCCGATCCGCTCGTGCTGCTGAACGGTCAGCCGGTTAAAGACGCGGCGACGTGGTTCAAGTTGCGTCGCCCGGAAATTCTCAAGCTTTACGAGACGGAAATTTTTGGGCGGGTTCCCGACCGCGCTCCGAAAATCAAGTTCAAGGTTGCAAAGACGGACACCCACGCAATGCACGGCACGGCCATTCGAAAGGACATTCACGTGCGCTTGGGGGATCAAGCCGATGCGCCCATGATTCACGTTGTTCTCTATCTGCCGGCCAAAGCCACCGCCCCTTCGCCTGTGTTGCTGCAATTACTGTTCGATGCTCCGCCCGCCAACGACGGCCTCGCATCCGCAACCAACTCAGCGCAGCCAACCGAATTTGGCCCCATCGCCGATATGCTTGCACGCGGCTACGGCTACGCGTCTTTTCGCTACACGGAAATCGAAGGCGACGGAAAAACAAACAATTTGAACATCGCCCGCCGGCTCGCTCTCGCACCCGGGCAGACCAAACCGGCGCCGGGTGAATGGGGAACCATCACCGCCTGGGCCTGGGGTGCAAGTTGCGTGCTCGACTACCTCCAGTCGGATGCCGGTGTGGACCCGAATCGCGTCGCACTTATCGGCCACTCCCGGCTCGGGAAAACGGTGTTGTGGGCGGGGGCGCGCGATCCGCGCTTCGCCATGATCTTTGCCAGTTGTTCCGGCGAGATGGGGGCTTCACTCTCCCGCCGGGATTTTGGCGAAAGCCTGGATGATGTCATCACGAGCTTTGCCCGGTGGACGGTTTCCGGCTTCTCAAAATATGCCGGTCGCTGGAATGAACTGCCCGTGGATTCCCACATGATCATCGCGCTAAATGCCCCGCGCCCGGTATTTATCACCGGGGGCACGCAGGATCTTTGGGCGGATCCTTACGGACAATTCCTCGCCGAAGTCGCTGCCGGGCCAGTTTACCGTCTGGTTAGCAGAGGCGACCTCGGCACAGCTGAAATGCCGCTCGATCAACCCTTGATTACTGGTGAACTCGGATTCCATTTGCACTCGGGCGGCCACGCAACAACTCCAGCGGATTGGACCGCGTTTCTTGACTTTGCAGACC
>JANPGB010000166.1:0-9669 GCA_031423695.1 Verrucomicrobiota bacterium
GCCCACCTTTGTCTCGGCATCCAGCGCACCCTTGAGCAGCAGGGCGAGCGTCTCGATCTTTTTCCGCTTCCAGGAATTCTTCCACGCTTCGCGGTTCGCAATCAGGCGCGGCGTGGAACTGAGCAGTTCGTCCACGATGCGCAGCTTGTTCGCGCGGAGCGAGGAGCCCGTCTCGGTCACCTCCACAATGGCGTCCACCAACTCATGCGCCTTGACTTCGGTCGCGCCCCAGGAAAATTCCACCTCGGCCTTCACGACGTGCTTCTTGAGATACTTTTTCGTCAGGTTGACGACTTCGGTGGCGATGCGCTTGCCCTGCAAATCCTGGACGGACTTGATGGGTGAGTTTTCCGGCACACACAACACCCAGCGCGCGGGCTTGCGGGAAACCTTGCTGAACAGAAATTCGCCGACCTCGTGGACCTTGGAACCGTTTTCAATCACCCAATCGTAGCCCGTGATGCCGCAATCCAAATAACCGTGTTCCACGTAGCGGCTGATTTCCTGGGCGCGGATCAGCCGGATTTCCATTTCTTCATCGTCCACATACGGCACGTAGGAGCGGCTGCTGACCTGGATGTTGTAACCCGCCTTGGCCATCTTCTCGATGGTGGCGTCCTGCAAACTGCCTTTGGGCAGACCGAAACGTAGCTTTTTATTCATTTACGAGTCAGCAGATTTACGATTTAACCTCGGCTTGAGCAAGGTTGAATAAGCCGCTGATTTTGCCACGGACCGGGCATTTCTTGCCAGCCCTGGATCAAATTGTTTTCCAAACCACCCGCCGGCCCGAAACCATGATGCCACGGCGCGCAATGGCCGCGACGCACTTCGGATAAAGCTCATGCTCCGCCGCGTGAATCCGCTGATGCAGACTTTCCGGCGTGTCGTTGTCCAGCACTGGCACCGTCTGCTGCCCGATGATCGCGCCGGAATCCACGCCGGCGTCCACGAAATGCACCGTGCAGCCGGTGAACTTCACGCCATGATCCAGCGTCTGCTTCCACGCTTCGAGTCTGGGAAACGACGGCAGCAGCGACGGATGCACATTCACGATGCGGCCCTCAAATGCCCGGAGGAAATCGCCCTTGAGCACGCGCATGAATCCGGCCAGCACGATCAAATCCACCCGCGCCGCCTGCAAGGCCGCGACAAACGCGCGCTCGGATTCCTCGTCCAGCTTGGTGCGGAATTTCCCGGGCGGAATGAATTGCGCGGGAAGCTTTCGCGCGCGGGCGTGCTCCAAAATCCCCGGGCTTTCCACGTCACTCAACACGATGCCGACCTCCGCCGGAATTTTTCCCGCCGCAATCGCGTCGGCAATGGCCACGAAGTTCGAGCCTTTACCCGAACCGAGGACACCGATGCGGAATTTTTTGGTTTCAGTCACACGGTTTGTTTACAGGCTGACGGGCCCGCTTAACAAGCCGAAAGCCTGAATTCACTCTACCGCCAGCAGGCCGGCCTCCTGCAAACTTTCTAAAGCGTGCAACCGCGGCTCGGGGTTCACATATTTGCGCCGCAACCGCAGCCGCCAACTGGTCAGCACGTCGTAGGTCACGGAGTTTTTCAGCTTCGCGATGTCGCGCACGGAAATTTCCTCGCCGTCTTGCCGGCCCATCAGCACGGCCTCGTCCCACATCTGTGCCTGCGGGATTTCCGTGATATCCACCGTGATCGCGTCCATCGCCACGCCGCCGATGAGCGGAGCGTGCTGGCCGTGGATGAGCGCACCGCCTTCATTGCGCACGCGCGGGTAGCCGTCGCCATAGCCGATGGGCAGCACGGCGATGCGCCGCTCGCTTGTCGCGGTGTAACGCATCGCGTAGCCGACGCTCTCGCCGCGCTTCACGGTCTGGATGGCGGCGATCTTCGCCTTCACCGACATCACCGGCTCGATGCCCTCAATCCGGCGGCACACTTGGGACGGAAAAACTCCGTGCATCAAAATCCCGACGCGCACCATGTCACGATGCGCATGCGGCAAATCCAGAAAGCCGCCGCTGTTGCAGAGATGTGCCAGCGGGACGGTGGTTCCCTTTTGCTCCAGCGCGTGAATCACCACGTTAAACCGGGCGATTTGCTGGTTTGCAAACGTCTTGTCCGTTTCATCCGACTGCGCGAAGTGCGTCATCACACCTTCGAGGGACAGAGATTTTTCCGCGAGAATCTGCTCGACGAGCGGCAACACCTCATCCCAGCGCACGCCATAACGGCTCATGCCGGTGTTAACCTTCAGATGCACCGGCACCCGTTTCTCGAAGCTGGCGGCGATGCGGGCGAGCGCGCGGAGGTTGTGCGGCTCGTTCACGCAGACGGTGAGGTCGTGGGCGACGCACCATTCGAGTTCGGCCTCCTGCCGTTCGCCGAGCAGCAGCAGCGGCGCGGTGATGCCGCCGTCGCGCCGGTGCATCGCCTCTTCGAGCGTGCTCAAGCCAAAGCCCCACGCGCCTTCTTCAAGCGCGATGCGGGCGATGTCCAGCGCGCCGTGGCCGTAAGCCTCGTCTTTCACGACGGCGAGAAATTTCACGACGCGCGGCAGGTCGGCGCGGATGCGCTGCAAGTTGCGCCGCAACCGGCCGAGGTCAATCTCGGTCCACGCGGGGCGCTGTGGAAAATTTTCGTTTTTGGAATACATGGACGGGAAAATCTTTACCGCGAACCACGCGAAATACACGAAAAGAATTCCAAAAACATTTCGCGTGGTTCGCGGTTCAAGCTCAAACTGTTCCCGGCGGCCACAAACTTTGGCCCACGTCCGTCCGAAAATAACTGCCCACCACCCGGATTTTGCGCATGTTTTCGTAGGCTTTCGCAATCGCCGCGTCGAGTGCCGGCGCAAGCGCGGTGACGTCGGCAATGCGGTGGCCGGCGGCCATCAGGTGACCGTCGGTGTCGCGCACGACTTCGTTCCACCACACGTCGCAGTCGAATTTGCCAGTCGTCTCCAGCGGCAGGTGCGGGCCCGTGACTTGCGTGAACGGATAGCCGTAGCCCGCGAGCGTGAGCGAGCAGCCAAAGTTCAGGCCGTCGTTGAATTGCAGCTCCAGTTTTTCGTTCCGCGCGGTTTTTAAAATCACTTCCGCCGGATTCTTGAGCATCCGCAAAATCATCGGGCCGGACGTGACGCCAATGCGGATGTTGTATTCGATGACGTGCCATCGGCCGCCGCGCTTGATGGCAGTGACCTGCAACGGACCATTGAACTTCACCCGGCGCAGCCACGGCCGCAGCGGATGAATCAACTCACGGGCAAGGCCGTATTTGTCCTGTTCATCGCGCTCGACCAGCCCGCCGAGCGGCGCCCCGGCCACGATGCCCAGATTGCCGTTGAAGGCGTATTTGTATTCCTGATTCGTGACCAGCGAATGCATCTCGCCGCCGCTGACGAGCACGATGTGCCCCGCCTCGGCGCGGCCCAGATATTCCTGGAGAAAAACGCCCTCGGCATAATTCACCTGCCGCAGCCACGCGCGCGTATCCTCGACCGTCTCGCAGAGAATCGTGTGAATCGGGCTCGTCGGCGAGCACAGCGGGTTCTTGATGACGAACGGCTGCGGATGCTGCGCCAGAATCTTTTCGGCGGCGAGACGGTTCGCCGCGACGAACGACTGGGGAAAGGCGATCTTGAAATCGGCGCACAGTTTCCGCGCGAAATCCCGTTCGCGTTCGATCCGCATCGCCTCGCCCGTCGCACAAAAAATCGGCGTCCTGGACTTCAACAGCTCCGCCGCCCACGGCGCCTGCGCCCAGTCGATGGACTGCGGAATGACGCAGCCCGCCCGGAGTTCCCGGAGGAGCGGAACCGGACTCGGAAAGGCCGCGCGGGAAAAAGTATTCCCGACCAGCGATGGCGGATAGTGGCCGCAATCCCGCGTCAGATAGGTCGCGACATTCGCCCCCGCATCCGCCAGCGCGCCGCCAATGCTCTGCGCAAACGAACCCACGCCCAGGATCATGACATTGACGGGCGGACTGGATTTCGACGGAGGCATCATCATTTTCGCGGCAAAAGTTTTTCTGAATTTCCTCCGCCGCGCAATGGCAAGTGTGGGGTCGCACCCGCAACCCGGCTTCGTCGGGGCGCAGCGCCGCCCCTGCGGGCCTGACGGGCCGCCTTTGGGGGAAAGCTAAATTCTTGGACTTTCGCGCCGCTTCATGCTTCCTTTCCAGCTGCAAATTTTTATGGAACCACTGCACCAGCCACTCGACGCATTGATCGAACAGCGCAAGACCAAGCTCGCCGCGTTGCGCGCCAAGGGAATTGACCCGTTCAAAAACAAGTTCACGCCAGACCATGGCACCGGCGAGGCCCGCGCCAAGTTTGAAAACGGCGAGCTGGCCGAACACGCGAAGGTCTCCGTCGCCGGGCGAATCACCGCGCACCGCGACATGGGCAAGTCCATGTTCATTGACGTGCGCGACCAGAGCGGACGCATCCAATGCTACGCGCAGAAAAACACTCTGGGCGATGATCTTTTCCACACCTTCACCCACCTGGACCTGGGCGATTTCATCGGCGTGACCGGCACGCTGTTCCGCACCAAGACCAACGAGCCAAGCATCAAGCTGGAATCCTTCACCATCCTCGCCAAGTCGCTCCGCCCGCCGCCCGCGAAATGGCACGGCCTCGAAGACACCGAGATCCGCTACCGCCAGCGCTATCTCGACTTGATCGCGAACCCCGACGTGAAGGACGTGATGCTCAAGCGCAGCGCGATCCTCCACGAGATCCGGAATTTCTTTCACGGGCGCGGTTATGTGGAAGTGGAGACGCCCGCCATGCAGGCGATTCCCGGCGGCGCGGCAGCGCAACCGTTCAAGACCTTTCACAACGCGCTCGGCTGCGAATTTTATCTGCGCATCGCGCTGGAGCTTTACCACAAGCGCCTGCTCGTGGGCGGCATTGACAAGCTGTTCGAGATCGGGAAAAACTTCCGCAACGAAGGTCTCTCGCGCCGGCACAATCCCGAGTTCACGATGCTCGAGGCCTATCAGGCATTCGGCGATTACGCGACGATGATGGAGACGGTGGAGTCGCTCATCAAACACGTCGCCCAAAAAGTCCTCGGCACCCTCGTCATCGAAACCAAGGACGGCGAAGGCAAAGTCACCAAGGCGATTGACCTCACAAACTGGCGGCGCGCAAAGTACAACGACCTCATCAAAGAAAAAACCGGTGCGGATTGGTTCACTATTTCCGCCGCCGAACGTCGCCAAAAGGCGCACGACATGGGCGCGGAAATCGGCAAGGAGTTCGAAGATTTTGAAGTTACGAACGCCGTGTTCTCCAAATTTATCGAGCCGACGCTCATCAACCCGACGTTCGTCACGCACCTGCCCAAGGAACTCGTGCCGCTCGCCAAGCTTTCGCCCGACGACCCGACGACCGTCGAAGTCTTCGAGTGCTGCATCAACGGCCAGGAGATTGCACCCGGCTACACGGAGCAGAACGATCCCATCGCGCAACGCACCACGCTGGAACATCAAGCCGGCGGCGAGCAACAGAAGCTGGACGAAGATTTCCTCGTCGCGCTCGAACACGGCATGCCCCCGGCGGGCGGCATCGGCATCGGCATTGACCGCCTGTGCATGATGCTCCTTGGCCAGGAAAGCATCCGCGACGTGATCCTGTTCCCGCAGTTGAAGCCGAAGTGAACGCGCGGCGGCCCCGCGTTTTTAGAAAATAGCAATAATGCAAACAACAGAGCTGGACGAACTGAAGCAGTTGGTTACGGAGCTGCGGGCGGAACATGTCGCCCAGAAGGACAAAGAGCAGCGGGACCGTTGGACAAAATACGTGTCGCTCACGATGGTCGTCATCGCGGTACTAGCGGCCATCGCGACGCTCAAGGGCGGCGGCTTTTCAACACGCACCTTGAAGGAAATGAACGAGGCGACGTTCAATCAGTCCGAAGCTTCGGACCAGTGGGCTTACTACCAGGCCAAGTCCATCAAGCAGAATCTCTACGAGATTGAGCTGGACCATCTGAACGCCGCGCCCGCGCCCGACACCAACGCTGTGGCCAAGATGAAGGCAAAGGTGGCAAAATACGACCAGGACAAAGCCGACATCACGGTGCTGGCGAAACGATTTGAAGCCGCGCGCGACACCGCGCGCCAGGCGGCGGCCGGCGCCGCCGAACATTCCAAGCAGATGGGACTGGCCATCACCCTGTTTCAGATCGCCATCGCGCTGGGGGCGATGTGTTTGATCGTGAAGAAAAAGCCGCTGTGGATTGTCTCCCTGGTTCTCGGCGCGCTGGCCGCCGCAAAGATGATCTACGTCTTGAACTTCCTGCCGCTCTAGCTGGCGCGAAGCGGTCGAAGCCCTGCGATTTTTATCGAAACGGATTTCCTGTTTCATTAAGCTGACCCCACATGCATTCACCCGCCGCCTCCCGTTATGACGCCCCGCAATTCTACCGCCGCTGCGGTCGCTCCGGCGTGCGGTTGCCGCTGATTTCACTCGGCCTCTGGCATAATTTCGGCGCGAAGGATTCCCACGACAACGCCCGTGCCATCGCCTGTCGCGCGTTTGACCTGGGCATCACGCACTTTGATCTGGCAAACAACTACGGCCCGCCGGACGGTTCGGCGGAGGAAACCTTCGGCCGTATTCTGCGCGAGGACCTCGGCCAGTGGCGCGATGAAATGATCATCACCACCAAGGCGGGTTACTACATGTGGCCCGGGCCGTACGGCGAATGGGGGTCGCGGAAAAACCTGCTGGCCTCGCTCGATCAATCGCTCAGGCGGCTGGGCCTGCCGTACGTGGACATCTTTTATTCGCATCGGACCGACCCCGACACGCCGCTCGAGGAAACGATGGGCGCCCTCGCGCACGCGGTGCGCAGCGGCAAGGCGCTGTACGCCGGGCTGTCCAACTACAAGCCCGCCGAGACGGCGCAGGCGGCCAGGCTGCTCCGCGAGTTGGGCACGCCCTGCCTGATTCACCAACCGCGCTACAGCATGCTGGATCGCTGGGTTGAGCCGCAGTTGCTCGCCACGCTGGCGCAGGAAAACATCGGCGCGGTGGTCTTCTCGCCGCTGGCCAAAGGGTTGTTGACCGACCGCTATTTCAAAGGGGTTCCCGCCGATTCACGCGCGAGCCGCGACACCCGGTTTCTCCGGCCCGACCACATCACCGACGAGGTTTTGGCAAAAACAAAGAAACTCAACGACCTTGCCCTCTCACGCGGACAGACGCTCGCCCAGATGGCGCTGGCGTGGGTGCTGCGCCACCCCGTGGTCACGAGCGCCCTCATCGGCGCCAGCCGTGTGAGCCAGGTGGATGATTGCGTGGGCGCGACGAAGAATTTAAGTTTCACCGGCGAGGAACTGGCGCGCATCGAAACAATTCTCGCGGAGTGAAACCGGCGCGTCCGCGAGTCGAGGAGTCGGCACCGCGCAGGGTGGAACTGGCCGCGTCGCGGCCAGTCGGCGCCGCGTCCAGCGTCGCAACGCGGAAAGTGACGTGCACGTTCAGGACACGAGTCCGAGTCGCCGACGCTGCGCAGGCGAGGTTGTCGCCGCGCGAAAACTTCCACCTGCCCGGCGGCAAAGCATTGAAAGCAATCCGTTCGCTGGTATGCTGACCTCATGAAGTCGAACTCGTTTTCCGTCGCCACGCTTCTTGCGCTCCTCCTGCTGGCCGGCTGCCAACACCCGGCAGCAACGGGTTCCAAGCCCGTGACAGCCGCAACCTCGGACCGCGCTTCGACCACAAACACGAACCGGCCCGCCCGCCGCTACACCTATACACCGCGCCCCTACCCCGTGGACGAGCGCGGCTTTTCGCCGGTGGACAAGGCGCTGGCGAAGGCTTACGCGCGCGAGGAATTGGTGGCCGATGATTCCGAGGGCGCGCTCAATCCCTACGTGCTCAAAGTCATCTCCGGCTATCCGCTCGATGGCTCATATCAGTATCATTGCAGTTGGAAGCCGTGGGAGTACGACATCTACAACGGCGTCACGCAGGATCTCTGGTTCAAAGGCATGGTGGTGGCCAAGGCGTATCCGGACGGCTCGCGCTGCAGCTATTGCTGCGGCTTCACCTTCGAGGTGTTCGTGCGCGCGATGAAGCTGCGCAACATCCAGAAAGGGCGCGACGCGGACGATTTCAACGGCATGACGTTCAACGACCTCTTCAACACGCTTCAACTTTGGTACATCGAGGGCAAAGGCGATTCCGAGCAGCGCGCCATCACCAGCTACGGCCTCGGTCGTGCGATCACGAATTTCGACGACGCGCGGCCCGGCGATTTTCTCAGCTACAGCAGCACGCCCGCCGGCGGGCATTCCGTGATTTTCATGGGTTGGCTGCGCGATGATGCGAGCAACACCAACAAGATTACCGGCCTGAAATATTTTTCGTCCAACCTCTCCGGCAACGGCGTCGGCTATGGTCAGGCGCATTTCAGCGACTCCACAAAAAGGGGTCGCGGCGTCTTGCGCAACTACGTCCTCATCGGTCGCGTCGGCGCGATCAAGGACTACAAGCCGTTTGACCGGGCGGCCATTCCCCAGCGCAACGCCTATGCGCCAACCCAGCCGGAGCGCGTCCTGTATCTGCCCGCACCCGCGAAATAGCCGGAGGGTTTAGCTGTCCACGGTTGCGGAAGCCGGCATGGTTTTGCGAGCCGGATGAAACGCCTGGCCGCGATACGCCATCAGAAAATAAATCAACACCCCGGCCACCGTCGCCGCCAGCCCGCCCCAGAAGACCGGCCAGCGCGTGCCGCCCGGCGCCGCACAAACGCCAAACCACCAGCCGGTGCCCAGATAGCCGATGAGATTCCCCACGCCGTTGTTCATGAGCGACATCAACGCCTGCGCCCGCGCCCGCCACGCGGGGTCAATGCGCTGGTCCAGATAAATTTGCGCCGTGATGTAAACCAGCGTGAAGGAAGCGCCGTGCAATGTGATGCCCGCGAGCAGCCACGCCTTGCCGTTGATCGCGCTGAACACGAAGCGCAGCACGCCGAACCCGAGGCTGCAGGCGAAAATCCATTTCAGCCGCCAATTCAACAGCAGCCCTCCGATGCCGGCCATGCAGATGATTTCCGTGATCTGCCCCAGGCTGGTCCATGCAGTCGTGTGGATGAAGCCAAGTTCGCGCAGATGCGTCGGCGCATACGGATAAAAGCCCGTGAGCGGAATGCTGAACAACGCGACGGTGACGAAGACCACCCGATGATCGGGATGTTTCAACAAGGTCAGCGCATCCAGGCCGAGGCGTTCGTGCCAAGAAAGTTGCACGACGGAGCGGGGCGTCTCCAGGACGGGCAGGAAATAAGTGAACCCCGCCACCGCCAGCCAGGCCACGGCGCCGCTGTAGCCGGCGATGGCTGAGGCGTCGGCATTCAACGCGCTGACAATCAGGCAGCCCGCCATCCAGCCCAGCGTGGCCATCGCCCGGATCGGCCCGAATTCCATTTTGGCATCGGCCAGCCGGGCAAACACAATCGTCGAGGTGATGCTGAAGGTCGGCGCGGTGCAGAGCGCGTGCAGTTGGATCAAGGCCAGCACGAGCCAGAAATTCCAGCCCAAGTTGATCGCCGTGCTGGCCAGCGCCATGGAAAGGGCCGTGGCGACGGCCAAGCCGCGCAGGACCTTCACTGGCGAGGCCCGGCGATCCGCCAGCGCGCCAAAAATCAGCGGCGAGAC
>JANPGB010000167.1:0-2305 GCA_031423695.1 Verrucomicrobiota bacterium
CAGGACGTCGAAGCGGTTTTGCCGAAGAAGAAGTAACCGTAGCGGTGTCTCGGCAGAGCGCCCCCATATGCTTGCATTCAGCGGCGCTCTGCCGAGACGCCGCAACACAAAAATATTATGTTTCTCGCCCGAGTCGAAGGCTCAGTGGTGGCCACCAAGAAAGACCCGAACATGTCGGGGCGCAAACTGCTGCTGTTGCGGCCGCAGCTGGTGGACGACAAGGACCCGACGAAGTTTCGCCCGGGCGCCAACACCATCGTGGCCGTGGACGGCCTCGGGGCGGGCATCGGCGAGATGGTTTTGTTTTGCCAGGGCAGCAGCGCCCGCCTTTCGCCCGGCATGAAAGACGCGCCGGTGGACGCCGTCATCATCGGCATCGTGGACACCGTGGATGTTTTTGGAAAAGAAATTTTTAGCGCCCGGACTTGATTTTTGAACTATGAGCGCCGTGAACGAGACTTTGATTAGAGATGTGGTTTCCGAAGTATTGGGCCGTCTGAATGGCGCCGTTGCGCCGGCCCGAGCCTCGGTTCCAGCGGCGGCGCCCAAGGCGGACTGCGGTTGCACCGACAAGCGGGTGAACCTCGCCACGGGCGGCAGCCTCAGTGCCGGCTCCGGCAAGTACGGGGTTTTCTCCGACGCGAACGAAGCCTGCGCAGCCGCGCACGAAGGATATCTCCAGCTCCGTCAAAAAGGCATGGCGGCAAGGGCCAAGGTCGTCGAAATCGTCAAGACGATGGCCGAAACGAACGCGCATTACTGGGGCGGCATTGAACTGGAAGAAACCAAGATCGGCCGGCTCGATCACAAGATCGCCAAGCTGCAAATCATCAAGCTCGTGCCCGGCGTGGAGTGGTTGCGCCCGGACGCCCGCAGCGGTGATCATGGCATCACGCTCGAGGAATACACCCCGTTCGGCGTGGTGGCGGCAATCACGCCTTCGACCCATTCGATTCCGACCTTGAGCGGCAACATCGTCAACATCGTGGCGGCCGGCAACGGCGTGGTTTTCAACGCGCATCCGTCGGCGGCGAAATGTGCAGCGCTGGCGGTGCGCGAATACAACAAGGCGATTGAGCGCGAAACTGGAATTCGCAATCTCATCACGATCATCGAGACGCCGACACTGGATTCTTTCAAAGCGATTTGCAGCCACGACGCGGTGCGCTTGCTGTGCGTCACGGGCGGACCAATGGTCGTCAAAGCCGCGATGCTGACGGGCAAGCGCGCGATCTGCGCCGGGCCGGGCAATCCGCCGGTGTTCGTGGACGACACCTGCTGTCCCACGCGGGCGGCAAAGGCGATCATTCAAGGCGCGGCATTCGACAATAATCTGCTGTGCATCGGCGAGAAGGAAGTGTTCGTGCTCGACAGCGTGGCGGACAAGTTGATGCAGCGCATGTCTGAAAACGGTGCGGTGAAGTTGAATTCAAACCAGCTCGACCAGTTGACCAAGGCGGCCTTCACGTTCAAGGAAGGGCAGGGCGGGGGTTGTGGTCATGCGATGACCAACAAGGAATTTATCGGCAAAGATCCAGCCGTGCTGGCCAAGGCCGCCGGAGTGGACATCAAGCCGGACACGCAGTTGCTCTTTGCTGAAACGAATGCCGATCACCCGTTCGTGCAGGAAGAGCAGATGATGCCGATGCTGCCGATCGTGCGCGTGAAGAGCGTCGAGGAAGGCATTGAACGCTCGCTCCAGGCGGAGCACAACTACAAGCACACGGCGATCATCCACTCGCACGACGTGGAGACGATCACCGCGATGGCGCGTGCGCTGGACACGACATTGTTCGTCAAGAACGGCCCCTCGCCCGCCGGTCTCGGACTGGGTGGCGAAGGCTATTTGAGTTTCTCGGTCGCCACGCCGACCGGCGAGGGGATTACGAATCCCAAAACGTTCTGCCGCGTGCGGCGATGCGTGATGGTGGACAACTTGAGAATTTATTAAGCATGTTACTCGCCCGCGTCGAAGGCAACATGGTCGCCACCCGGAAGCATCCGAGCTTCGAGGGCTGGCGGTTTGTGATCTGCCAGCCGATCAGCGGCGCGGGCGAACCGGAAGGCGCGCCGCAGGTGGCGATTGATCCGCACGGTGCCGGCATGCACCAGCGCGTGATCATTTCCTCCGACGGCCTGGCGGCACGCAAGACGGTGGGCGACAAGAAAAGCCCGGCGCGCTGGATGATCACCGGGATCGTCGATGAGAAAGAACCGGGGGTGCCGGTATGAAAGTTTCAAATTCCAAATTCCAAACTCCAAGCCTCAAGCGAGACTGCACGCAAAGTTATTTGTTATTTGTAAC
>JANPGB010000168.1:0-2682 GCA_031423695.1 Verrucomicrobiota bacterium
GGCATTCGTGCGGCGATCATCGGGCGGCCCAATGCGGGCAAGTCGTCGCTGCTCAACCAACTGCTCGGCCACGATCGCGCCATCGTCTCGGCGATTGCCGGGACGACGCGCGACACGATTGAAGAGACGGCCAACATTCGCGGCCTGCCGGTCGTGTTCATTGACACCGCCGGCTTGCGCGAGGGCCGGGATGAGATCGAGGTGGAGGGCATCCGCCGCAGCCGAGAATCTTTGGCGAAGGCTGAATTGATCCTGCATGTGCTCGACGCGAGCGAACCGCTGACCGCAGCCGACGAAAATTATCTGACGGAGTTCGCCGGCAAGAAGCGCATTCTCGTCCGCAACAAAACCGACCTGCACTTGAAACTCGAATTGCCGGCCGAATCACGTTTCACGCATCACGTTTCATGCATTGACGTCTGCTGCCTCACCGGCAAAGGCCTTGAAGAGTTGAAGGACGCCATCAAGGAACTGGTCTGGTCGGGCGAGATTCAGAACGAGATGCTGCAGGTGATGATCAACTCGCGGCATCAGGACGCGCTCAACCGTGCGCTGGCCGCCACGCAGCTCACCCTCGGCGCGCTCCGGTCAGGGGCGACGCTCGAACTCGCCGCGATGGATTTGCGCATCGCCGTCAACGCCGTCGGCGAAATCGTCGGCAAGACCACGACCGAAGACTTGCTGGATCTGATCTTCAGCCAATTCTGCATCGGGAAGTGACGGCAATTCCAGAATCTCGTAGGAGCCGAGGTGACGAGGCTCAAATCAAAGGGAAATCAGAGACTCCTCACGTCGTCTCCGACAGTTTTGAAGGCAGTTCCACAGCGCCAGAAAAATAATCCGGAAAAATCCTTGACAATTCCGCGCGCTTCGTTTGGAGTGCATGGCGTAGCGTATGAAAGGATTCACGACCATCAAGGTGTCGTACGGCGCAACAGTCGCGGAACGTCTTCCGTCCCCTCGTCTTCCCGCGAAGCAGCGCGAAATCCAGTTTGCCGCCGACGCCGAATGGCCGCACACCGATCCCGCCAACGTCGGCATCCGCGTCGAATTCCAACTCCCGCCCGACCGCGTGATGAAGTGAACCAGGAAAATCCACCGATAAAAACTGAAAAATCTGAAAGGAAAACCATGAAAACCAAACTGAAACTCCTCGCCGTTTTGTTGCTGCTATCAACAGTCAACCATCCACTATCAACTGCTTTCGCCCAAGGCACGGCGTTCACCTATCAAGGTCGTTTGGCCGTCGGCGGCAACTCATCTACCAACGGCTCCTACGACTTCCAATTCCAGGTCTTCGACACTGCCCCCGTCAACACGGGCACCAGCTATGGCAGCCCGAATCCGAATAGTGTCAACGGCGTGGCCGTCAGTAACGGCCTGTTCACTGTCACGCTGAACTTCGGCACGGGCGTTTTCACCGGCCCGGATCGCTGGCTGCAAATCTTTGTGCGGACCAACGGCAACGGCGCTTACACCACGCTCAGTCCCCGCCAGCCGCTCACGCCGACGCCCTATGCCATTTATTCGGGTAACGCGGCGCAACTTGGGGGACAAGCCTCAACCGCTTATGTGGCCAAAGCCGGTGACACAATGACTGGCGCGCTGAATCTCCCGGCAAATGGGTTGATAGTCGGAGGCACTCAACTCGTTTCGTCCGGAGGCAAAGTCGGCATCGGCACGGCCAGTCTGGGAGGAAAACTTTCTATTTTCAACAACACCAGCAGCGAACCCCTCTTGAAAATTGAAGATTCAAGGGATGACACCTTCTTTAGTCGCTATCTTTCCAAGGAGTCCTTTTACGATACTGGAGGCGAAGCAGCCTATGTTGGTCTGGAGCATAATTTTGGGGAGGGTCCAGCCCCAAGGGCCATGTTATTTGGACTCAGCGCAGATGGAAATCCGGCTACTGAGAAAATGCGCATAACGCGAACTGGCAGCGTCGGCATCGGCACGGCCAATCCGACGGCAAAACTGGACGTGCGACCGATTGCTTTTGCCAACAATCAAAGCGGGGGCATACAATTGGCAACAACCACCGGTCAGTATGCGTCGGGAATGTTCTTGCGCACTGATAACAATGGCTTTCCGAGATTGGCATTCGATATAAGTTCGGGCGAGGGGTTATGTATTCAGGCAGGCGGCAGTGTCGGTATTGGGACATCATTTGCCCAAACGATGCTGGACATACGGCCAATTGCTTTCGCGAATAATCAAAGCGGGGGCATTCAACTGGCTTGCACCGACGATCATTATCGTTCTGGGATGTACTTACGAACTGACTCAGGCGGCTTCCCTCACTTGGATTTAGATGGTCCGAGTGTAGTAGGAGCATTGTCAATCATAGGCAGCGGCTATGTCGGCATCGGCACGTATCTTCCGCAATCCGCGTTGGATGTACGTGGAACTACCACGACATGCGTTCTCACGATTACCGGCGGCTGCGATTTGTCAGAACCGTTTGAGATGTCATCAAAAGATATTCCAAATGGCGCCATTGTAATCATCGACGACGAGCGTCCTGGCGTGCTTAAGGTGAGTCAGCGCGCTTACGACACGCGTGTGGCCGGGATCGTCAGTGGCGCCAACGGTGTCAAACCCGGCATCAGCATGAGCCAGCAAGGCGTGATTGAAGGCGGCCAGAATGTTGCGCTGAGCGGCCGTGTGTACGCGCTGGCCGAC
>JANPGB010000169.1:0-2171 GCA_031423695.1 Verrucomicrobiota bacterium
CGGCAATCGCTAGTTATCGAAATCGAGCGCGTATTTACCGCCATCACGGAAGGTCAGTTATGAATCCGACGCCGTCTAACCATGCGCTGCAGCGAACCCGGCATGGCGTCGCGGTTTGCAATCGTTGCGTCCCGTGCGCCGGGTTGCTGAGCTTGGGTCGTTAGGCCGCTCGACACGTGATGACCACCAACGCCCAAGACATCAAGATTTCGGAGCTTCAGGGCTTCGAGCAGGTCGTAGCCATCCTCGCAGGTCGTCCTCTTTGCCATTTCAGTTTCGTTCACTCGTTTTGTTACTTCGTGCGGTGCGAGGATGGTCTCCAGTGGAGCGACATTGAGCTTGTGATGAAGGAACTCGACGCACCGCACGCTCAGGTTGGCATCCGGTTTCACCGCGTCTCCGTCGATTCGTTCTCAGGGTTTGGCCAGATTACGGGCCTCTACTTTCAGAGTATTCGGGAGTGAGGCTGGGAGGGGCTTCGCTTCGAGGTTGGCGACTACGAGGAGGGTCGCATACATTTGTTTTGCCATGAGATTTCACTGTTTGATCCACGCAACGCGGCCTAATACAGAGATAGGCCTCACGCCTTCCAAATTTTTCCATCCGTCGTAGTGATTCCCGCCATCACGTTCCGCGTGTCCACAATGAGCGTTGCCCAAGCCGCCAGTTGCGCGTAATCCACCGCACCGTGCGCCGTGGAAATGAGCACGGCATCAAAAGCCGAAATGGTTTGGCGATTCCACTTCACCGATTTCGTCCCCGCCCAATGCGGATGTTCGCGCGTGGGCTTGATGACGGGAACATGCGGGTCGTAGTAGGAAACTTTCGCGCCACGCGCCGCGAGCAAGTCCATCAACGCGTAGCTCGGTGATTCGCGGTCGTCCTCCACATTCGCCTTGTAAGCGAGGCCGAGAATCAAAACCTTCGCGCCGCGCAAAGATTTTTTCTGCGCCGCCAGCGCTTGGCCGACGCGCGTGACGACTTTCGCCGGCATGGCGCGATTAATCTCCCCGGCGAGTTCCACGAAGCGCGTTTCCTGCCCGACCTGCCGCGCTTTCCACGCGAGATAAAACGGATCAATCGGGATGCAATGTCCGCCCAAGCCGGGGCCGGGATAAAACGGCATGAACCCAAACGGCTTGGTGCGCGCGGCGGCGATGACATCCCAGACATCAATGTCCATCGCGGTATAAACGCCCTTGAGTTCGTTGACGAGCGCGATGTTGACGCTGCGAAAGACATTTTCGAGCAGCTTCGCCGCTTCCGCCGTGCGGCAATTCGCGACGGGAACCAGCGCGCGGATGGCGCGGGAATAAACTTTCACCGCCGCCGTGAGGCAGTCGGGCGTGTAACCGCCGATGACCTTGGGAATCTCCGCGACGTTGCTCTTCGGATTGCCGGGGTCTTCGCGCTCCGGTGAGAAGGCGAGGTGAAAATCTTTGCCGGCTTTCAGCCCCGAGCCGCGTTCCAGCACGGCGCGCAATTCATTCTCCGTCGTGCCGGGATACGTCGTGGATTCGAGAACGACGAGCTGCCCGCGTTGCAGATGTTTCGCGATGCTCTTGCCGGTGTTGAGGACGAAGGAAAGATCCGGCGCACGATTTTTTTTCAACGGCGTGGGAACGCAGATGAGGATGGCTTCGACATTTTTAATTTCGCTGAAATTCGTCGCCGCCGAAAATTTTCCAACACCAATGAGCTTTTGAATTTCTCCGGCGGGAATGTGTTTGATGTAGCTGCGACCGGCGTTGAGCGTGGAAACTTTTTTGGCATCAATGTCCAACCCCAGCACCCGCACGCCGCTGCGCGCAAATTGCAGGCACAGCGGCAAGCCGACGTAGCCCAGTCCGATGATCGCGATAGTCATGCCGTTCGCGCCAGCTTGCACCAGCGGCGCGCGCGGCAAAAGCGTTTTCGAGTGAAGCGACGCCCCGCCGAAACCAACCACCGGTTACCCAAAACCGGATCTTTTCAGCGGAGCACCGCAAATCACATCGAAGCCGGGGAGCTTATCCCATTGCTCTAGGAGAATCGGTAGATTGGCAGGCCACCCCCTCAACCGCCCTGCGGGCACCTTCTCCCCCACCGGGGGAGAAGGCCGGGATGAGGGGGCGTTCGGACAATTCCATCGCTGCCTATTGAGACGTTGCCTTACTTCTTGAACGTCCGCA
>JANPGB010000170.1:0-10643 GCA_031423695.1 Verrucomicrobiota bacterium
CGAGGAGGACATCCGCTTCCTTAAAAACCGCGAGACTCCGCTCAAAGACGGCGACGAAATCAGCATCATTTCGGCGATTGCGGGAGGCTAGAAAGCACGAGTCATGGCCACCAAATCCAAACCCGCCACGCGCACCAAGCAGACCACACCCACCCAGCGCCGTCTCTGGCTGATGTATCCGCCCAAGCTGATTCAACAACCATTGATCTGGCAGCTCGGCCAGAAATTCAAAGTCACCACCAACATCCGCCAATGCAGCGTCACCGACGAGATCGGCATTGTCTGCCTGGAAGTGGACGGCACTCGCGAAGAAGTGAAAGCGGCGATCAAGTGGCTGGAAAAAATTGGCGTGAGCGTCGAGCCGGTCGAGATCAACGTGATCGAGAGTTAAGGTAGGGATTGGCGCGCTTGCGCCAACCAAGCGCCGCGTGCAGCGACGCAACGCCTTTTCTCGGCGCAAGGTTCTTCCAAAGACATTCCGGCCCTGAACGGGCCGGTTGCCCGGCGCAAGCGCGCCGAGCGCCACCTAAGATTTCCTCCCCTGCCTTTGCACCGCCGTCCGGTAAGCGCGGCATTGGCCGCCGAGGTAACGACCGCCCAAAGACTCAATCACCCCCGGCAGATTCCCAAAACCATACGTTGCAAACGCCGCCGCCATCTCCCGCTGCGCCTCGGCTGAAAACAACTGATTCAAGTCAACCACCTCGCCCGCCTGCATCGCTTCGTCGAGATGACCGTAGATCGTGCTCTCCTTCCAACCGCGAATCCTGGCGATGGTCGGCACGTCCTTGCCCTGCCGGAAAAAATGAAGCGTCTCGCGCACCGTGTCCGTGAGTTTGGAACGCTGCGGCGGAGCGGCGACCGGTTCCGCCAAGGAATCGTCGGCGAAAATCTGTCGAGCGTTGGTTTGCAGATAGCCCGCGATGGTCGCCAGGAAAACCGTGCCGAACTCCTTCAATTTCTTTTCACCCACGCCGCTGATGCGAGCAAACTCTGCGTCGCTCGCCGGATAAAACCGCGCCATCTGCCGCAGCGCCACGTCGGAGAACACAATGTAGGATGGCACTGCGCGTTCGTCGGCGAGTTGCTTGCGCAAAGCGCGAAGAACGTCGAACAACGCCTCGTCGCAGGCGATTTCACCCGCGCGATGCTTCGCCGCTTCCGGCGCGGTGACGGGTTTGGTCAGCGTGATCTTCTGGCGCGATTTGAGCGCGGTCCGACCCACGTCAGTCAATTCAACCGTGCTGAACTTCTCCGTGTTCTGAAACAGGAACCCCAACCGCACCAACTCACGCCCGACCGCGCCCCACTCCGCGCGGGAGTGTTCGTTGCCGATGCCGTAGGTGGAAAGCTCGTGGTGGCCAAACTTGCGGACCTTCTCCGTCTCCGCGCCGCACAGAACCTCGACAATGTGTCCGATGCCCATGCCGAAACCGCTTTTCTCCCGGATGCGGTACACGCACGACAGAAATTTCTGCGCGGCCACGGTGCCGTCCCAAGTCTGGCGTGGCGCAAGGCAGTTGTCGCAGCCCTCGCAGTTTACTTGTAGCGCAGTCTTTCCAGACTGCGGGTTCTCCGGGCTTTCCAGCCCGGAGTTTTCAGAACTGGCGACTGGAAAGTCGCCTGAACCCGCAGGCTGGAAAGCCTGCGCCACATACCTTTCCCCGAAATATCCCAGCAGGAATTCCCGCCGGCACGTCCCGACCTCGGCGTAATGAATGATCTGCTCCAGTTGCGCCCGCGCAATCTCGCGCTCCTTGGGATCGGGCTTCTCATCAATGAACCGCATCTGCTTGATGCGATCCCCGGGACTGAACAACAGCAGACATTCGCTCGGCAAACCGTCGCGGCCCGCACGTCCAGTCTCCTGGTAGTAGCCCTCGATGTTCTTTGGCAAATCGTAGTGGATCACGAAGCGCACGTTGGGTTTGTTGATGCCCATGCCGAAAGCAATCGTCGCGCAGACCACGCGGATTTCGTCGCGCAGGAACGCCTCCTGATTCGCCGAGCGTTCCGTTGGCGTGAGGCCCGCGTGATAGGGCGCGGACTTGATGCCGTCGGCGGTGAGCTTGCTCGCGAGGTCTTCCGTCGTCTTGCGCGCCTGGCAGTAGATGATGCCGTTCTCACGCGGACGGGCACGGATGAAGGCGAGAATCTGTTCGTACGAACCGGACTTGGCCGAGACGCGGTAGGTGAGATTGGGCCGGTTGAAGCTCGCGACGTAGCACGCCGGCTCGCGCAGATGCAACTGTTTGACGATGTCCTCGCGGACCCGTTCGGTGGCCGTGGCTGTGAGCGCCATCACCGGGACGTTTGGAAAATGCTGGCGCAACGAAGCAATCTGCCGGTACTCCGGGCGAAAATCGTGGCCCCATTCGCTGATGCAGTGCGCCTCGTCAATCGCGAACAGGTTCACGTTCCACTTCTTCAAGTCATCGAGAAAGCCCGACAACATCAGCCGCTCCGGCGCGACGTACAGTAGACGATATTCGCCGTTGTGCAGCCCGCGCAATCGCGGACGCGACTCCCCCGCCGCGAGCGACGAATTCAAAAACGTGGCCGCCACGCCCGCCGCCTGGAGCGCATCCACCTGATCCTTCATCAGCGCGATCAGCGGCGACACGACCACGGTAAGTCCGGGCCGGACGAGCGCGGGCAGCTGAAAGCACAGCGATTTGCCGCCGCCCGTGGGCAGCACAGCGAACACGTCCCGGTCCGCCAGCGCATCGTGCATGATCTCCTCCTGCAACGGGCGGAAGGAGTCAAAGCCGAAATATTTTTTCAGCGTGGCATGAAGCTGGGCGGTGTTGGTTGACGCAGGCATCAATCAAGCGCCCCGGCTGCAACCGGGCCGGGCCGGGTTTGGTGGATAGGTTTTGCGCGCCATAAGTCGCGGTTTATCTAGTGGAGTTGCGTGTCAAAGTCCACAGGGGATTTACCCGGCGCACCACCGTGCGCGTGAGGGAGATTTTGCGGCTGCACAGTTGGGTGGTCCACCAGCACCGTCTCAGAGGCAACGGATTTCAAATGGACTTTCAGCGGCAGGCCGACCAATGTTTCGGACGTGAAACCAAACCGCTCCCTGACGAAAAACCTCCGGCCGCTTTGCCTCGGCATGATCTTGGCAAGTTTGTCCGCAAGCTGGTCGCCCGCGCAGCCGGCGAACCCGGTGACCGTGTTGAAGATCAGCGCCGACCAGGTCGCCGCGAAGGTCAGTCCGCAGCTTTACGGGTTGATGACCGAGGAGATCAATTATTCCTACGAAGGCGGGCTTTACGGCGAGTTGATCCGCAACCGCACCTTCAAGGCGAGTCCCACGAACGCGCTCTTTTGGAACACCGTCGGCGGCGCGGCCATTGCGCTCGACACCAACCAGCCGCTCAATGCCGCGCTGAACCTGAGCTTGAAACTGGACGCGAGCAAGGCGGCGAAAAAATCACCGGCGGGCCTTGCCAACGGCGGCTTCTGGGGCATCCCGCTCCGACCGAACACGACTTATCATGCGTCGTTTTATGCGAAGGCGAAAAGTTCCGGCGGCCCGCTGGCCGTCAGCCTCGTCAGCGTGCTCGACACGAACAACCTAAAACTTTCCACCCCGACGGATTCCAAAATATCGTCGGCGTATGAATGGAAGTTGGGTGAAGCCACGTTGACGTTGGCCAGCGCGCAAGTTCCAAAACTTTCCAAGAAGTGGCAGAAGTATGAAGTCGCTTTGACGACGGGCAACGTCGCGCCGTCGAAGGAGAACCGGCTGGTTATTTCGACCGCAAAGCCCGGCACGATCTGGTTCAGCCAGGTGTCGCTGTTTCCGCCGACGTTCAAGAACCGCGCAAACGGAAATCGCCCGGACCTTATGCAACTGCTCGCGGACATGCAGCCGTCGTTCCTGCGTTTTCCCGGCGGAAATTATCTGGAAGGCAACACCATCGCCACGCGCTTCGACTGGAAGAAAACCATCGGCGACATTTCCGGGCGGCCCGGCCACATGAACGACGGCTGGCGTTACTGGTCCACCGACGGCATGGGCCTGCTGGAGTTTTTGAACTGGTGCGAGGACTTGCACATGCAGCCGGTGCTGGCGGTCTATGCCGGCTATTCCCTGCGCGGCCAGTATGTGAAACCCGGCCCCGATCTGGAGCCGTACGTGCAGGACGCGCTCGATGAGATTGAATACGTGACCGGCGACACCAGCACGAAGTGGGGCGCGCGTCGCGCGAAGGACGGGCATCCCGCGCCGTTCCCGCTGGAATACGTCGAGATCGGCAACGAAGACTGGTTCGACCGCTCGGGCAGCTACGACGGACGCTTCGCGCAAATCTACGACGCGATCAAAGCCCGGCATCCCAAACTGCAAGTCATCGCCACGACCAAGGTCGCCAGCCGCCGGCCGGATGTGATGGACGATCATTTTTATCGCAGTTCGATGCAGATGCAGTCCGACACGCATCATTACGACAAGACGGATCGCAACGGACCGAAAATCTTCGTCGGCGAGTGGGCCACGCGCGAAGGCGCGCCGACTCCGAACATGAACGCCGCGCTGGGCGACGCCGCCTGGATGACGGGCCTGGAACGCAACTCAGACCTTGTCGTCATGCACTGCTACGCGCCGCTGTTTGTGAACGTGAATCCAGGCGCAATGCAATGGCGCACCGACCTGATCGGCTACGATGCCATGAGCAGCTACGGCTCACCGGCGTATTACGCCCAGAAGATGTTCAGCCAAAACCGCGGCGACGTGGTGCTGCCGGTGGTCTGCGAAAATTTGCCGACGCGCGACTGGCAGCCGCCGGCTTCGCGACGCGGCGGAGTGACGCAGACAAATCTCCCGCCGCTTCAAAAAGTGCCGACGCTGTTCTACAACGCGACGCGCGACGTGAAGAGCGGAACGATCATTTTGAAAGTCGTGAACAGCGGCGGCACCGAGCAGGCCGTTCATTTGGAGATCGGCGGCGTTTCCCAGATTGAACCCAACGGTGAGGCCATCGTTCTCAGCGCCGGCGCACCGGAAGACACCAACTCCATCACCGAGCCAAACAAGATCGTGCCAGTCACCACCACGGCCGAAGGACTCAGCGCTGAATTCACCCGCCCATTCCCTCCGTATTCCATCACGGTGCTGCGGCTCAAGACCAGGTGAGGCGAAATCCGGCGTGCGGTGCTGAAAGAAATGATTGGAATTTGCGGCCCGGATTGCCGACATTCGCAGCTATGGCAAAGAACACACGCAACGATCCCTACGGCCGGTTCAATTTCCTGCTGGAGATTGACGGCGCGGTGAAGGCCGGTTTCAGCGAAGTAAGCGGACTGACGACCGAGACGGCCGTGATTGAGTACCGCGAAGGCAGCGACCGGACGCCGCCCCGCAAACTGCCGGGCCTCACCAAATACTCCAACCTCGTGCTCAAGCGCGGCCTGACCAAGGACCGCTCGCTGTGGGACTGGCGCAAAACCGTCATTGACGGAGCAGTGCGCCGCGCGAACCTCTCCATCATCCTGCTGGATGACAGCCGCCAGGAAGTCCTCCGCTGGAGTTTCCGCGAGGGCTGGCCCTGCAAATGGGAGGGGCCGGCGCTGAACGCCAAAGCCAGCGAGGTGGCGATTGAGACGCTCGAGATCGCGCACGAAGGCTTTGACCTGGCCTAGCTACGCAACGCGACATGAAGTCCCGCGAACGCGAGCCGGTGGTGATCGTGGATTTTGTCTTCGAGGACGGGTTGCTTTTCATCGCGATCAAAAACATCAGCGCCCGGCCGGCGTACGATGTCTCCATCAAGTTCAATCGGCAGTTCACCGGCGTGGAAGGCACCAAAACGATTTCCGCACTGCCGCTGTTCCGCCATATCGCCTTCCTGGCGCCGCATAAGGAGATCGTGGTTTTTCTCGACACTAGCGCCTCCTATTTCCGGCGGCGCCAGCCCACCGAAATCCGGGCCACCATCCTTTCCAAAGATGCCGCCGGCTCCGTGTGCCGCTCGGTCATTCCGCATGATCTGACAATCTACAGAGAACTGGGCTACGTTCGCCGCCATCCCGGGACAGGCAGTCCGCAACCGCCCGACCCGGTTCAGCCAAACCCAAGCCCCTAGCCGCACCTGTTGAAATGCCGCCAGAAAACCCGCCCAAACTCCGCATGGCCCCGCCGGAACCGCCGGAGGAAATCGCCCACCGGCTGGAACGCGACCTGATCCTCGCGAACCGCGAGCGCGAGTTCGGCCTGGAGCGCTCGCTCGCGCCGTTCCGCGTCGGCTCGGTGCGCTATCTCAACGCCGTGCCGCTCACGCGCGGCCTGGAGGAGGAAATTCATTTCGACGTCCCCTCCAAACTGGCGGCCATGCTGCAACGCGATGAGTTGGACGCCGCGCTCGTGAGCGTGACGGAGGTTTTGTTCCATGACCGCTACGACGTGCTGGACGGGGTCGCCATCGCGTCGCTCGGTGAAGTTAAAAGCGTGCTGCTCGCGCATCGAAGGCCGATCGAAGAAGTGAAGGAAGTTTTCTGTGACCCGGCTTCGTTGACGAGTGTGAACCTGTTGAAAGTGCTGCTGGCCGAGCGCGGGTTCAAGCCGGAGTTCAAACCGCTGGAAAATTATGAGGCCGCCCGGGAAAAGGATTTCGTGCTGCTGATCGGCGATCCGGCGCTGGATTTTTTGTTTGCCCCGCACGAGCACGAAATCATGGATCTGGGCGCGGCGTGGTTTGAACTGACCAAGCTGCCGTTTGTGTATGCCGTGTGGGCGTTGCGGCGGGGGATTGCGAATTCCGAATTGCGCCGCCATCTGACCGAGGCCAAGGCCTTCGGACTCGACACGCTCGAACACATCATCGCCAGCCGCACGGAATACACCTTGGAATTTCGGCAGGATTACCTGGGCTGGCACATCCACTTCCATCTCGGCACGGACGAGAAGCGCGGACTGAAGAAGTTCATCGAGCTGCTCCGCAAGCACGGGCTGGGGACGGTGCACGAGCCGAAGTTTGTGAGTTAAAGATGAAAACCTGCGCCTATTGCGGACGGGGCATCGCCGACGGTGCGGCGCAATGTTCGGAGTGTGGAACGTCCGACTTCAAGCGAGTCAATAGCGAGGTGCCGCGCATGGAACCACCGGCGCAATCCTTTCAACTAAGCGAACAAGAATTCGTCCCGCTCACGCCTGCGGACATGCTGAAAGACCTGGTTGTGCTGACCAGCTGCCGCACTTTGTTGGAAGCGGAGGTGATCGTGAGCCAGCTCGATTCAACCGGGATTTACGCGTTTATTCCCGATCAATTCTTGATGCAAGCGGTGACGTGGAACTTGAATACGTACGGTTATGTTCGCGTTCAAGTTTCCCCGAAAGATTACGTCGCCGCGAAAGAGTTTCTTTTGGCGGCACCTTAAAACTTCACCATCTTTTCCAGTTCCTTCAAGCGCTGGTTGATCTGGGCACGTTTGGTTTTTGTGGTGCAGTTCAAACCGAAGCCTTCGCAGCAGAACGACGCCGTCACGCTGCCATAGACCATCGCGCGCCGGATGTTCGCGTCCACCGAGCCTTTCGCCGTCGAAAGATAACCCATCAAGCCGCCGACAAAGGAATCGCCCGCGCCGGTCGGATCCACGACTTTCTTCAACGGATACGCCGGGCAGATGAACAGGCCTTTGGGGCTGGAAAGAATCGAGCCGTGCGAACCCTGCTTGACGATGACGTATTTCGGCCCGAGCTGATGAATCTTCTTGAGCGCGTTGAAGACGTTGTCCTCCTTGGTCAGCAACTGCGCCTCGCTGTCGTTCAACACAAAGCCGTCCACGCGCTTGAGCAGCTTGAGCAAATCCGCCAGCGCAATGTTCAGCCAGAGGTCCATGCTGTCGGCCACCACGAACTTCGGGCGCGCGATTTGATCCAGCACCCGGCTCTGCAACGCCGGCGCGATGTTCGCAAGCAGCACGAATGGCGACGACTGGTAGGCCTTGGGCACCACCGGCGAGTATGTTTCAATGACGCCCAACTCGGTGGCGAGTGTGCGGCGGTTGTTCATGTTCACCTCGTATTCGCCCGACCAGTGAAACGTCTTGCCCGGCAAACTCTGCAAACCGGCGAGGTCAATCTTATGCTTGCGGTAAAGCTCGACGTATTTTTTCGGAAAGTCCTCACCGACGCCGCCGACCAGCTTGACGGGCGCGAAAAAACTCGCGGCCACCGCCGCGTGGCTGGCCGAACCGCCGAGCAGACGCGGGTTCTCCGCCTTCGGGGTTTTGATGGAATCGAGTGCCGTGGTGCCGACGATTAAAACGCTCATTTAAGTTGGTTTCGAGTTTTTGGTTTCTAGTGGCGCGGAAGGTAGCAAACAGACGCTGAGAGGCAAGCACGCTGAATGTTTAACCCAGTCGGTGGCGAAATTTCGCACAGGCCTTCGCCATATCGTCCGCGTTCAGGATCGCCGAGACCACACAGACGCGCTGCGCGCCCGCCGCCAGAACTTCATCAAGATTTTGCAGGTTGATGCCGCCGATGGCAAACCACGGCACCGTCACATTCGCCGCCGCCCAGCGGACGTATTCGAGCGTCACCGGTTTGGCCGTGGGCTTGGTGCCGGTGGCGTAAACCGGGCCGATCGCGATGTAATCCGCACCACCCCCCTGCGCGCGGATGGCCTGGTCAGGCGCGTGAGTCGAAAGTCCGATTTGGAGTTTGGAACTTGGAGTTTGGAGTTCAGAAATGTGTTTGTGTCCCGCCTCAAAAAAATCCTCCTGCCCGAGATGGCAGAGTTCCGCGCCCAGATCGCGAGCGATTTCCAAGTGATCGTTGATAACCAGCCCGACGTTCGCCGCGTGCGTCACCGGCAGAATCTGTTCGGCCATGCGCCGGACTTCCGCCATCGGCGAATGCTTCGCACGGAGCTGGATCAAGTCCGCGCCGCCGTCGCAAAGTTGCTGCGCGACCCACTCCGGCGCACGGCCATGCAGGTAGGCTGTGTTCACGAAGGCGTAAAGCTTGCAGTCAGCGAGCGGTTTCATTTCAGCAGTCTGGTAAATGAAGAGGGGGGTTGTGTCTGCGACAAAACTGGAATTGGTAGCGGCGGTCGCGCTGCGACCGCCTCGCCTGCGCAGCGCAGGCGACCCGGGCTTCGGCAAAGTCGCGTGATCAGCCCGGCGTTGCACCGCTGAACGCGGCGCTGACTCCTCGCAGCGCGAGGAGTTCTACCTCCATCGGTTTTCAAAAACATATTCCAACGAAAAAGGCGGGCCGCCAATGCAGCCCGCCTTGCAAGTTCCTGATGGATTACTTCGGCAACAGATCGCTGACCATGCCTTTTTCTTCCTTCAGTTCGGCTTCGGTCGCGGCGATCTTCGCGCGGCTGAATTCGTTCAGCGGCACGTTCTGGACGATCTCCCACTTCTTGCCGTCGCTGCGAATCGGATAGCTGAAGATCAACCCCTTCTCGATGCCGTAATCACCAGGCGTGCAGACGCCGACGCTGAACCAGTCGCCGGACTTCGTCGGCGTGGTGAGGTTGCGGACGGTGTCCACGACGGCGTTGGCCGCGCTGGCCGCGCTGCTCAGGCCGCGCGCCTCGATGATGGCCGCGCCGCGCTTCTGGACGGTGGAGATGAAATCCTTCTCCAGCCATTCGCGATGGCCGATCACGTCGGTCACGGGGCGCGTGGCGATCTTCGCGTTGAAGAAATCGGGATACATCGTGGAGCTGTGGTTGCCCCAGATGGCGAGGTTGCTGATGGCGGTGATGTCCACGGCGGCTTTCTTGGCGAGCTGCGTCTTGGCGCGGTTCTCGTCGAGCATCGTCATGGCGAAGAAACGGTCGCTGGGCAGGCCCTTGGCGTTGTTCATGGCGATCAGCGAGTTCGTGTTGCAAGGATTGCCGACGACGAGGACGCGGACATCGCTGGACGCGTTCTTGGCAATGGCCTGGCCCTGGCTGGTGAAAATTTTTCCGTTGGCGGTAAGGAGGTCTTTGCGTTCCATGCCGGGACCGCGCGGCCGGGCGCCGACCAGCAGGCACCAGTTCACGTTTTTGAAACCTTCGTCGAGGCTGGAAGTCTGGACGATGCCCTTGAGCAGGGGAAACGCGCAGTCGTCCAGTTCCATGCAGACGCCGTTGAGCGCCTTCAGGGCTTTTTCATCGGGGATTTCGATGAGGTGCAGGATGACGGGCTGGTTCGGTCCGAACATCGCGCCAGAGGCGATGCGGAACAGGAGTGAATAACCGATTTGGCCGGCCGCGCCGGTGATGGCTACGCGAATGGGTGCAGTGTTCATAATTTAAAAGCGGATCGAAGTATGCAAAGCCAGTCTGGGTCGTGCAAGAAATCAATGCGGAAAACCCGGCGACAAGCTCAAGTCACGACATGCGGTTGTGATGGTCAAGGATTGTCTCGAGGAATGTGACCTCTGCGAACTTACGTTGCAGCAAGCCATCCAGCTGGATCTCGAACGCAAGCAGCTCGAAAACGAAGAGCTCAAGCGCGAGATTGAATTGATGGACACGGATCCCGAAGCACGACTGCCACAACTCACGAACCGCGCGAAGCGTCGGGAGTGCGCCGGCTTCAGCGGCGCTTTGGTGCCGGCGGCGAGCTTGGAATGGTGAAAGATTCTCGCGCGGGCGAAAGCGGTGCTGAAGTCACCGCAGTCCAAACGCTGTCGC
>JANPGB010000171.1:0-1954 GCA_031423695.1 Verrucomicrobiota bacterium
ATGCCGCGATAATAATACGCCATCACGCGTTCGTACGGCTCGCCGATGAAGGTCTTGCGGGATTCGGGATGAAAATAACTGCGGGCCAGCCGCGCGCTTTTGTCGGTGGAAATGCCGCCGGTGGTGAGCAGCGCGTCATCGAGCAACTGCTTCGCCTCGGCGAACTGCCCACGGCGCATCGCTGCGGCGGCAGTGCGGTATTGCCAGAGGACTTTGTCCTGCGGCGGGCCGTTTGTGATCATCATTGGTCCGTCCACCATGATGTTGCCGGACAAGTGGACGACGCGGGTTCGGGTGACGCAGCCGGTAAGGGCAATGAGGAAAGCTGCAAATGAAAATGTCCAAATAGTTTTCATGAAACCGCTTTTACTTTTGAACTTCCGGCTTAACCTCTTTTTCCAAAAAACTGTAAGATTTGCCGTACACAGAAGTCTTGCGGACCACACCCTTTCCCTTCACGTCGTGCATGATTTCCGAAATCATTTTTGAATCCAACTGGAATTCCCTAGGCCAAGTTTCGTATTTCTGACCCCAGAAGGTGAACGTCACTTGGATTGTAGTTCCATTATCGTGGATGAAACCAACATTTCCAAATTTCAAAGCTTCCGCAAAATCTTTGCCTGAACTTTGCGACCAGCGTCGCAAGACTTCAGAAGTAATGTCCATCGGCAACTCCGGTGCCTTGACAGTAAACAATTTTGAATCGTAATTGACATCGTGCCCAATAAACACAGCAACATCGTTTTTGACGATAGCATTGTAGATTGAAGCCCATACCATCACGCGCCGACCCTCTGAGCCACGATATTGAAGTGTGATTTGATGTGATTCCGGTTCACTGATGTGCTGACGGATATAGACCACCTCTTCGTAACCGCTGCCCAGAGGCTCAGTTCTCTCATTAGGGCCGCAGCCGGTTAAGTACTGGCAAGCGATTCCTCCGATCAGCAAAAGCGCCAGAGTTTTATTTTTGTTTTTCCCCACGTTGAGAAGTTATCGATACGCCGCATCCTCCAGCCCCTGCTTCTTAATTTCCGCCGAGTCTTCCCAGATGATGTCGCTGGTGCGCGCGTCAATCAGTTGGAAGTTGTACAGGACGTAGTCGCTCGTGCCGGCGCTCGTGCGCGTGGACAGGCCCTCCAGTTTGCCGGTCAGGAAAAAGTCCGCGCCCTTGAACTCAACCACGTTCGGATCAGAACTCGACGTAACCTGGCCGGATTGCTTGAGCGCGCGTTCGTGTTCCAGCGCGGCCATCCGGTCGCGCGCGAGGAAAACTACCTTGCCCGCCGCCTTGCCGTTCAGCTGCGTGCGGATGCGCGTCAGGAAAATGTCCTTGTTGATCGGGAAACGGGTGTTGTTGATGACCGGATCCAGCACGATGCGCGGGGTGCCGCGCGCGTTGACGATCTGCGGGACGCCCAGAATGCCGTGCGCCATCTTGTCAGTCACGCGGATGAGATCCTGCGATTCCACGCCCGTGCCGTCGACATAGCCGGGGTCATCGGGACGAATTTCGGTGGCGGGGCGGCCGGAGGCGTGTTTCACGCCGGAGGAGGCGCACCCGGTGAGAATTCCGGCGACCGCAAGGGCAGCCAGCGAGCAAAGGGTTTTCGATGTTTTCATAGTTCGAGTTGGTTGGACGAGTAATTGCCCGATAATGTTCAAGCACGCAAGATTAACCCCGACCCGGCGCCGGGCATCAAGTTCAAACCCCCGAAGTCCTGACGGTTGTCGCGGGCTTCGGTCGCCTGCCACTGCTGCGCCGGGGCTGCGACACGACCGCGCGCCGGCGGGCGAATTTCCGGCCGCCCGCCCACAGTTCGGATTGCCATTGCCCGCCGCGCTTTCTAAATTCTCCCGCATGATTCGTCTGGTTCTGTTCGACATTGACGGCACGCTCGTTCACACGGGCGGGGCCGGGGTGAAGGCGTTTGCCAAGGTGTTCGCCGAGGAG
>JANPGB010000172.1:0-3496 GCA_031423695.1 Verrucomicrobiota bacterium
GCAATGGCGAGCATTCCGGTCGCGACCAGCGCATCGGCGTCGAGCTGAGTCTTGTCGGCGGGCTGTAATAAGTCGCCTGCGATTTGGCGCTGGACGAATTGATCGTAAGGGAGATCTTGGTTGAAGGCTTTGACGACCCAATCTCGATAGCGCCATGCTTCACGGAAATCGCTTTCCGCAGGGAAATGAAACGGAGCCTGAACGAGGAAATCACGCTGTTGCGAATGGAACACGTCAAGCGGTTGCTCACCACTACGGAATTGAAGGTCGTCGAAGTCTCCGCGCTGACCGGCTTTTCCCGCCCCAGCCATCTTTTCCGCACCTTCCGCAAGCTCCTTGGCCGCAGCCCGAAAACCTGGCGTCGGCAACAGGTGGCGGGGCGTCAGTCACTCGCCTCACCACAGGCGCGGAAGCGGGCGAAGTCGCGGTGATCCAGCCCGCTCTTCCACCGCGCTGCGGCTTACAGTCCGATTTTTGGAAACGTCCTTGGTTAAAAAAGTGGCGGTGCCAACCCAATAGCACCGCCACTCAACCCAAACCGGAACCCACGATCCGGTCTTGGTGACGGGAACCCAAACCCGTCACGAAGTTCTTATCGCCATTAACCGGGTCTGCCGACCGGTCTTTGCACTGGCTGACGAATGGCCGTTCCCAATACTCCAACTCGTGTCGCTTCCGTGCATCGAACCACCGTAGGTTCGCCGGCCAGACTCCGCCCGGAAGAACGATCTCGGCGGGCGGCACAAGTTCAAAGCGCCGATGATTTACCCAGCCACCCCTGCCGGCGGGCGAAACCGCCCCCGACCAACACGACCCCGAATATTCCCAGCGCCACGTTGACAGGTTCCGGCACCGCCGTGATGTCCAGGCTCCAGCCGTTCAATGTGCTCGTGTTGCCGCCCGCCAAGTCGGCAAAAAACAGCGTCCACGTTCCGTTAGCGCGGTTATTTTGAATTTTCCACCCCCAGTTTCCGAGTTACCCAAGTCCAATCAACGTAAAATGGCACTGTATCGAACGCAAAATGGCAGTCGTCCCTCATCCCCCGGTCGTGTTAAAGTGGCCGGGTAATATTCATTCTTGAACCCTGCGCCTCATTGCCGTTGCTGTGCCCGTGCTCTCGCACGCTGGGTCGCCCCGTTCCGTGCCGTCGCACTGCACATCCCAGTTCCAAACTTGTGACTTAATAAATATGCTGATTATGCTGCCCCCCAATTCACCGGCTCGATCTTTCCCCTTCGTCGCTTTGGCGTTGCTGCTGGGCTTTTCCACCTGGGTTCAGGCGGCACCGCAGGATTTGACCACGGCGAATCTGGCCTCGCTGAACACCCTCAAGAACTACAATCTCGGTCCCACCGGAATGCGCGGATGGATGTTGAGCGACCCGCATAATACCGCCGGCGAGTTGGGGACGATGACGGCGGGCAGTTGGCAGCTATTAGTTGTCGCCGTGGGCAGCGGCACGCCGGCGTCCGGCATCATGGCCAGCAACGATGTGATTCTGGGATTGAGCACGGGAGCGGGCACGCCCGTGACGGCGTGGACTTATTCCGCCACCAATGATGTTCGCAAAAGTTTGGGCTGGGCCATCGGTGCTGCCGAAGCGGGCGACGGCAAATTGAACATCAAGCGCTGGCGTGCGGGCGTCACGACGGATGTGACACTTCAGTTGGGGCTGACGAACGCCGCCTACAGCGCCACGGCACCGTATGATTGCCCGAAATCCGCGATCATTCTGTCCAATGCCTGCAACATCATCGCAAATGAATCCATCGCCACCTAAAATGGCCATGAGAATGGCTATCCCGGGCCTCCTACGTTGGCGCTGGCGTTGCTGGCGAGCGGCAATACAAATTATCTGCCTCAAGTGCAAACTTATGCCCGCACGATTGCACCCACTAACATATCGCTGACCTATACCGCACCGGTGGGCGGCGGGCAGCCCAATGGCTATGGCCACGGCATGGACGTGTGGGGCTGGGGTTACAACGGCGTGTTTCTCGCCGAGTATTACATGCTCACCGGCGACACCAATGTGCTGCGCGCCATCAATCAATTTACGCTGGGCCTGGCGCAAGGTCAGGGCCGGTATGGCACGATGGGTCACGGCTGTTCGCTGCTGGATGCCAACGGCAATCTGCATGGGACGATCCCGCCCTACGGCCCGGTCAACTCCTGCGGGTTGGTCGCTAATCTGGCGATTGCGATGGGCAAAAAAGCAATTGTGGCGAGCGCCGGCACGGTGGACCCGGAGATTCCAGCGGCGATGGATCGGGCGGCGAAATTCTTTGGCTACTACGTGCAGAAAGGGGGTATTCCCTACGGTGAACATGAGCCAGGATATCTTCATGCCAGCAACGGGAAGGATTCGATTACGGCGTTGTTGTTTGCGATGATGGGCGACAAGCCAGTGGAGACCGAGTATTGGACGCGGCTGGTGACGGCGGGCTATAACGGTCGGGAGTATGGGCACACCGGCCAGGGCTTCAGCTATTTGTGGGGTGCGATGGCTGCCTGTATGGGTGGCACCAACGCCGCGATCGCCTACCTGAAGGAAATTCGCTGGCATCTAGATTTGGAGCGTCGCAGCGACGGTTCGTTTGTGTATGACGGGAGCGAGCAATACGGCGGCTCGGACACCTACGACTACTGGAACACAATCAACTATAACGGCATTGATCCCACCGCGAGCTACGTCCTGACCTACGCGCTGGGGAAACAGCAGTTGCTCATCACTGGCAAGAATTTGAACTCAACCAATTGGTTGAGCGATACCAAAGTGACCAATGCCATCTGGGCGGGGGCGTTCGACCGGGTTGTGGCCGGGTATAATACGAATCAACTGATCGCCGCGTTGAGCGAATATGATCCGATCGTGCGGCGACAGGCGGCGGCCGTGTTGGGCACCAATGGCAGCAACAGTTTTTCCATGGTGACGAACCTAGCCAGCAGCACCAATGCGCTGCTGCGCGAAGCGGCCTGCCAGACGCTTGGTTACATGCAGAACACCGCGGCACTGCCGCTGTTGAGCCTGCGGTTGACGGACACTAATAATTGGGTGCGTGCCCAGGCCGCCAATGCGCTGCGAAACTTCGCTGCGGCCGCCAGCCCGCAACTGACCAACATGATGATAGCGTTCATCACCAACGCCACGGACCCCAATGTGATTGTGTGGGAGGACCCCCTGCAGATTGCCAACGGCTTTCTCGGCTTTGAACTCTTTGGCGATGCCGTCTATGGCGGTAACAATATCGCCTCCTACACGATCACTGCGAACACGAACCTGCTCTATCCGGCGGTCCGGGCCGGCTTGAAGCAGCCCGACTCCAAGTCGCGCCACGGCGCGTCCAGATTTGCTTAGAGCCCGTCTGAATAATCGTTTTTTGGGAAAGTCGTTGAGATTCGGGCGATCTGCTGGATGACGAGCGAAAGAAAAGTGAAGAATAAGTTGACATCCGTCTTGGCATCCGGCGGCTCATTTTAAGCGCAGCTTCAGTT
>JANPGB010000173.1:0-2803 GCA_031423695.1 Verrucomicrobiota bacterium
GCTCGCCGCGCGACGACTGGATGGCGGCCAGCAGTTTTTCACCCGCGCAATTGATTTCGGTTACTCCAAAGACTACCGCGAGACGCTGAAAATTTGGGATCATCAGGAAGTGCTTTCCGATGTTGTCCGTGTCATCCGCACACTTCAACCCGACGTGGTGGTCGCGGGTTTTTCCGCGCAACAAACTCCCGGACAACACGGCCATCATGTCGCCTCCGCAGTGCTCGCCGGCGAAGCCTTCAAGTTGGCAGGCGATCCGAAAGCGTTTCCCGATCAACTCGACTACTTGAAACCATGGCAGCCGAAACGCCTGCTGCAAAACGTCCGCTTCGGTGGCAATCGCAGCGGGGAAAATTCCGCCGGCCTGCGCATCGAATCCGGCGGCACCGATCCGGTGCTGGGAATTTCCTACGGCGAAATTGCCGGCCGCAGCCGCGCAATGCACAAAAGCCAAGGCTTCGGAAATTTCGGTGGTGGTGGAGGCAGTGGGCCGCAGTATCAGTCGTTCCAATTCCTCGATGGCGAACCCGCCACCAACGACATCATGGACGGCATTGATACGACGTGGAATCGCGTAGCGGGAGGCGCGGAGATCGGAAAACAAGCGGATGAGATTATTGCGAAGTTCGACACAAATAATCCGTCGGCGAGTGTGGAGGCTTTACTCGGAGTGAAAAAAATTCTCACAACACTTGCGAAAGGAATGCTAGTCGAAGAAAAACAAAAACAGCTTGATAAAATTCTTCAAAACTGCCTCGGTCTCTCGGTCGTAATCACTACATCAAAAGGCGAGGTAACTCCTGAAGAACTCCATAATGTGCATGTCGTCGCCCGCATCACATCGAAAATTCCAGTAACCTGGCTGGGCTCGCCCGAGCAAAAACTGAATCCCACGATTGAATCCGCCTACGATTTTGAGATCAACTCTGTAACAAACTCTCCTTTACCTTTGAGTCAGCCCTTCTGGCTTGTCGAAGAACCGAGTGCTGGGAGGTATCACGTCGATGACTTACAGCTGATAGGGATGCCAGCGCATTTGACAGAACACTATCATCAGTTGCCAAAATTTCGAATCGGTGAGTCTAATGGTTCAGTCATCACATTTCCCGTTGAACTCATCCAAGCCGGCACCGAATTCAAAAAATTCGAACAACGCCGCACCTTGAAAGTCGTCGCGCCAGTTTCTCTGCGAAGTTCGAATGAAGTGGAATTGTTCGCGTCTGGTTCATCGAAAGAAGTTCAGATCGAAATCAAAGCCGCTCGTGCAAATACGAAAGGCGAACTCTCACTCAACGCGCCTGCCGATTGGAAAATTTCTCCGGCGAGCCAATCGTTCAGCCTAGCTTCCGTCGGCGAAACCAAACCGTTTTCCTTCAAAGTCACCGCGCCTTCAAGAATCACGAATACAAAACTCACTGCTCAAGCTAAAATCGGCGACAAGATTTACAACAACCAGCGCATCGAAATCAGCTACCCGCACATTCCCGCGCAACTGCTGCAACCGCCCGTCCGCATCAAAGCCGTTACGCTTGATCTGGCAATTCGCGGCAAGAAAGTCGGCTACGTTCCCGGCGCGGGCGACAGCGTGGCCGAAGCGTTGAAGCAGATGGGCTATGAAGTCACCATGCTCACTGGCTCCGATCTGACGACGAACCGTCTGAAGGATTTCGACGCCGTGGTCATCGGCATCCGCGCGTTCAACGTCCGCAACGATCTCGTTTCGCATCTGCCGGATCTGTTCGCGTTCGTCGAAGCCGGCGGCAATGTCATCGAGCAATACAACCGTCCGGGCGGCGATTTGAAAACCGACAAGCTCGCGCCGTACAGCCTGCGGTTGTCGGGCGAACGCGTGACCGACGAGAACGCCACGATGAAATTTCTCGCGCCCGATCATCCCGCACTGAACACGCCGAACAAAATAACCGCCGCCGACTTCGACGGCTGGGTGCAGGAACGCGGCATTTATTTTCCCAACCAGTGGGACGAGCATTTCACGCCCATCCTCGCCTGCGCCGATCCGGGCGAGGAGCCCAAGTCGGGCGCGCTGCTCATCGCCAAGCATGGCAAGGGCTATTTCGTCTATACCGGCCTGGACTTTTTCCGCGAGCTGCCCGCCGGCGTGCCGGGCGCCTACCGGCTGTTTGCCAATCTCGTTTCGCTCGGCAAATGAAGTCATCGCCGTCCGAACCCCCAGCTGCAGACGAGACTCCCGGCGTGCCGGGCTTCCGCACCTGGCGCGGCGTTTACCTTTTCGTGTTCGCTGTTTTTATCATCGTCGTGGCGCTGCTTGCGATCTTCGCCCGCCTTTTCGCATGAGCTTGCGACTTGCTATTGCGCGCCAAATCCATCGCAGCGTAGACATTCCTGTCGGCGGGTTCACTGGACATTCCTGTCCCGTGTTTCGCGCGGATGAATCACTGGCGACAGGAAAGTCGCCAGAACCCGCAGGCTGGAAGGCATGCGCTACAAGATGAACACCCTCGACTGGATTGTTCTGCTCGTGACGATGGTCGGCATCGCCGCGTACGGCGCCTGGCACACGCGCCACACCGATCATCTCGACACCTACCTCAAGGGCAGCAAAACCACGCGCTGGGGCACCATCGGTATTTCGGTGATGGCCACGCAGGCAAGTGCGATCACGTTTCTCTCCATCCCCGGCCAAGGTTTTGAAAGCGGCATCGGCTTCATGCAAAATTATTTCAACCTGCCGCTTGCGCTCATCATCGTGTGCACCGTCTTCCTGCCGATCTACCGCAAGCTCAACGTTTACACCGCGTATGAATTTCTAAGACAACGTTTC